>JAQUWF010000134.1 GCA_028692975.1 Lachnospiraceae bacterium
TCAGACATGATAATTAATATAGATAACATCTGATGAAGGAAGAACACCTTCTTCTGTTATCTGATATATAGAAACTTATTAACCAAGTAGTCTTAATTGACTACATCATTATTATACTAGGAGGTGAAGGTCTGGTTGTTTTCCTGTGACATCGAACTCCAGAAAACTGGGAAAAACGGGCAGTATCCAGTGACATTGGAGGCATTGGCCTATGATGGGAACGGAGAGAAATGTACCTTGTCCTGCACTGTTTATGTGCAGGTGCAGGGACTTCCGGAGGAGAACGAAGCTGAGCCGGAGCCGGAGAAACCAGCCGATGACGGGAGCGTACCCGAGAATGACGGGAGCGTACCGGAGAATGATGGGAGTGTACCGGAGAATGATATGGGAGGAGATGTAAACGGGGGAGACACAGGAGGCGGCGGTACAGACAGTGGCCAAACACCGACGGAAACATTGCGAAAGCCCAAGTTTACCTGCATTTCCAGCAGTATCAACGGACAGTCGGTCTCCGCAGGCGCAGAAACTGAGATCCAGAGCGAATTCAAAAACCAGAGTAAAAGTTTAGCCGCTTATAATCTGAAAGTGAGCATAGAATGTGAAGATGCCAATCTGTCTTTTTCTTCCCTGTCAGCTTACGTTGGAAATGTGAGCGCAGGCCAGACTTTTTCTATGGGAGAAACCATGACTGCTGCATTGAATACGGAGCAGGGCATGAAGTCATTGAAGTTCCAGTTTGACTATGAAGATAAAAGTGGTACCGCTTATACCGATACGGAGGAAATCCGCTTTACCGTAGTACAGACGGCAAAAGCAGCGCTTGGAACGGTTCTGATGCCGGACAAGGTGACGGAAATGGCCAATGTTCCCATAGAGGTATCCGCGGTGAATGAAGGACATGCGCCGGTCTATAATGTGCGCATTTCTCTGGCGGCTGAGGGGATCCGAACTGCCAGCGAGGCCTTTCTTGGCAATCTGGAAGCGGGGACACAGGGGCAGGGAAGCCTAAGCCTCTATATTTCCGCCCTGGCAGAAGGGGCCGAAGGCGGGGAGACAGCGGGAACGATCACCCTGGCTTATGAGGATGCTTACGGGCAGACCTATGAGGAGACCAGGGAGTGCAGTACCGTGATCCAGAAAGCGGAGAGCATCGGATTCCAGAAAGAAGAGGAACAGAAAACGAATGCATGGTGGATCACGCTTCTGGTCATCGTCTTTCTGATCCTGGCGGCAGTCATTGGAGGTCTGGTATGGCAGATACGAAAATTGCAAAGGAGATAAGGAAAGAGGCGTATCTCAGGCAGAGCAGCAGAGTACATTTCCTGTTGCTTCTGACCGTGCTGGCGGCTGTCCTTTTATGGCAGGGGATCCTGCTGCTGCAGGTGATGCGGGAAGACAGAGGGCAGTTCGGGGGAATGATTGAAAATGAAAGTGGCATAACGGCGGCGGATTCCGCGGCCATTGCAGCGTTGCCGGGCAGCGTGGGACTCTATCCGGTCACGTCCATAGAGGCGGAACTGCATCTTGGCAATTATGTGGGAGCGGTGACGGTGCAGGGTGTAGATTTTGATGTCTTTCCCCTTACTATGGTGCCGGATCAGGAGGCAGAAGATGCGGAGTATGGCAGGATACTGCTGCTGGATACACAGGTGCTTGCTGGATTGCAGGATCCTTATGGAAATGTAATATCGAAGCGGGAAGTAAAGGAATTGGAAAAGAATTATCGGACCATAGGAGCAAAAGTGACTGTGGGGGGAGCGGATACGGATCCAGAGGCACCGGATCCGTCGGCATCCCATAGTGGGCGGCAGGCTTATGAGGTACAGATTCCCGGTCTGTTGTCCGGGGATGCGGGAAGCGTTTATATGGATCAAAATCAGGTAAAGCAGATGCAGCTCCAGTCTGGGAATAGCGAATCCATGGTCACCACTGCCTGGATCCAGATGCAGGGGCTGGATAATATGACGGCGGCAGAAGAAAAACTGCAGCAGGCAGGCTACACCCTTGGGGAAACTCACGAACAGTATCAGGCGGAACAGAAGAGAAAAATGACAGATTATATACGAAACATGGTTTTTGCCATTATGGTGTTTTTTTGCATAAGTGTGAGAATCGGTGGTAAAGCAGGTGCCAGGAAATGAAATGCATAAAAGAGAATCTCTATGATTGGAGATTCTCTTTTACGTGGTTTAGAAATGTGTCGGCCAGCTTGGATAACTGATGATTCTTATTCCAGGTCATGGTGTAGGTGGCGTGGAAGGAGGGCTGCACGATCTCCTTGGACACAATGTTTTTCGTAGGAGAGAGTATGGCGGCGGAGGCGGGGAAGATGGCGATGCCCACACCTTCTTCGGTCAGCGCACAGGCATTCATCATATGGGCCATCTCGCAGCGGATGGTTGGTCGGGGCAGGTTGCTGTCATCGAACCAGGTCATAATCTCCCGGATGCGGGAGCGGCGGGAAGGGACGATGAGTTCCTCCGTGGAAAGCTTTTGCAGTTCCACCGTATCGCCCGGTTCCAGCGCCAGAGGGTGATCCACAGGAATGAAGGCAGTCCAGGACTCCTGAAAGACTGGCAGGGCATAAAGCCCTTCGGCATTGTATGGCTCCACAATGAGAGCTAGGTCGCATAATCCATTCATAAGGCGGTCAATCACATCATCGGAATTGCCATTCCAGATATTGTACTGTACACGAGGATAAATCTTCTGGAATCCGGCGATCCAGTGGGCGATAAGCCGTGGCGCATAGCCCTCCACGGAGGCAATATAGAGAGTCCCGCCCAGGCCATTTTTCATTTCACGGATTTCTTCCGTGGACTTGTCTACCAGACTTAAGATCTGTCTTGCCTGCTGGCGAAAGAGGATACCCTCTTCGGTCAGCTGCAGGGAGCGCGGGTTTCGGATAAAAAGCTGCACCCCCAGTTCCTCCTCCAGAGCTTGTATCTGCCGGCTCAAAGGCGGCTGGGCGATCAGAAGTTTTTGGGCCGCCCGTGTGAAATTCAGTTCCTCCGCAACAGCCAGAAAATATCGTATGTGCCGCAATTCCATAATAAACTGTCTCCTTTGACTTCATACCTAAAAGGTATTAATATATGCTTATTATATGTATTTCACATAAATATGTCAACGTGCTATTATAATAACAACAAAAGAAAGCAGCGCTGATTTTCTTAATCATATAACAATCCAAGCACATAGACGGAGGTAATATTATGAAGAAAATCGTTAGAAGTATCAGTGAAATTTTACGAGAGTATTATGAATGTTTTTCTAAATAAATAGATAATACCAATAAACATGCCAAATTCCCGGCACTGTTTCCGATATGTGAGAGTTCGGAAACAGTGCTTTTCCTTTGCGCGGAAAAGGGTTTTATTATATAATTTTGGAAAGTGCAATCCGGAAATGAGTGGATTCATAATATGCGATGCTTCTAAATGAGAAAATATCTTAATAACACATCCTGATATTGCCACCTTTTTGTGATGGGTGTATTCTTAAAACAGTTAGAAGAAACTAACAAAATAATAAGGAAAGAGATGACAGTTATGGGAAGATATTATCGCTTCTCCAAGAAGGTAACAGACGAGCAGGCAAAAATAATAGAACAGGAAATGAGACAGTTGGAAGATGTGGAATCCGTGGAAGTTACAAAAGATCACACCCTTCTAAAGGTTGTTACCAAGGATGATCAGTTTGCAGAGGTAATGAGCAGGGCTGTGAATATCTGCAGCAGGAGCGCAAATGGAACGGAGATTTCTTTTGCTCAATTTGCCATAGCCTGATATTGTCAGACAAGACATATGATAAATACGATTATAATGAAAGGTGTTCATCGGGTGGACATCTTTTTTAGATATACACCTTCCTTCTGCATTTAGGCAGTTTTGAAAATGGAAAGGATCTCTATCAGATTCAGAAAAATCGAAAGAGCATATGGCTAATATTCAAAACAATAAAAAATGTCAGGAGGAAGGAAAATGAGTTTTTTTCAAAATACATGTAAGCCGGAAGGTTTGGCGGGGAAAATGATGGTGAAGATGATGAATAACGGTCATGCACAGCTGGCAGACTGGGGATTTTCACATATAAAAGCAAATGAAGATGCCACCATATTGGATATAGGTTGTGGCGGTGGTGCCAACATTGCTGTCTGGCTGAAAAAGTGTCCAAATGGACATGTGACAGGGTTGGATTACTCGGAAGTCAGTGTACATAGCAGCAGAAATAAAAATGCAGTCGCAATCGAAGCGGGCAGGTGTGAAATATTTCAGGGGAATGTATTGCAAATGCAATTTCAAAATGATACCTATGACTGCATCTCAGCTTTCGAAACCATTTATTTCTGGCCGGAAATCGAAAAGTCATTTAAGGAAGTATATCGAGTGTTAAGACCTGGTGGTCGATTTATGATCTGCAATGAGTCTGATGGGACCAATCCGGCAGATGAAAAATGGACCAAAAAAATAGAAGGAATGAAGATCTATGATAAGAATCAAGTGAAAAGTATGCTTACCCAGGCTGGTTTTATCAATATTAAAGTAGATCACACAAAGAAACATTGGATGTGCCTGATTGCAGAGAAGAGTGGTGCAGTTACACATAGGTAGATTTCTGTGCAGTTATTTAGTTTACAATGTACTAGATTAGAAAGCAAGGAGATGGAATTTCTACGGCCTTTCGGGTGTTCCCTGGTATTTATCTGCTTCATTCCGACTTTCATATGCAGGAGTGTCCTGTGGTTAAAAATGACAACACAGATATTCTTTGGTTGCATTTTTGCAGAGAGGGTCGTGTGGAATGGGAAATCTCCAAAGATAAATATGTTTATCTGGAATCAGGAAACTATGTAATTGATGTCCGGGCGGGGCGGAAATTTACCCTCCACTTTCCAATGGGTCATTACCACGGAATCAGTCTGCGGTTCCACATGAAAGAAGCAAATTAGGCATTGGCAGAGCTTGTAAAGGGAGTAACCGGGCCGATGCAGCTGCGTAAGGAACTAGGTATGTCACATTCGACTTTCTACCGTTATCGGGATAATTATCTAAAAAAGAACCCGAAAATTTTGGAAAGTAAAGAATGATAGACACTATTATATATAGAAGAAAAGCGGAGAGCGCCGGACATGAGTGAGAAAAGAATAGGAACATTATTTTACAAGCATGGAATTAAAAGATATGATATCCGGTTTGGACTGGAGGAATATTATGATGGCCTTCACTGTATAGAATACTTTGATGGCTTTGCACAAAGTGGCAAAGTCCTCTTCTGGATTTTTAGAGAAGTATGCTTATAGAAAAAGCGTCATGTAAATTGGTAGGTACAGGATATCATCCGCTTGTTTTAGGTCTTTTGTATAGATAATGAAACGCTGTCCGATTTTCTTCCCAAATTTCTTTTTGAACTTATCTAGAGACGTATGACGGGCATAATTGGAGGATTTGACTTCAACAGGGCAGATGCGTTTCTCTTTGCTGATCAGAAAATCAAGTTCCATGCGATCGGCTTTATTTTCGCGGTTGCTTTTGGAATAGAAGAATAACTTGTAGCCATTCGTTTTTAAAGACTGCGCAACGATGTTTTCCATAAGCATACCTTCATTTAAACTGAGCCGGTCAAAAAGTATCATCTTATAAATACCTTCTTCCATAAGTTCCTTATCAGAGAATGCAAGGCTGAGCAGCAACCCGGTATCTGCCATGTAGCATTTTAGAGTCATGCGTTCCGAATTCAGAGACAAACCGACGGTAGGATCAGTGGAGTTAAAGCAGGTGTTAATAATCATTGCCTCATCCAGCCAGATAAAGGAATCTTCATAATCGCGGAAACGGGCTTCCTTGCGGATAGAGGATAAGGTGTATTTTTTTTCATGTTTTGATAATTGAGATGGTATTCCATCGAAGATGGAAAGGACTTTACTTTCATATCCCTTTGCAAATTTTGTGACATCATTTCGGTACAGCTCCAGAATCCGTCTTTTTACGCGATCTGTTTTCTCAAAATCTTTGGTTTGCGCATAAGTCAGGACGGCTTGCGGCATACCGCCTACGAGCATATACTGACGAAAAAGATTCATGGCCTTTCTGTGGACAGCCTCCCCAACGGGGCAGCGTCGGTCAAAGCAGGTC
The DNA here is from genome assembly GCA_028692975.1 of Lachnospiraceae bacterium. GTDB lineage: Bacteria > Bacillota > Clostridia > Lachnospirales > Lachnospiraceae > JALENY01. Next base: position 6,135 of record JAQUWF010000134.1, read on the forward strand.
TTTAGATAGGGAATGGTTACCTCATCGCCAAGGGCCCATAAGAATTCCTCAAAGTCCATGGGCGGCATGACAATCTTTTCTTCTTCTGAAGGAATAACGATGTGTTCAATATTTTGTTTTAAAGTAATAAGAGAGCCTGTTTCAATGTAGTCATATCGCCCATCAGCAACAAAATGTTTGATCAACTGCCTTGCACGCGGATACATCTGTATTTCATCAAAAATAATTAACGACTTCCTTGTTACAAGGGTGATACCATAAAAAACAGAAAGCTTATTAAAAAAAAGATCCAGATCCATAGAATCATTTTCAAATACATCCAGAATCTGCTTTGTAATATTGGAGAAGTCTATGAGCAGATAAGAATCGTATTGCTCCTTACCGAAACTTTCTGCAATACACCTTTAAAAGTGCGCCACTGCGAAAGATTGTAGAAGCAGCAGGAGTGACTACGGGCGCTTTCTACGGTTATTTTGCGAATAAAGAAGAGTTGTTTTATGCCTTGACGGATGATACGGCAAATGGTTTGATGGCAATATTGAACGCTGTAGCAAATGATATGAACAATTTCCCTCCAAACGAAAAGATATTTAAAATGTGTGATGCGTATATCCATAG
>JAQUWF010000031.1 GCA_028692975.1 Lachnospiraceae bacterium
TTTTCGTACGCATTGGCAAAAAATGTTGAATTTAGTGCTGGTGATGAGGTGCAGGGCCTTTTTATTTGTCCGGAAGCCGCATATCTGTACTTTAGAATATTTTCTATGCTGATATCTCCAACACAAGTACGAGCCGGAATTGGGGTAGGAGAATGGAATGTGAAAATTGATCATGCGAGTACGACCGTTCAGGATGGACCTGCATACCACAATGCCCGCAGAGCAATTGAAAGTGTGAAAGATACATTGGGCTATTCAGTACTTTTGTATTCGGGCAGCGAAATGGATTTATATTTAAATGCAGTTATCAATACAGCCTTTGCATTGACAGATAATCATAGTGAATACCAGAATGAACTCATGATTCTTTCAGAACTATTGTACCCTATAGATTATGGTCATGTGGTAAACAGCGAGCGATTAAATTCTGTTTTTGAATTACTAACAAGAAAAAATAAATTGGATTATTATTCATATTATAAAAAAAGCAGATCAATGAGAAACTATCCTTTTGATGAAATACAATATAGGAACCTGAAACCATTCGTTGTTGATGCATTGAATGTTGAGGAGGATTTTTTTGTTTCCAGTGGTCGAACACGGGGAATGAGTCTACAATTATCAGAAATATTGAATATAAGCAGACAAAGCATTGAAAAGACATTTAGAACAGCGAACATTTATGAAGCCAGAAATTCAACCATAGTTGCTTTGAAATTCATGGATAAATTTCTATAAGAGGACAATATGATTATATTTCTAATGATGAACGCACATTTTCTCGCGGATTTCACTTTTCAAACCCATAAAATGGCGGAAGAAAAAGTGCAAAATACAAAATATCTGTTTAAACATGCTTTCATTTATGCGGTTTTATTTTTGATTACAATGTGTCTACTGATTAGATGGGATTCGGCAATTATTCCATATTTTATAATTGTAGTTTCGCATTTCATTATTGACAGGATTAAGATATGGGTGGATAAAAATCCTTGCATGAAAATCCCTGAATTCACAACATTTTGTATAGATCAGGCTTTACATATGCTCATACTTATAAGTGTATATCTTTCTTTTAGTTTAGGATTGCATACAACAGTATTTTATGACTGGTTACAGGGATGTCCATATAGTAACAGGATAGCGGTCTATTTCTTGATCTTTACAATACTATGGGACCCGGCATCCGTTTGTATTAAGAAATTATTTGAACATATTATTGGCGAGCCTAATAGTGAAGACAAACTTCAATATGGCCAGTTGATTGGAAAACTTGAGAGAATTATAATTGCGGTTTTAGTTTTGTGTGAACAATTTGGAGCGATTGGTTTTGTATTAGCGGCAAAAAGTATAGCCCGTTACAAACAACTTGAAGAGCAGCCTTTTGCTGAAAAGTATTTAGTTGGTACATTATCAAGTGTGTTAATTGCATTTATAGTAACGCTTATTCTGAAAGAGTTTTTGTGAAAAGCAACTGGATAAAGTAATAGTTCACAGGAAATATGCGATGAAATGTGATATAAAACTTGACAACACTTAGCAAAGTGGCATAGAATTATTACCAGAGTTTACGAGGAGGAAAATAGAATGTCTGTACCATATAATCACAAAGCCATTGAACAGAAATGGCGTAAGAACTGGGAAGCAAACCCGGTGAATGTTAATGACGGCAAAAAGCCGAAATATTATTGTCTTGATATGTTTCCGTATCCTTCAGGAAATGGTCTTCATGTAGGCCATTGGAGAGGATATGTTATTTCTGATGTGTGGAGCCGTTACAAGATGCTGAATGGTTACTATATTGTTCATCCTATGGGATGGGATGCGTTTGGTCTGCCTGCAGAAAATTATGCCATTAAGATGGGGACACATCCGTCAAAATCTACTGCGGACAATATTGCAAATATCAAAAGACAGATCAACGATATTGCAGCCGTATATGACTGGGATATGGAAGTAAATACTACAGATCCGGATTTCTACAAATGGACACAGTGGATTTTTGTGAAGATGTTCAAAGAAGGTCTGGCTTATGAGAAGGAATTTCCAATCAACTGGTGCCCTTCCTGCAAGACAGGGCTGGCAAACGAAGAAGTCGTAAACGGTAAATGTGAACGCTGCGGCACAGAGGTTACCAAGAAAAACCTCCGTCAGTGGATGTTGAAGATTACCGCTTACGCAGACCGCCTGCTGGAAGATCTGGACAAACTGGACTGGCCGGATAAGGTTAAGAAAATGCAGTCTGACTGGATCGGCAAGAGCCACGGTGCAGAAGTAGAATTCCCGGTAGAGGGACGCGATGAGAAGATTACAGTCTATACCACCCGTCCAGATACCCTTTATGGAGCAACCTTTATGGTACTGGCACCGGAACATGCCATGGCGAAATCTCTCGCTACAGACGAGACAAGAGAAGCCGTAGAGCAGTATATCCTGGATGCCTCTATGCGTTCTAACGTAGACCGCCTTCAGGGCAAAGAAAAGACAGGTGTGTTTACCGGAACTTATGCGATCAATCCGTTAAACGGTGCGAAGACGCCAATCTGGCTGTCTGACTATGTACTGGCTGATTATGGTACCGGTGCGATTATGTGTGTGCCGGCGCATGATGACCGTGACTTTGAGTTTGCAACCAAATTTAATATCCCGATCATTCAGGTTATCGCCAAAGACGGAAAAGAAATCGAAAACATGACAGAGGCTTACACGGAAGCAGCAGGAACTATGATCAATTCCGGTGAATGGAACGGTATGGAGTCTGCAGTCCTGAAAAAAGAAGCGCCTGAAATGATAGAAAAAAGAGGGCTTGGCCATAAGACCACCAATTACAAACTGCGTGACTGGGTATTCTCCAGACAGCGTTACTGGGGCGAGCCGATTCCGATTATCCATTGTCCGCATTGTGGCAATGTACCAGTGCCGGAAGAACAACTGCCGCTGCGTCTGCCGGATGTAGAATCCTATGAGCCAACTGGCACAGGCGAATCTCCATTGGCCGGTATCGATGAGTGGGTGAATACCACCTGTCCGATCTGCGGTGCACCTGCGAAGCGAGAAACCAATACCATGCCTCAGTGGGCTGGTTCTTCCTGGTATTTCCTGCGCTATGTAGATAATAAGAATAACGAAGAACTGGTTTCCAAAGAAAAAGCAGACAAATATCTGCCGGTTGATATGTATATCGGTGGCGTAGAGCACGCAGTACTGCATTTGCTGTATTCCCGTTTCTATACCAAGTTCCTGCATGACATAGGCGTAGTCGACTTTGACGAACCATTTACCAAGCTGTTCAATCAGGGTATGATTACCGGAAAGAACGGCATTAAGATGTCCAAGTCTAAGGGCAACGTAGTTTCACCGGATGATCTGGTGCGTGATTATGGTTGTGATTCCCTTAGAATGTACGAACTTTTCGTAGGACCGCCGGAGTTGGATGCTGAGTGGGATGACCGTGGTATCGACGGTGTATACCGCTTCCTGAACCGTTTCTGGAAAATGGCCGCTGACAGCTGCGAGGCAAATGTGGCAGAGACCAAAGATATGGTAAAACTTCGTCATAAGATGGTATATGATATCACCCAGAGACTGGAAACCTTCAGCCTGAATACTGTTATTTCCGGTTTTATGGAATATAACAACAAATTCATCGACATGGCTAAGAAAACAGGCGGCATGGACAAAGAGACAGTCGAGACCTTTATCGTTCTTCTTGCGCCATTCGCACCACATATCACAGAAGAACTGTGGGCAATGTATGGTCACGAGACGTCCGTATTCGAAGCAAAATGGCCGGAGCATGACGAGGAAGCCATGAAGGACGACGAAGTAGAAATCGCAGTCCAGATCAACGGCAAGACCCGTGGCGTAGTAGCACTTTCCGCTGATATCAGCAAAGAAGATGCCATCGCCAAAGGAAAAGAAATCATCGCCGACAAACTGACCGGAAACATCGTAAAAGAAATCTATGTTCCGGGACGTATTATTAATATCGTAATGAAGTAATCGGAAAATTCAAGTTAAAAAATACACAGGTAGTGGTGACATTGCCTGTGTATTTTTGTGCCATATTCTTGTATTTTACCACTGGATTTTTGCCACTTACATGGAAATGTGAGACAATTCAGAAAATGTTTTGTATGATAAATACAGCAACAGGAAAGGAGGATTGGGAATGCAGGTAAATGTTGAAATAGAGCCTTCGTGCAAAGTGCCCTATGCGACCATTCATGCCAGCCAGATGAATGGAGAGATTCAGCGAATTATAGAATTCTTCAGTTCAGGGAAACCACCTATTACAGTTCAAAATGAGAATCGCTTTATTATCCTTCAGCCGGAGGAAATCTACATGGTTCGAGTTGAAAATGGGAGCACCATGGTATATGGGAAGAAAGAAAAATATTATTCCAGAAACAGACTGTATGAATTGAAGGAACAATTGGGCCGGCAGTTTATGCAGATTGCGAAAGGGACACTTATCAATTTGTCTTATATGGATAGCGTTGAGTCTGGATTCAGCGGGACACTTCTCCTGAAATTAAAAAACAGCTGCAGTGAGTATGTTTCGAGAAAATATTTACCGGATTTTAAAAATTATTTGGGATTATAGGAGAGGTATAATTATGAAAGAAATATTAAAAAACACAGTAATTAGTATGGTCATTTCATTAACCATATTCTGTATACTCGGAGTTGTTTTTGATCTGATATATGGAGGTGACTTTTCAATGACAAACTATCGTTTTACGAAAATGGTAGTGGGGTGTCTGCTGGTGGGAATTGGATTTGGAACGCCGGCCGTTATCTATCAAAAGAAAAATCTGCCAAGAGCAATACAGGTGGTCGTACATATGGGAATCGGATGCGCGGTCTACACAGCAGTCGCCTTTGCAGTCGGCTGGATTCCAACCGTGCTCGGTCCATGGATATGCGCAGCCATTGTAGCAGGACAACTTGCAGTGGCTTTTGTCATATGGTTTCTGTTTATGGTTCATTTAAAAAAGGAAGCAAAGGAAATAAATAAGAGATTACAGGAGTTAAAGAAAGCAGACCGCACTGGTGTATAACACAATCCGACTAGTCTGTAAGGTCCGTTATTTAGCACGCAACCAGTAGTTGACATTTTGCAAATTGAGATAGTTGGCATTATGAATCAATCTATGGTATATTTTTTTTGAAAGAAGGTGCTTAAATGAATATTTCAGAAAGAATACTTCAACTGAGAAAACAAAAAAGGCTCTCACAGGAAGAAATGGCAAAGAAATTAAATGTGACCAGACAGGCGGTATCGAAATGGGAAAATAGTCAAAGTCTGCCAGATATTGACAATATAATTGCAATGAGTAAATTGCTCGATAAATCAACAGATTTTATTCTTCATGGAATGGAAATGACCGGCTCCAATCTGCAGGAAAATAAAACAGATAATGTAAAAAAGCGTTTTATATTGCCGATATGTCTTTTGGTTATAGCATTGATTTTATCTTTTAGCCTCCCGATGATGGCAAAATTTTATCAAGGATATGAATTTTCTACATGGGGAACGAGTTATAGTGATGCGTACGAGTATATGAGACATTTTCCATTATTGGGCATAGTTTTTATTACAGCAGGCTTCTATATTTCAGGAATCTTCCTGCTCATTAAGGGAAAAAATAGTCTGACAAAAAGAGTGCTTGACGGAAAAATACGGAGAACTGCTATGATGATGGCTATCTGCAACAATCAAACCAAATAATTGTATCATCCGTTGTCAAAGTGGTGATGTGGTTTTGGCATTTGAAAATAAATAAGCAGGTTGTTGCCAAAAAGGGGAAGCGGTTTGGGCAGCGGAAAGTAAATAAGCAAGTTGCTACCAAAAAGAGAAAATGTTTTTGGCAGCGGAAGGTAAATAAGCAGGTTATTGCCAAAAAGTTGAAGTGGTTTTGGCAGCGGAAGGTAAATAAGCAAGTTGCTGCCAAAAAATTGAAGGAATTTTGGTGGCGGAGGGTAAATAAGCAAGTTGCTGTCAAAAAGATGAAGAGCTTTTGGCAGCAGAAGGAAAATAAACAGATTGCTGCCAAAAAGGTGAGGTGGTTTTGGGAGCGGAAAGAAAATAAGCGAGTTGTTGCCAAAAAGCCAGGTTCTTTTGCGAACGGGGTATTGTACTTAGATTTTGAATGCGGTAGATTTTGAATGTTTGGTCTGGACTGAATAAAAAAAGAGAAGAAGTTTCAGGAATTGCTGAAATTTCTTCTCTTTTGTATTACTTGATTTCTTCTATTCCGCTGATATCCGGTTCTATAAGCAGAGAGTAGTTGGTGTAATAAATGACGAAGCCGGGTTTGGCACCGCTGGGTTTTTTGACATTTTTCTTTTGGGTATAGTCGATCTCAACTTTTGGCGCTTTTCGGCCTTTGGAGTAGTAGCCGGCCAATCGTCCTGCTTCCTCGAAGGTTCGGTCCGGCATCTCGCCGCCGTCTGGATTCTTCACGACCACATGTGATCCAGGCTGGCCTTTAGCATGAAACCACCAGTCATTTCCTGTGGCAAATTTGAAGGTCAGATCCTCATTCTGGAAATTATTCTTTCCAACGTACATATGGTATCCATCGCTGGAAATATAATGGAACGGCTTTGAGGTGATGCGGGCTTTCTTGCCCTGTGGCCCTTTGCGGCGGATGTAGCCGTATTCGATCAGTTCTTCCTTCACCTGCACCAGATCAGCCTCGTCCAGGGCAATATCAAGGGCAGTACTGATAGATTCAAGGTGATCGATATCATTTTTAGTTTCTTCCAGATAGGTTTCCAGAGCAGCAGCGGTACGCTTTAATTTGTTGTATTTTTCGAAATAATGCTGCCCGTTTTCCTGGGGCGTCTTCATTGCATCCAGTGGAATAGTAATCGTCTCATTCGTATAGTAGTTCAGGGCTTCAAAAGATTTTGCACCTTCTGGGACTTCATATCCATAGGTGTTGATCAGTTCGCCATAAATGCGGTATTTGTCCTTCTTTTCTGTATCCTTCATCTGTTTTTGCTGCAGCATGTACTTCTTACGGTTGCGCTCCAGCGCGGTGTTAACTACCCGGCGCAGATCAGAAGACTTCTGCCGTATGCGGGTGATCTGATTTTTCACAGCATAATAGGTGCCCAGTACCTGGCTTATGGAATCAAACTCCTGCACCTCATACGTTTCATACTGAGTCAAAGGCACCGCAGCGAAATCAACCGGTTCTCCATCGTGAAAAACAATATTCGGAGCAAAGTATCTTTCTTTTATATCTTCCATGAGACGTGAAAAAGTCCCAAACAAATGCAGCTGTTCCACATCTGACAAAGCATCCATAGATTGACCGCCATCGATAGAAGCGCGGTAGCAGATTTCTTCTGCCAGCAAGGGGCTGATACCGGTCAGTGTCATGTAGATTGCTTTCGCCACAGGCAATGGCTTCTTGCAGACAAGTTCCAGAAATTCTCCCTCACGGATCGTCAGTGGATCATGTTTGTCCTGGGTCTCCGGGATAAAATAATCACGCCCTGGCAGCACTTCCCGCACGGAACTCATCTGGGCGGATACATGCTTGATGCTGTCGATGATCTTGTCATCCTCGGTACAGAAGATAATGTTGCTGTGTTTTCCCATCACCTCAATGATCAGTTTCTTCCTGCAAAGGTCACCTAATTCATTTAAATGCTCCAGGTCGATCTGGATAATTCGTTCCAGGGACGGCTGTGTCACAGATAAAATCTTGCCGCTTCCAAGGTGTTTACGCAGCAGCATACAGAAATTCGGTGCAGTCAGGGGGCTCATCTTATTTGTGTCCGTCAGATACACCAATGGAAGAGAAGCACTGGCCGACAAAAAAAGCCGGTATTGTTGTTTGTTATTCTTGATCGTGATCAGCAGTTCGTCTACTTCCGGCTGCGCAATCTTATTTATTTTTCCGCCAACGATAGTCTGGTTCAATTCTGCCACCAGCCCGGCGATAGTAACTCCGTCAAAAGCCATAATCATTTCTCCTTTTTATGTTTTGGGTAAGGAAGCAATTAAAAAATACATCTTACCCAAAAACAAACTTATAAAATTGTATAATCTGATAATATCTGTATAAATGGGTAAGATACTATTCTTGCCCACACACCTTACCCAAAAGAAGGTAGATAAAACCACCCACACAGTAACTTGCTTAAGGTTTTGGGTAAGCCGATGAAATAACAGCGTTGTCTTACCCAAAAGCAAGTAGATAAAACCACCCACACAGTAACTTGCTTAATGTTTTGGGTAAGCCGATGAAATAACAGCGTTGTCTTACCCAAAAGCAAGTAGAAAAAACCGCCCACACAGTAACTTGCTTAAGGTTTTGGGTAAGCCGATGAAATAACGGTGGTGTGTTACCCAAAGGCAGGTAGAAAAATGCGCCCACGCAGTAACTTGCTTAATGTTTTGGGTAAGCCGATGAAATAACGGTGGTGTGTTACCCAAAGGCAGGTGAATATATCTGCCCACACAGTGACTTGCTTAAGATTTTGGGTAAGCAGGTGCAATAATGGTGATGTCTTACCCAAAGGCAGGTGAATATATCCGCCCACACAGCAACTTGCGTTTATTATTGGGTAATCGGGTGCTTGAATTACTATATTTTACCCAAAACATATTTTCCTTGAAATTGCTTGTATTAGTATACATGATTTTCGGTGACTATGCAAATTTGTATGCTTGACGATAATGGCGTATTAGAGTACAATAAATCTGTATGTTTCACAAGGAGATAAGACATGATAAAAAGTATGACAGGATTTGGCCGTGGGGAGATTATGGACACGGACATGAAATTTACCGTGGAGATCAAATCGGTAAATCACAGATATTTAGACTTTAACATACGGATGCCGAAGAAATTCAGTTTTTTCGAATCCTCTATTCGCAATACCTTGAAAGAATACATGCAGCGGGGGAAGGTAGATGTCTTCATTACTTATGAAGATTTTACCGAATCTAGAGTTGCACTGCATTACAACAAAGAAATCGCATCCCAATATATGCAGTACCTGAATCAGATGAGCGAAGACTTTGGTATGGAAAATGACGTGCGCATCTCTGGCCTGTCCAGATATCCAGAAGTATTGACCATGGAAGAACAGACTGCAGATGAGAAAGAAATCTGGAGCCAGTTGGAGAAAACAATCCGTCAGGCGGCTCAGCAGTTTTCCGAGTCACGCAATACGGAAGGCGAGTCCCTGCGCAATGATCTGTTTGAAAAACTGGATGGCTTGAACAATCTGGTCACACAGGTGGAGACACGATCACCGGAGATCATGAATGAATATCGTGAGAAGCTTGAGACGAAGATGCATGAACTTCTGGAAGATAATCAGATCGATGAGAATCGAATTGCCGCAGAGGTGGTTTTGTTCGCAGACAAGATGTGTACCGATGAGGAAACCGTCCGCCTGCGCAGCCATATTGAGCATATGAAAGAAACGCTGAAGGAAGGTACAGGTATCGGCCGTAAGCTTGACTTTATTGCCCAGGAGATGAACCGTGAGGCAAATACCATCACGTCTAAGGCGAATGATCTGAATACCACGAACATCGCCATCGAATTAAAAACGGAGATTGAAAAGATCCGGGAACAGATTCAGAACATAGAATAGGGGCTTATCCATGAATAAAAAAGGAATTTTAGTCGTTGTATCAGGCTTTTCCGGTGCCGGTAAGGGCACACTTATGAAAAGACTGGTGGAAAAATACGACAAGTATGCGTTATCTATTTCCGCTACCACAAGGCAGCCCCGCACAGGGGAGGAACATGGCCGGGAATATTTCTTCATGAATACACAGGCATTTGAACAGTTGATCGATCAGGATGAATTGATTGAATATGCAAAATATGTAGACAATTATTACGGAACACCCAAGGCATATGTAGAAGAACAGCTAAACGCCGGAAGAGATGTAATCCTTGAAATTGAAATACAGGGTGCGCTAAAGGTCAAGGCGAAACTGCCGGAGACGGTACTCTTATTCATAACACCTCCATCGGCTGAGGAATTAGAAAAGAGACTGGTGGGCAGGGGAACCGAGACCATGGAAGTGATCAAATCAAGACTGCGCCGTGCCAATGAAGAAGCCGAAGGCATCACCGGTTACGATTACGTATTGATAAATGACGATTTGGAAGAGTGTGTCGATGAAATGCATGGAATTATCCAGGGCGAACATTGTGCCACAGTCCGAAATTCGGATTTTATAGAGAAAATCAGCAATGAATTAAAGGGAATCATGAAAGGAGAATAATTATTATGATACATCCATCTTATTCAGAAGTAATGGCAGTCGTAAACAGCGAGATCCAGGAGGATGAAGTACCGGTAGTAAGCAGCCGTTATTCTATCGTACTGGCTACCAGCAAGAGAGCTCGTCAGATTATTGATGGCAGCGAACCGCTTATTGATCATATTTATGGCAAGAAACCGTTGTCTATCGCAGTCGAAGAAGTATATGAGGGTAAAGTGAAAATCCTTCCGGAAGAAGCCGGAGAGGATGAGGCAGCTGAATAATCATTTTCTGGGGACGAGCGGAGGCTTGTCCTCAACTACTATGGAGAAGCAGAATTATATGAAGATTTTATTTATATCACTGGGATGCGACAAAAACCTTGTGGATTCGGAAGAGATGCTTGGTATGCTTACCAGCAGAGGTTACGAGATCACCGACGATGAACAGGAAGCAGAAATCATTGTGGTAAACACATGCTGCTTTATCCATGATGCCAAAGAAGAGAGCATCCAGACGATTCTGGAGATGGCGCAGCAGAAGACAGAGGGGGTCTGTCGTGTGCTGCTTGTGTGCGGATGTCTTGCACAGCGCTACAAATCTGAGATCATTGATGAGATACCGGAAGTGGACGCAGTCCTTGGAACGACCAGTTACGGGGATGTGGTCGAGGCTATCGAAGATGCGCTGGGCGGCAAAAAGGTTGAGGATTACCAGGACCTTATGTATCTGCCGGATCCAGAGAGCAATCGCGTGATCACCACAGGCGGTCATTACGCTTATTTAAAGATCGCAGAAGGCTGCGACAAGCATTGTACTTACTGTATTATTCCAAAGATCCGCGGGAATTTCCGCAGCGTACCTATGGAACGTCTGCTGAAACAGGCAAAATATCTGGTAGAGCAGGGCGTGAAGGAATTGATTCTGGTTGCCCAGGAAACCACTATTTATGGCACTGACCTGTATGGTGAAAAAACGCTGCACAAATTATTAAAAGAATTATGTCAGATCGATGGAATTCGATGGATACGTGTGCTTTACTGTTATCCAGAAGAAATCTATCCGGAACTGATCCAGACCATAAAGGAAGAAAAAAAGATCTGTCATTATCTGGATCTACCGATCCAGCATGCCAGCGACGACATCTTAAGACGCATGGGCAGACGGACGACACAACAGGAACTCATCCAGATCGTGACTACACTGCGCAAAGAGATCCCGGATATTGTGCTGCGCACCACCCTGATCACCGGATTCCCGGGAGAGACGGAGGCACAGCATGAGGAACTCATGGACTTCGTGGATCAGATGGAATTCGACCGTTTGGGAGTCTTTACCTATTCGCCGGAGGAAGATACGCCGGCGGCCACTATGCCGGACCAGGTCGATGAATCTGTAAAGGAAGACCGCAGAGACGATATTATGGAACTGCAGCAGGATATCTCCATGGCCAATGGCGACAGCCGTATGGGGCAGGTGCTGGAGGTCATGATAGAAGGAAAAGTGGCGGATGAAAATGCTTATATTGGCCGGACATATGGGGACGCGCCCAATGTGGACGGATATATTTTTATAAATACAGCCAGCGAACTGATGTCTGGTGATTTTGTACAGGCAAAAGTAACCGGCGCGCTGGAATACGATCTGATAGGAGAACTAATCGATGAATACACCGAATAAACTGACTATTTTACGCATGATTATGATTATACCTTTTGTGATTTTAATGCTGCAGCCGGGGGAAAACCGTCTGGTAAGTTTTGCCGCACTTGCCATATTTATTATTGCAAGCCTTACAGATACCCTGGACGGCTATCTGGCAAGAAGAGATAATCTGGTGACAGATTTTGGCAAGTTCATGGATCCTTTAGCGGACAAACTTCTTGTCTGCGCAGCTATGGTATGTCTGGTGGACGTACATAGGCTGCCCACCTGGGTCTGCATCATCATTATCAGCAGAGAATTTATTATCAGCGGTTTCCGCCTTGTGGCTTCCGATAACGGTATCGTCATCGCCGCCAGCTGGTGGGGCAAGATCAAGACCATTTCCCAGATGCTTATGATCATTCTGCTCATCGCAAATCTTGGAAATGTATCCAATGTATTTATTATTTTAGAACAGATATTGATTTATGTAAGTACTGCACTGACGATTATTTCCCTGTGCGACTACTTATGGAAAAACAGACAGGTAATCAGTATGCAGAAATAACTGAAGAACAGGAGCAAAAGAAATGATAGTTGAATTAGTATCGGTTGGAACGGAAATTCTTTTGGGAAATATTGTAAACACCAATGCGGCTTATTTATCCGAGCAATGTGCCAAGCTGGGGCTGTCCTGCTTTTATCAGGACGTGGTGGGGGACAACCCGGACCGCATGAAGGATGTGATCGCCACAGCACTGAGCCGTTCGGATATGGTGATCCTTTCCGGTGGCCTTGGACCGACGCAGGATGATATGACAAAAGAGATCACCGCTGAGGTAATGGGAAAAGAACTTGTGGAAGATACGCATTCCAAAGAACGGATTCAGGCTTTTATGGATGATTATATAAAGACCAATCCGACTATGAAGATTACAAAAAACAACTGGAAGCAGGCCATGGTTCCAAAGGATGCCCTGGTTCTGGATAATGCAAACGGAACGGCTCCGGGGTTGATCATAGAGGAGAACGGCAAGATAGCGATTCTGCTGCCTGGTCCTCCAAATGAGATGATTCCCATGTTTGAGAATCAGGTTTACCCGTTTTTGCAGAAGCGTCAGCCGGAGATTATCTATTCCCAGATGGTAAAAATCTGCGGCGTCGGCGAGAGCATGGCAGAGACTGCGATCCTTGATCTTATCGACAAACAGGATAATCCAACCATTGCGACCTATGCAAAAACAGGTGAAGTCCATATGCGCATCACGGCAAAGGCCAAAGATGAGGCTGCTGCCAAGAAACTCATCAAGCCCATGGTCCGGGAATTAAAGGTACGGTTCGGCAAGAACATTTATACCACAGATGAAAACAAATCACTGGAAGAAGCGACGATTGAACTGCTTCATGACCAGGGGCTGTCACTGTGTACAGCAGAATCCTGTACGGGCGGTATGTTGTCCGCACGGCTCGTGAATGTACCTGGTGCATCGGAGGTACTGAAAGTCGGACTGGTGACTTATTCTAACCGTGCAAAACGTAAATTCCTTATGGTAAAGAAAAGTACCTTAAAGACCTGCGGTGCAGTCAGTGAAAAGACCGCAAAAGAGATGGCAAAGGGCGGTAATTTTGTCAACGGTACGGATGTATGTGTCTCCATCACCGGTGTGGCAGGACCAGACGGTGGAACAAAAGAAAAACCAGTGGGTCTTGTTTACATTGCCTGCTGCTACAAAAACGAAATCATGGTGCAGGAGCTGCACTTAAACGGCAATCGTGCCAAGATCAGAGAACAGGCTACGGTAAAGGCACTGACGCTTTTACGGGAATGTGTTCTGGAGCATTACAAAACAAAAAAATAGATCAAAAGTGCATCATCTGCATGATGCCGATGAGTTTGTTTATCTGGGCGAGTTCCTCTGGGGACTTGCCCATTTTCATGACTTCCAGGACCATCTCCATCTCTTTCCCGCTGAACTGCATGCCACTTTCTTTGGAACGGTTGGCCGCCATAAGCAAAAACGGCATCAAATCATTTTGTCCCTTTGACTGTCCCTGGGAAGCCAGGCCGGAGAGCATCTCCAGTTTTGACTTGTCAATACCCTTCAGATTTGGATTGTTCATCCAGTTGTCATCCATATGATATACCTCCTTGTTTGAAGGGCCGGAAGAAACTTCCGGCCCGGTTATGATTTACTTTTGTTTTAGCAGCAGCCAGAGTTGCAGCCACATCCATTGGAACCAAATCCGCCACAGCAGAACAGCAGAATAATGATCCACAGACAGTTGTTATCACCGCCACATCCGTTTCCGCCAAAAGAACCATTTCCATTGCCACAGCAGGACAGCAGCAACAGGATCCAGATAATGGAACAGCAGTCACCACCGCCGAACATAGAAGAATTTCCACAACTATTGCATCCACCACATCTGGACTCACATCCACATCCGCAGTTACCAGCTATATCACTCATAGTAGACCTCCAAAATTTGATTTACAATTTATAGTATGCGTCTGGAGGTAGGTGTGTGAAAACAGATGCATTACATAAGTGAAAGAAAACTGTTGTACAGATTCAGTTTGCCGTAGCCCCAGTCCCGATTAGGGTATTCCAGGGTTTCTTCCCGTGTGGCACCACGAACCAGGAATCCGCGTATCTCTCCGATGGTAAAGGGCCGGTTGGATTGCTGGAGTGCCCATTCCTGCACAAGGGCAACGCTTCCGGAGAGCAATGCTGCGGCCATACTGCTGCCGGTGGCTGCCGTGTAGGTGCCGCCCGGCTTCGGTGCGGATACATTGACACCGGGGGAAGCCAGGTCCGGTTTAATGACGTTTGTGCGGGTGTAGCCACGGCTGGAATGAATATAGAGACTCCCGTCATAGGCGTTAAAAGTAGTCGTAGCCAGAACGGCAGAATCGTTGGCCGGGGTAGTCAGTGTCGTGTAGGGGCTGGGCTCGAGGAAAGTCACGTCCCGGTTCATAAGTCCGGTGATCGGGAGCCACATAAAGAAAGTGTTTTCCTGATTACTTGAAGGGTAGACCCGGATCTTCCAGATACCGGGAGAGGGATCCATAAAACGGAAAAAGATCAGTTGGTTTCCGGATGCAGTCTGCAGGATCTCGTAGGTGATCACCAGGGTGGTCTTTTCCAATACGAACTGTATGTGATTGGATTGGCCCGGCCGCGCAGGGATACGGTCAATCTGCTGACCCAGAGGCGTCTGCAGTCCGACCGAGTACAGACCCGTGGCATTCCCCCATAATTCAAGCGTAAAACCGGCAGTATCCTCCTGAACCAGTATCTCTACCTCTGTGGTTGTGGACGTACTCCGCTGGTAATGGTGTGCCCGCCCGCCTTCATTACCCCCTGCAATCACCGGTATCATGCCGGGAAAACGGGGGTAACGGGAAAGCATGTTGTTTAATGGAGTTGTGCCGCTGTGATCTCCCTGATTGGTCCCCAGGGCAAAGCACAGAATCAGCGGCAGACTGAGGCGGGTGGACTGCTCCACCAGATAACGGATTCCCATCATGATATCATTTTCCTGATAGGCCGGCTGGCTTCCGTTTGCGAAAAAGTATTCCTCCAAATAGGGTTTTGCTTCTTTTAGTTTTACGACGCACAGTTGAGCGTCGTAGGCAGCTCCCATAAATTCGGCCTGAAGATTGGGTGTGCCGCAGGCCGCTCCGGCAATCCGTGTCCCATGTCCGATGATGTCCCTTGTGGGCACAAGGGCATAAGGATCTTCTGCAAAAATGGCTTCGTTTAACTGTGCCTGTGTATATTGGGTACCGTAATCATATGTTTCAGGCGGTGTATCAGAATCGATGGTCTGATCCCAGATACTGACGATACGGCTGTTTCCGTTTAAGGCACGGAAGGCGGGATGCAGATAATCAATACCTGTATCGATAAAGCCGACCAGCACACCTTTTCCGGTCAGGCCAAGGCTGGTCTGTGTCTGTGCCTGCGTGATGCCAGCCACCTCAAGACTTATGGTATTTAAGGTGGTGAAGAGCTTGGGCAGGAGAGAATAGTCCGTATAGATTTCGAAAGGTGTCTTTCCGCCCCGTTCCACATGCAGCAGCCCGTAATTCTCATTTTGAACCTGCGGCCCATAAGATGCATAATCAATCAAAAAGTCCGATATACTGGATGCGAGGGGAACAATATAGTCGGCATAATCATTGGAAATAATCTGTTCTGTTAAAGGCGTCATATTTTCTCCCGTTTTTGCAAAAATTTTTTCGCGGAATAGTTGCATATGTTATATTATTTATATTACATAAGTGGGGGAATATGAGATGAAAATGCCAAAAAGACCGGTATCCACTTTACAGACAGCAAAGAACTGCAGCCAGATCATCCTGGTACAGGGTACCGGTGGTAGCAATGCAGTGGTTTCCATGCATGAAAAAGACAGCAGCGGCAACTGGAATACGATTTTTTCAGTGAATGGATATGTGGGAAGGAATGGGCTTGGCAAGACAGTAGAAGGAGACCAGAAGACCCCGATAGGCATATTTACCATGGGTATGGCTTTTGGGCGGAAAGATAATCCAGGAACAGCAATTTCTTATACAAAATTGAACAATACCCATTACTGGGTGGGAGATTCCACGTCTGCCTATTACAATCAATTCGTCAGCACGGACTCGGTAAATGGATTCGACAAAAGTGACTCGGAACATCTGATTACTTATAATCCGGCATACAATTATGCTATGGATATAGGATATAATACCAGCTGTACCCCATATAAAGGAGCGGCAATCTTTTTGCACTGTTTCAGCAAATCTTCCTATACCGGCGGGTGTATTGCTATTCCAGAGAACAATATGATACAGATTCTGAATCACATTCAGGTGGGATGCAAAATCCTCATCGGAACAAAAGAACAGATTTTGACTTATTAAACATAGAAAAGGCTGAAGAATATAACGTTCTCCAGCCTTTTATCATTTCTTTAAGCAAGCATTTCCCATTGTTCATACAGGGATTCTAATTCTATTGCGATTTCTTCTTTTTCTTTGGAAAGAGCAGCACATTTCGCTACATCCAGTCCGGTTTCCGGCAGGGCGAATTCAGCGTCAATCTCTTTGTCGCGCGCCTCATACTGGGCGATGGCGTCCTCCACCTTGGCCAGGTCATTTTGCTGCTTGCGGATGCGGGCCTGTTCTTCTTTCTGCTGCTGCCAGGTCATTTTAGTCTCGCTGGCTTCCTCAGCAGCGGCTTCCTGTGATTCCTCCGGAGCATAAATGGCGGTCAGTTCATCCTTCTTCTCCAGGTAATAATCGTAATTCCCGATATAATTAACCAGTTTCTGATTCGTCAGATCCAGGATGCGGGTAGCAGTCTGGTTAATAAAATAACGGTCATGGGACACATAGAGTACCGTTCCGGTGTAATTTTTCAGGGCAGTTTCCAGTATTTCCTTGGAGACGATATCCAAATGGTTGGTGGGCTCATCCAGAATCAGGAAATTTGCTTCAGAAAGCATGAGTTTCGCCAGAGAGACACGCCCACGTTCCCCGCCGCTTAAGGTGCTGATAGGGGCGAATACACTGTCTCCGGTAAATAAAAAGGCAGCCAGTACATTTCTTATTTCCGTATTGGTAAGCGTGGGGTAATCATCGGAAATCTCTTCGAATATAGTTTTTTCCATATGCAGAACATGATGCTCCTGATCGTAATATCCGATGTGGACTTTGGACCCAAGGGCAAAAGAGCCGGTATCCGGTGCAATGACCTGATTTAATATTTTTAAAATCGTCGTTTTTCCGGTGCCGTTATTTCCGATAATGGCAACACGTTCCCCTCGTTTGATTTCGAAATCAAGATTCTGAAAAAGTTCCTGGTCATCAAAGGACTTGGTGAGTCCTTCCACGGTAAGCACATCGTTTCCGCTGATAAAACGCGGCTCCAGATGGAGATGCATTTCCACATTGGCTTCCTGGGGTTTATCCAGCACCTGTACCTTATCCAGCATTTTCTCCCGGCTTTCCGCTCTTTTGATGGATTTCTCCCGGTTGAAGGACTTTAGTTTGGCAATGACCTCCTCCTGATGTTTGATTTCCCGCTGCTGGTTCATGTATGCATGGTATTCCGCTTCCCGAACCATTGCCTTCTTGTAGCTGTAGTCCGAATAATTCCCCTGAAAGGTACGCACATGGCTAAGGTCGATCTCTATGATTTTGGAGACCACCCGGTCCAGAAAGAAACGGTCATGGGAGACGATGAGCACGGCACCCTTATAATTGAGCAGATAAGTCTCAAGCCATGCAATGGAATTCATATCCAGGTGGTTGGTGGGCTCGTCAAGCAGGATCAGGTCGGGGTTTGACAGCAGCAGCTTGCCCAGGGCAACACGGGTTTTCTGCCCGCCGGAGAGGGTGGATATTTCTTTATCAAAGTCTTCCTCCTCGAAGCCCAGGCCCTTCAAGACGCCGACCACCTCACTTTTGTATGCGTAGCCGTTTTTTGATTCGAATTCGTGCGTCAGGCGGCTGTATACGGCCAGGCGATTCTCCAGTTCTTCACCAGACAGATGCTTTAATTCCAATTCGATGGAACGGATACGCTGTTCCAGTTCCAGAATGTCGGCCTTTACCTGGAGCATCTCGTCGTAGATAGTCCGCTCGCCGGACAGATCCTGATGCTGGGCCAGATAGCCGATGGTTTTATCTTTCGCCAGGACGATGCTTCCGTCGTCCATGGGCAGCTCTTTCATGATAATCTTTAAAAGTGTAGATTTTCCGGCTCCGTTTGGTCCTATAAGAGCCGCTTTCTCATGATCCTCCAGATGAAAGGAAGCATCGGAAAGTATTTCATTTATCCCGAAGGCTTTGGTAATATGTTGACAATCTAAAATCATATAATCCTCCAAATTCCATATTCTGCGCCATATGTAGTCCATTCAGGTGTCAGAGTACGGTCTGTTTTTTCTAATTGTTTCTTCCTCTGTATCTATTATATCTGAAAAATAGAATTTGACAAGTTTTTATCACTTCTATATAATGGATTCTAAGAGAGTTTAGGAGGAAATAACAGTGGACGAAAAGGGGATTTCAAAAGCCGTGATAAAGCGGCTGCCAAGATATTACCGTTATCTTGGAGAATTACTAGAAGCAGGAGTTGAGCGTATTTCTTCTAATGAGCTCAGCGAAAAAATGCAGGTCACCGCATCACAGATTCGTCAGGATCTGAACAATTTTGGGGGATTCGGCCAGCAGGGTTATGGTTATAATGTGCAGTATTTATATAATGAGATTGGTAAAATATTGGGTCTCGATACCGTTCACAACATGATTATTGTAGGCGCAGGCAATCTTGGTCAGGCATTGGCAAATTATGTGAATTTTGAAAAAAGAGGATTCCGGCTGGTGGGCATATTTGATGCGAATCCTGTGCTGCAGGGCGTTTCCGTCCGTGGTATACCGATCCAGATGATTGATACCATACCGGAGTTTCTGCAGAATAATGATGTGGAGATCGCAACGCTTACGATTCCAAAGGAAAGTGTTGTGGATATGGCAGATATGCTGGTAAAGAATGGTATCCGTGCCCTTTGGAACTACGCACATACAGATTTGAATCTGGTCGTTCCAGACGGCGTGATCGTGGAGAATGTTCATTTATCCGAAAGTTTGATGCGATTGTCATACAATCTGACCAGTTATGAGCGGAATCAAAAGAACCAGTAATCTTAGCAGCGGAAATCCGCTGCTAATTCTCTGTAAGGAGATGCATATATGAAACGAATCGTGACAGCCGAACAAATGAAAAGTATGGACCGCTATACCATAGAGCAGATCGGACTGCCTTCTGTGCTGCTTATGGAACGGGCGGCGCTGGCTATTGTGGCAGAACTGGAAGAACAGTATGATCTGAAGCGTGTTCTTGTGGTGTGCGGCAGCGGGAACAATGGCGGGGACGGCATAGCCATAGCTCGTATCCTCCACTGCAAAGGCGTGTGCGCGGAGATCTGTGAAGCGGGAAATCCCGCGCATAAGACAAAAGAAACCATATTTCAGGGCGATGTTGCCGAAAAATATCAGGTTCCTCTGGTTAATAACCCACAGTGGCATGAATATACTACTATAGTGGATGCCATATTCGGTGTCGGCCTGTCCAGGACGATCACCGGAAACTATGAGACCGTGATCAGGGAAATCAACCATTCCGGCATCCCTGTCTGTGCCGTGGATATTCCTTCGGGTATCCATGCGGGCACGGGGCAGATCATGGGTTGTGCTATCCAGGCAAAGAGCACGGTGACCTTTGCATTTTCCAAAGCTGGCCTGCTTTTGTATCCCGGTGCAGCTATGGCAGGAACATGTATCACAGCGGATATTGGCATCTATGAGCCGGAGGGCCTGTCTTTTCAGCCGGAGATCCATGTCCTGGAGGCAGCAGATCCGGAAGTTCTGCTGCAGAGAAAGACCGATGGCAACAAAGGAACTTTCGGCAAGGCTTTTCTGATAGCCGGCTCAGGGGATATCTTCGGAGCGGCCTATTTAAGTGCCATGGCCTGTATGAGAAGCGGTGCGGGTATGATTAAAATACTCACAGCCGAAGAAAACAGGGAAAACCTGCAGCGTCTCATACCGGAGGCCATGCTGCTGACCTATAAAGAAAAAGACGATACGGAACCATTGATCCGTCAGGGACTGGAATGGGCTGATGTGGTGGCAGCAGGCCCCGGTATCGGACAGAGTGCCCAGAGTGAGGATATGGTGCGGACTTTGCTGGAAATCTCCCGCAAGCCGCTGGTACTGGATGCAGATGCCCTGAACCTCATCGGTCTTCATCCAGAGTGGCTGGAATCGTGTCAGGCATCTTGTATCCTGACACCACATATGGGGGAAATGGCCCGGCTTACAGGACTGCCTGTTGCTGAGATCAAAAAGGATCCCATAGGCGTGGCAGGCAGATTTGCAGCAGAGCGAAACGTACAATGCGTTTTAAAGGATGCCCGCACCTGTACTGCAGATGTGGACGGATCGATATACATCAACATGACTGGCAATGACGGCATGGCTACAGCCGGTTCCGGCGATGTACTGACCGGCATGATCTTATCCTTGCTGTGTCAGGGGGTGCCAGCAGTAAAAGCCGGTGCACTGGGTGCATACCTCCACGGAAAAGCGGGAGATAAGGCACGGGAAAAACTGGGGACGGCATCCATGCTGGCCAGAGATATCATCACTGCCATACCGGAAGTTTACGAGGAGATCAAACATGGAAAAATACAGTAGAATAAAAGCACAGATCGACCTGGATGCCATCGCGTTTAATTTTGAGCAGATGAAACGTAATCTGTCGGAGGGGACAAAGATGGTGGCCGTCATCAAGGCGGATGGATACGGGCACGGATCGCGCCAGATCGCGCATCTTGTTCAGGACTATGATTATATATGGGGATTTGCTACAGCGACAGTGGAAGAAGCGGTGGAATTGCGCCATGGAGGCGTTACAAAACCGATCCTTCTTCTTGGCTATGCTTTCCCGGAACATTACGGAATCATTGCAGAATATGACCTTTCACCGGCGGTATTCAAACTGGATATGGCAGAGCAACTGTCAAAAGCCGCCCAGGTGGCTGGAAAAGAAATCACGATCCATCTGGCGGTGGATACGGGCATGACACGCATCGGCGTAGCCGACTGCAAAGACAGCATTCCGGCCATAGAAAAAATAGGTGGCCTGCCGGGCATAAAGATCACAGGAGCATTTACGCATTTTGCAAGAGCCGACGAGGAGAGCAAGGAGCCGGCTTATGTACAGATGGAGCGGTTTACCGCCTTTTTGTCCCTGCTGGAGCAGCATCATATCCACATCCCCCTGCGCCACTGCAGCAATAGCGCAGGGCTTATACGCATGCAGGAGGCCAACATGGATATGGTACGGGCCGGCATCAGCATCTACGGTATGTATCCATCCGATGAGGTGGAGACAAATATGGTAACACTGCGGCCTGCCATGAGTCTGATCAGCCATATTTCCTACATAAAAGAGGTTGCGCCTGGCGTTTCCATCAGCTATGGCGGAACATATACCACGAAACGAAAGACCACAGTGGCTACCATACCGGTAGGCTATGCGGATGGCTACC
Organism: Lachnospiraceae bacterium; assembly: GCA_028692975.1. Taxonomy (GTDB): domain Bacteria; phylum Bacillota; class Clostridia; order Lachnospirales; family Lachnospiraceae; genus JALENY01. Next base: position 22,010 of record JAQUWF010000031.1, read on the forward strand.
CAAGACAACTCTCCAATAAGGGCAGCGTATTGATCAAGGGACAGCGGGCACCTATCCTGGGGCGGGTCTGTATGGATCAGTTCATGGTGGATATCACGGATCTTACGGATGTGCACGAACTGGATGCCGTCACTTTGCTTGGACAGGATGGAGAGGAAAGCATCACAGCGGAAGAACTGGGCAGTCTGTCCGGACGATTCCACTATGAACTGGTCTGCAATATCAGCAAGCGTGTGCCAAGGGTATATGTGCAGAATGGCAGTATAGTGGAAGAACAGGATTATTTTTCATAAAGCTGGAATACACTCGATAAAATTGGAAATACTACGGTTAAACAATAGAATCGGAGTGTGAATGATTTGGTAATTAAAAGAGGGGATATTTTTTATGCGGATTTGCGGCCGGTCATAGGAAGTGAGCAGGGAGGTATCCGGCCTGTGCTTGTGATTCAAAATGATATTGGCAACAAGCACAGCCCGACGGTCATCGTGGCTGCCATCACTTCCAAAATGAACAAGGCCAAGCTTCCAACACATATAGAACTGGATTCCCAGGTGTATGATATCGTACGGGATTCGGTGATTTTGCTGGAACAGCTGCGCACCATAGATAAGGTCAGGCTGCGGGATAAGGTCTGTCATCTGGACCCGGAGGTCTTGAAAAAAGTGAACAAAGCACTGCGTATCAGTCTGGAACTGCCTACATATTCTTGACGAATACGCATGAAAATGGTATAACTTATTGGTAGGAAACTGCTTAGACGGTTTAAAACAAAAGAGAAATTCTGTATTTAAAGGAGTTATTATCCCATGGATGATGGTTGTAGCCCTTTGTGGGGTTGTATTATTTTTGTAGTTTTTATTGTGCTGAATGGTATTTTTTATGGCTATAGCGTTGCCCTGGAAAACGCAAGTGAGAATGAGATAGAGAAACAGGGGAATGTAAAATCTACGAGAATTCTTGATCTTATGGATGACTCAGGAAGATTTTGTGCCACCGCTCAGGCTGTGGCCGTATTATTGGGGATTTTGACTGGTTACATAGGATTAAAAACATTTATTCAGTACGGAGCAGCGCTCCTGCGTTTGATTCCGTTCTGTTCCGGCTTATCCACGGATGCCGTATGGATCATATCCGGTATTCTTATTTTTCTGCTTTCCATGAGTATCCTGCTTGCATTCGGATATCTGGCCCCGCGCAAGATCAGTCTGCACCATCCGGAAAAGACGCTGTTTCGTTATTACGGTTTTGTTTCCACGGTGGTGACAGTATTTACGCCTTTTACTGTTTTTGCCAACGTATTGGGGAATCTTCTGGTACGCATATTTGGCATCGACCCAAACAAATATGCGGATGAAGTTACAGAGGAAGAAATCATTTCCATCGTTGACGAGGCCCATGAACAGGGTGTCATTGAAGAAAACGAAGCAGAGATGATACAAAATATCATCGAATTCGGCGACACTAACGCCAAAGATATCATGACCCATCGAAAAAATATTATTGCACTGGACGGAGAAATGTCTCTGGACGATGCTATGGCTATCATGCTGGAAGAAAATAACTCCAGATATCCGGTCTACAAGGATGACATTGACAATATCATCGGTATCATCCATCTGAAGGATGCCATGAAACAGCTGACTTATCATAAGATGGGCCATATTGCTATCGAGGACATACCGAATCTGATCCGTGAGGCGGAAATCATTCCGGAAACACGGAGCATTGATACGATTTTCCAGTTCATGCAGACAAAGAAGGTACACATGGTCATCGTGGTGGATGAATACGGACAGACCACAGGGCTTGTTGCCATGGAAGATATTCTGGAAGAAATCGTGGGCAATATCCTGGATGAGTACGATGATGACGAAGTATTTATCCAGCACCAGTTTGACGACAGTATTCTTATGGACGGGCTTACGCCTTTGGAGCAAGTGGGCGAGGTACTCCAGGTGGACTTCGACGATGAGGAGTTCGAAACATTAAATGGTTATCTGACCGCACTTCTGGATCATATTCCCAACGAAGATGACAAGGAAGTGTCCGGTAGGGGATTTTTGTTCCAGATATTATCAGTGGACAAACATATTATACAAAAAGTAAGGGTAGATAAACTGCCTGAGGAAGAAGAAGGAGAAGAAACATGTCAGGACATTCAAAATTCGCCAACATAAAACACAAAAAAGAGAAAAATGATGCCAAAAAGGGCAAAATTTTTACGATAATCGGCAGAGAAATTGCAGTAGCCGTAAAAGAAGGCGGCGCAGATCCTGCCAACAACAGCAAACTGCGTGATGTGGTTGCCAAAGCAAAGGCAAACAATATGCCAAACGATACCATCGACCGCGGCATCAAAAAAGCTGCCGGTGACGCCAATGCCATGAACTATGAGTACATTACTTATGAAGGCTATGGGCCAAACGGTATCGCTATTATCGTGGATACGCTGACCGACAACAAAAACAGAACCGCTGCCAATGTAAGAAGCGCATTCACCAAGGGCAACGGAAGCATTGGTACACCTGGCTGCGTTTCTTTTATGTTTGATAAAAAAGGACAAATTGTTATCGATAAAGAAGAATGTTCCATGGATGCGGATGATCTGATGATGCTGGCTTTGGATGCTGGCGCAGAAGATTTTTCGGAGGAAGAGGACAGTTATGAAATCATAACCGATCCCGATGAATTCAACACAGTGAGGGAAGTACTGGAAAAGGAAAACGTGCCTATGATGGATGCGGAAGTTACTATGATCCCACAGACTTATGTGACACTTACCGACGAAGATGCCATCAAAAACATCAATCGTACCATTGACCTTCTGGAAGATGATGACGATGTACAGTATGTATATCATAACTGGGAAGAAGAGGAATAATCTATCATGAGTTTTTTTGAGGCGATTCTTCTTGGAATTGTACAGGGACTGACGGAATTTCTGCCGGTCAGCAGTTCGGGACATCTGGCTATCTGTGAACATCTGCTTCACATTCAGATGGATTCCGGAATGTTTTTTGACGTTATGCTTCATATGGGTACGCTGATTGCTATCTTTGTGGCTTTCCGCAAGGATATCGGCCGGCTTATTATGGAGGCCATCCGCATGGTGCGGGATATTTTCCTCAATGCCAAACTGTACTTCCATAATAAGAAGACCGGGGAGGCCAAGCGCTATACCCGTATCGTACATAGCAATTACCGCAGATTCGTTGTGCTTGTTCTTGTGGCCACCGTGCCCACGGCTATTCTTGGGTACCTTATGCGTGGCATCGTGGACATGGCCAGTGCGACGCTGCTCTTTCCAGGGCTAGGTCTGCTGGTTACCGGTATTTTGCTCCTTGTGGTTGATTTCGTACCTGCCGGGGACAGGATCCCAAGAGATGTTGGATTTATAACTGCCTTGCTCATTGGTGTATGTCAGGGTTTCGCCACTTTTCCGGGCGTATCCAGATCCGGCACTACAATCACAGCCTGTCTTTTAAGCGGCTTTAACCGCAAGTTTGCTGTAAAATTTTCCTTTATCATGTCCATACCGGCAGTCTTTGGGGCTGCTGTGCTGGAATTGACTAAGGTGGGCGGAGAGACCATCACGGCAGGCCTTGTGGGGAATTGTTTTGCAGGGGCGATAGCAGCAGGTATCGTTGGATATTTCTGTATCAAGACCATGCTGGTCATTGTGCAGCGCCAGAAACTGCGTTATTTTTCATATTATTGCTTTTTAATCGGAGTGGTTGCCATCGTTGGCAATTTTCTCATAAAGTAGGAGTGTAAACAAAATGGCTACAGCAAAAAAGAGGACGACAAGATCCTCCAGTGCGAAAAAAAGAACACAGACAAAAAAGAATCAATCCCCAAGCGGTGTACGCCTGGAGATTATTCTCTGTATAGTGCTTGCTGTTTCCGTGCTCCTTCTAATCAGTAATTTCGGTATAGGCGGCGTCGTTGGCAACCTGATCAGTTCCTTCTTTTTCGGACTGTTTGGTCTTATGACTTATGTCTTTCCGTTTATATTATTTCTTGGATTTTCTTTTTACGTAGCCAACAAAAACAATCCGCTGGTCATCCGCAAAATCATCGGTGCAAGCCTGTTGTTTCTATTTTTGTGCACGCTCCTTCAACTGATTTCCGAAGGCTATATCGAAGGCCTTCCTTTTGGGGATTATTATACTATATCTGCAGAGGATAAAGTCGGCGGTGGACTTTTGGGCGGTGCACTTTCCAAACTGCTCTGTATGGCTTTCGGACTGGTGGGTGCCTATATTATCACCGTGATTGGTTGCATCATCGGCGCCATCGTCATGACCCAGCGCACCTTACTGGCGAATCTGCATTCCAAAGGTTCTATGGCATATCAGGAAGCCAAGAAGGAACGGCAGGTCAGAAAAGCGGAACAGGCAAGACTGGAAAAAGAAGCTGTTAAGCAGGAAAAGCAAAATAAATTAAAAGAAAAAGAAAAAAAGGTGGAAGCATTTGTCATCCCACAATTACAGATACAGCGGGATGAGCCGGAGTCCAAAAAGGAACGGTCTGAACAGATAGCAGCACCGCTTCCCCAATTAAAACCAGTGGAATCCGTACAGGAAATTCCGGAAGAACCGGCAAAGGCTGACCATACAGGGGAACGGATAACGAAGAATCCCAAATCCACAAAAGAAGAAATCGCTTCCGGTATTCAAAACATCAAGAAAGAAATCGATACCAAGCAGGAGGAACCGAAGAAGCAGTACCAGTTTCCGCCTCTTTCTCTTCTGAAAGCAGGCAGGGGACAGACAGGAGATTCGGATGCGCATCTGCGTGAGACTGCTGCCAAACTACAGAAAACCTTCCATGATTTCGGCGTGAATGTGACTGTCACCAACGCCAGCTGCGGACCGACGGTTACCCGATACGAATTGCAGCCGGAACAGGGTGTAAAGGTAAGCAGAATCGTAGGTCTCAGTGATGATATCAAATTGAATCTGGCTGCGGCGGATATTCGTATTGAGGCCCCCATACCGGGAAAAGCAGCAGTTGGCATCGAAGTGCCTAATGAAAACAACAGCGCAGTCATGCTGCGGGACCTGCTGCAGTCAGAGGATTTCCAGAAATCCAAAGCCGCCCTGTCCTTTGCTGTTGGAAAGGATATTGCAGGGAAACCGGTGGTTACAGATATTGCCAAAATGCCCCATCTGCTTATTGCCGGGGCGACTGGTTCCGGTAAATCCGTCTGTATCAATACCCTGATCATGAGTCTGCTCTACAAGGCGAATCCAGATGATGTGAAAATGATCATGATTGATCCAAAAGTCGTAGAATTAAGCTGCTACAACGGTATCCCCCACCTGTTCATTCCGGTGGTCACGGATCCGAAGAAAGCGGCGGGCGCCTTAAACTGGGCTGTGGCTGAGATGACGGATCGTTATAATAAATTTTCCGAATATGGCGTGCGTGATCTGAAAGGCTTTAATGAGAAAATCACACTGATCAGCCAGGACCCGGCATTGGAAGACAAACCGAAAAAAATGCCGCAGATCGTCATTATCGTAGACGAGTTGGCGGATCTTATGATGGTGGCTCCAGGTGAGGTGGAGGATGCAATCTGTCGTCTGGCCCAGCTGGCCCGTGCGGCAGGTATTCATCTGATTATCGCCACACAGAGACCGTCAGTGAATGTCATCACCGGACTGATCAAGGCAAATATGCCTTCGCGTATTGCTTTTTCTGTTTCATCCGGCGTCGATTCCCGGACGATCCTGGATATGAACGGTGCGGAAAAACTGCTGGGTAAGGGGGATATGCTATTCTATCCACAGGGCTATCCAAAACCTGCCAGATTGCAGGGTTCTTTCGTTTCCGATCAGGAAGTTTCTTCCGTTGTAAAATTTTTATCTTCACAACACGGCGAAGTAGTGTATAATACAGAGGTCGAAGAAAAAATAAACAGTACAGTTTCTTCTGCCGGTTCGGCAGCGTCCGGAGGTGGTGCATCTGATTTGGATGTATATTTCACAGAAGCCGGCAAATTCATCATAGATAAAGACAAAGCATCCATAGGAATGCTGCAGCGCGTATTCAAAATAGGCTTCAACCGCGCGGCAAGGATTATGGATCAGCTGGCGGAAGCCGGTGTCGTAGGGGAAGAAGAAGGCACCAAGCCCCGGAAAGTCCTTATGTCTATGGAGGAATTCGAACAGTATGTGGAAGAGTCTGTGTAACTAATAAAATTCCAGAAAGAGGTATTGCATGAAGTGTCAGAAATGCGGTGCTGACATTCCTGATGGAGATGTCTTTTGCCAAAAATGTGGTGCGGAAGTTCAGCTGGTTCCTGATTATAATTCTGTCGAATATCTATTGAAACAAAAGAGGGAACAGACCAAAGCAGCGGAAGCAGAAGCGGTCATTGAAAACGACAATAACAAAAAAAAGAAAAAGAAGAAAAAGCATGGGATCCTGATTACGGTGCTTGTTTTGTTACTGCTGGCAGGTGCTGTCTTTGGGGTGACTTTTTTCATCAACGAAAAGAACGCCAATTCCTATGATTACCAGATAGAAAAAGCGGAGATAGAGTATTCCAATCATGACTATGAGAAAGCGACTGAATATGTAAAGCGGGCTATCGGTCTGAACCCGGACAGCGTGGACGCGAAGCTTCTTTTATCCCAGATTTATATTGATTCAGAGAATACGGATGATGCGGTTGCGAAATTGAATGAGATCATTGCCGCTTATCCGGATAATACAACGGCTTACGGACAGTTGATAAATGTCTATGACAACGAGTCGGACACAGACAGCATCAAGAAATTGATGGATGCATGTACCAGTGAGGCGGTGAAAGAAAAATTTGCTGCTTACATATGCGAGAAACCAAAGATAACCCCTGCTGAGGGAAGCTACAAGTATAAATTAAAAGTATCCATCGCCAGCGACAGCGGCGAGATCCATTATACGACGGACGGCAGTACACCGACCAAGGACAGTGCCGTCTACAGCACTTCGCTGCAGATGGAAGAAGGTACGACCAAGGTACAGGCTATGGTAATCAATGCAAAAGGAATACCAAGTGATGTGGTGAGCGCCACCTATAAGGTAACACTGCCAAGACCAAATCCGCCAGTCATCGATCCGGAGTCAGGCACTTATGATGCAGGAACCGAGATAACAGTCACTGTCCCATCAGGCTGCAAAGCGTATTATGCTTTTGATGATACGCCGACCACCAGCAGCACCCGCTATACCAAGCCTATCAAATTAGAAGAAGGGGAACATATTTTCTCTGTTATTGTAGTAGACGAAAATGGGAAACAGAGTTATCCAGCTAGTGAAACCTATGTTGTTAACTAGGATTTTTATATAAAAAACAAAACAGGAGGGTATTATGTACAAAATCAAGAATGCAGAGCAGCTCAATGACATTATTTATTTAATGGATGTTGAGGCTCCGAGAGTAGCAAAACATTGTCAGCCAGGACAGTTTGTTATTGTAAAGACTGACGAAGAGGGCGAGCGTATTCCGCTTACGATCTGTGATTATGACAGAGAAGCAGGAACAGTTACCATCGTATTCCAGCCTATCGGTGCCTCTACTGAGCGCATGAAAAAATTAAAAGCTGGTGATTCCTTCCAGGATTTCGTAGGACCGCTGGGACAGCCATCTGAGCTGGTTACCGACGATCTGGAAGAAGTAAAGAAAAAGAAAATCCTGTTTGTAGCCGGTGGTGTTGGTACCGCACCTGTTTATCCACAGGTAAAATGGCTCCACGAGCACGGCATTGATGCCGACGTTATCGTTGGTGCGAAGACACATGACCTGCTGATTCTTGAAGACAAGATGAAAGCAGTTGCAGGCAATCTGTATATAACAACAGACGATGGTTCTTATGTGAGAAAAGGTCTGGTAACAGACGTGATCAAAGATCTGGTAGAAAATCAGGGTAAGAAATATGATCTGTGCGTATCCATCGGACCAATGATCATGATGAAATTCTGTGTACTGACTACAAAAGCACTGGGCATTCCTACCATCGTCAGCATGAACCCAATCATGGTAGACGGAACCGGTATGTGTGGTGCCTGTCGTCTGACCGTAGGAGATGAAGTAAAATTTGCCTGCGTGGACGGACCGGAATTCGACGGATTCAAGGTTGACTTCAATGAAGCCATGAAGAGACAGCAGATGTATAAAACACAGGAAGGCAGAGCTTTACTGAAAGAAAAAGAAGGCGATACCCATCATGGTGGATGTGGCCATTGCGGAGGTGACGAATAATGGGTGACGTATTAAAGAAAGTACCAGTGAGAGAACAGGATCCAAAGGTTCGCGCAGCGAATTTTGAGGAAGTTTGTCTTGGATATAACAAAGAAGAAGCCGTAGAAGAAGCACAGCGCTGTATCGGCTGCAAGAATGCAAAATGTATCGCCGGATGTCCGGTAGCCATCAATATCCCAGGCTTTATCGGTCATGTGAAAGAAGGCAACTTCGAGGAAGCCTTCAAGGTGATCGGCGAGTCCAGTGCACTGCCGGCTGTCTGCGGACGTGTATGCCCACAGGAAAGCCAGTGTGAAGGAAAATGTATCCGCGGTATCAAGGGCGAAGCCGTTTCCATCGGTAAATTAGAGCGGTTCGTAGCTGACTGGGCAAAAGAAAACGGTATCAAACCAGTTGCTCCGGCTGTAAAGAACGGCCACAAGGTAGCCGTTATCGGTTCCGGCCCTGCTGGTCTTACCTGTGCCGGTGATCTGGCAAAACTTGGCTATGACGTTACGATTTTTGAAGCATTACATAAAACAGGCGGCGTGCTGGTATATGGTATCCCTGAATTCCGTCTTCCAAAAGATAAAGTAGTTGCGGTAGAAGTAGACAACGTAAAGGCTCTTGGCGTTAAGATTGAGACGGACGTTATCATCGGCAAATCTACTACCATCGATGAATTAATGATGGACGAGGGATTTGAGGCCGTATTTATCGGTTCCGGTGCAGGTCTTCCAATGTTCATGGGTATTCCGGGAGAAAATGCCAACGGCGTATTCTCAGCAAACGAGTACCTGACACGTAACAATCTGATGAAAGCATTCCGTGATGATTACGATACACCGATCTTCGACGGTAAGAAAGTCGCTGTGGTAGGCGGCGGAAACGTGGCTATGGATGCTGCAAGAACAGCACTGCGTCTCGGCGCTGAGGTTCATGTGGTTTACAGACGTAGTGAAGCAGAGCTTCCTGCAAGAGCAGAAGAAGTTCATCACGCAAAAGAAGAGGGCATCATCTTTGATCTGCTGACCAACCCGACGGAAATCTTAACCGATGAAAACGACTGGGTTCGCGGCATCAAATTAGTGAAAATGGAACTTGGCGAGCCGGATGCATCCGGCAGAAGACGTCCGGTAGAAATCCCAGGCTCTGCCTATGAGATGGAGGTCGATACCGTGATCATGTCTCTCGGTACCTCTCCAAATCCACTTATTTCGTCTACCACTATCGGTCTGGACGTGAATAAGCGTAAATGTATCATCGCGGACGAAGAGTACGGCAAAACCTCCAAAGAGGGCGTATATGCCGGCGGTGACGCTGTGACAGGCGCTGCTACTGTTATTCTGGCTATGGGCGCAGGCAAAGCAGGAGCAAAGGGTATTCACGAATTCTTATCAAACAAATAAAATAACAGGAATTACCCCGGGCGGATGTTAAAACGTCCGGGGGATTTTTGCTTTAAAGAGGTATTATGAAAATAACCATACTGTCCGTAGGAAAAATCAAAGAAAAATATCTGCAGCAGGCTATCGCGGAATACACCAAGCGTCTGAGCCGCTACTGCAAACTGCAGATCATTCAGGTGGAGGACGAAAAGACACCGGATCACGCCAGCGAAAAGCAGGAGGATCAGATCAAAGGTACGGAAGCCGAACGCCTGATGAAACACATCAAAGACAATGATTACGTCATAGCACTGGCCATTCAGGGTGATATGCTCACCTCCGAACAGCTGGCAGCAAAGATCAATCAATGCGGTATACAGGGGGAGAGCAGTCTGGTATTCGTCATCGGCGGATCCCTTGGACTTCATGAACAGGTATTGAAACGAGCCGATTACCAGCTTAGTTTTTCCAGAATGACCTTTCCTCACCAGCTTATGCGCGTCATACTGCTGGAACAGATATACCGTTCCTATCGAATCATAAAGGGTGAACCTTATCACAAATAAATGGAGTTTATCATGCAAGAAAAATTAGAAGCTTTTTTGACCAATTTTCCTGTTTACGAATACAGTTTTCTGGATGTAGACCAGATTACGTTTACTCAGCGGGTGCGCACCATATGCAGGGAGGAATGTGACCGTTACGGCTCCACATGGGCCTGTCCGCCTGGAGTGGGAAGTGTAGCCGCCTGTGAGGAAAAAAGCCGGCAGTATAAACATGCCCTGTTTTTTTCTACGATCTCTTCCTGCAAGGATGTGGTGGGCTTTGAGGCCATCCTTGAAACCAAGGCGGAACACGAAGCGATCACACAAAAGATTTATGAATTCTGCAGACAGGGCGGCCGGGACTGCCTTATGCTGTCTTCAGAATCCTGCAATCTATGTGAATCCTGTACGTACCCGGATGCACCCTGCCGTCTGCCGGAAAAGATGCATCCCTGCATCGAAAGCTATGGCATCGTGGTATCCGCACTGACGGAACTGAGCCACATGGACTACTGTCTGGACGAGGAGCATATGCTGTGGTTTAGTCTACTTTTCTTTTAGAAATCATGTAACTGTTCAGTACCCCATTAGTCAAAAGTGATTTCTGGGGTACCTGCTATTGCATTTTGAATTGCTTTGTAAGCATTAATTCCATGCTTTTTTGCAGTTCCTACGTAGGACATAATTGTTAAG
>JAQUWF010000135.1 GCA_028692975.1 Lachnospiraceae bacterium
GTCCCATAGCAACTTCCCGCCTGCCGGACCGTACTTTTTCGCTTGCTTTACGGTCCCATAGCAACTTCCCGCCTGCCAGACCGTACTTTTTCGCTTGCCTTACGGTCCCACATCAACTTCCCGCCTTCCAGACCGTACTTTTTCGCTTGCCTTACGGTCCCATAGCAACTTCCCGCCTGCCAGACCGTACTTTTTCGCTTGCCTTACGGTCCCATAGCAACTTTTCGCCTACCAGACCGTACTTTTTCGCTTGCCTTACGGTCCCATATCAACTTTCCGCCTACCAGACCGTACTTTTTCGCTTGCCTTACGGTCCCATATCAACTTTCCGCCTACCAGACCGTACTTTTTCGCTTGCCTTACGGTCCCATATCAACTTCCTGCCCACCAGACCGTACTTTTTCGCTTGCCTTACGGTCCCATATCAACTTTTCGCCTGCCAGACCGTACTTTTTCGCTTGCCCTACGGTCCCACATCAACTTTCTGCCTGCCAGACCGTACTTTCCCATTATACCTATGCAAACAAAATAAGAGAGGCCCTCATGTGAATACCATGAGTACCTCTCTTTTAATATTGATTCCTATTCTTTTATTACCCGAAACGCCTGCGGGCAAAGATAATCTCTCATCTGATGATTGTTACCCTATATACTTGTTTGTCTCACTTCTAGTATCGAACCATGTCCCGTGTAATCTCGTGAAGGCTTCCTGCACCGCACATAGCCATGGTGTCTTCCAGCTCTCCGGCCAGTTTTGCAATATACGTGCTGACCCCTTCTTCCGCACCGCCGTACACCGCCGTCACGAAAGGTCTGCTGATCAAAACTCCATCCGCGCCAAGGGCAAGGGCCTTAAAAACATCTACACCGGAACGAATACCGCCATCCACAAAGATCTTCAGATCATCGCCGACTGCATCCACAATCTCTTCCAGCACTTCTGCCGTAGCCGGGCATTGATCCAGCACACGTCCGCCGTGATTGGAAACCACTATCGCTGCTGCTCCTGCCTCTTTGGCCTTCAGCGCACCACGTACGGTCATAACGCCCTTCACAATAAAGGGAATATCTGCTTCTTTGACGATAGCTGCCAGTTCTTCTGTAGACTTGCCGCCTGCAGGCGGTATCATGTTTTTCAGGAAAGGCAATCCTGCCGCATCCACATCCATAGCCACCGCAAATGCTTCCGACTCTTTTACCAGAGCCATCTTCCCACGGATCATATCCAGACTCCACGGTTTTACCGTAGGTATACCTAAGCCGTCCACCTTAGCGATAGCCTGAGTAGCTGCCTCCATGACATCTGCGTTGGTCCCATCACCGGTAAATGCCGCAATACCAGCCTTTGCACAAGCCGTAACCAGAATATCATTATAAGACTGGTCATCATACTTCTCTCCGTAATGCAGATTCACTGCGCCCACCGGGCCTGCAAAAAAAGGGTACTTGAAAGTTTTCCCGAATACTTCCAGACTGGTGTCCACCGGCTTATTCTCCGTCAGCGTATCCATATTCACGCGGATCTCGCTCCACTTATCGTAGTTGCGGATGGCCGTATCGCCTACGCCCTTTGCACCCGGTCCTGGGATCTGGTTGCGGCAGGCCTTTCCATTGCATACATCACACGCCTTACAATACTTTCCGATGCATTTTCGCGCATTGGTCAGCATCTCCTGATAGTCCATTCTATCTTCCTCCTCTGTGTTCATTACCTTTAATTATACTAAAAAACCAGAATAATACAAGAGACTCTTATTCGTACCGCACGATCTCCTTCTTCAGTCTCCCCATGATCCGCTTTTCCAGTCTGGAAATATAGGATTGGGAAATCCCAAGCAGATCGGCCACTTCCTTCTGGGTCTTTTCCTTCCCGTCCGGCATATTGATACCAAACCGCAGTTTCACAATGGTCTGCTCCCGCTTACTCAGTTTTCCGATGGCCTTATTTAAAAGTTTTCGCTCCACTTCATGCTCGATATCCCGGTAGATCACATCCTCCTCCGTGCCAAGAATGTCCGACAGCAACAGTTCATTGCCGTCCCAGTCCACATTCAGCGGCTCGTCGATGGACACCTCCATCTTGGTCTTATTATTCCGGCGTAAATACATGAGTATCTCATTTTCAATACAGCGTGAAGCATAGGTTGCCAGTTTGATTTTCTTTTCTTTGTTAAATGTATTGATTGCCTTGATCAGCCCGATGGTCCCTATGGAGATCAGGTCTTCCACCCCGATCCCTGTATTATCGAATTTCTTGGCAATGTAGACCACCAGCCGAAGATTATGTTTGATCAAAAGATCCTTCGCCTCTTTATCTCTGTTTCCGCCCAGACCTTCTATGGCCTCCGCTTCCCTCTCCGTATCCAGCGGTGCCGGCAGGACCTCTGCCCCGCCAATATAATGTATGTCCTTGACTTTTCTTCCTCCCACGTAAGAAAATCTGGAAACAATGCGAATCTTAAAATGTGTAGGTAATACTGCTTGCATCATGAAACATTCCTCCTAATTGTCTATCAGATTGGGATTCAAGATGATTTGATAGTGCTGATCATAAGATACCGTATCTTGTGACAAAGCCAGGATGGGATGGCGGATTTCCACAGGCGTTCCATTCACATCGATAGTCATCGATTCCAGCGTCACTGCCAGCAGCACGCCTTCCTTTTGTCCTATTGAATGATATGTCACGTAATGAGGTTTTAATGCCTCATTTTCCCAGATTGGTTCCTGAAAAAACTCCTCCAAAACTGTTGCATGGATTATCGAGACAGGCGTCCCCGTATATGGGTCCGCCAGTTGATTCCCCGTATCATACAATCCCCTCACCTTTTTGCTTGTTCCATTGGCATACAGCGTCACATCATAGAGATTTCCCCTGCTTGTTTTCCACCTTCCGTAACCCCATAGGAATAGAGAAAGAACCAGGTAGGCTGCCGTGCTCAGAAACAAAAATGTGCGGAGACTGGCAGCAACAGGACTTCCCATGAGCGCCGTCATGATACCACCGCACAGAAACGTCATTCCAAAGAGTGCTGCGACACCCTGAATCAGTTTCTTTTTATCCCTGATCTTGCATCCAATTCTCACCATTAATGTATTCGTAACTGCATACCCCAGCAGGTTTCGCCACCAGATACCCGGCCATGGAAGAACAAGCAGCAGACAAACCCCCAATGCCCCTGCCGCTGCGCCCAGAAAGGAACGCCCTCTTGTGGTATGAAACCGTAAGACTCTGTCCACCAGCCTGAGCAGAAAATAATCCATGATCAGGTTGGTCACAAACACTACATCCATATAAATTTCATAATACACAAAAAGCCCCCAATAACCTTTTTTCGGTCCTGCCTGTTGGAATAAGCAAGATTTATTATAGGTTATTGGGGGCGCACAATTTGTCAGAATAGCACGTCACATTTTAGATTTTTTCGACGTTTTTCGTCTTATTTTTCCATTTTACTCATATCGAAGAGCATCGATAGGATTCAGATTGGCCGCCTTGTAAGATGGCAGCAGGCCGAAGATAATACCGATGACCATGGAAAAGGCCACCGAGCCGATAATGGCCGGTACGCTCACAGCCGTAGGCGTCTGGGATACCTTGGATATCACCTGTGAAAGTATGACACCCGACACAGCACCCAGAATACCGCCAATGCTGGTCAGTACTGCTGCTTCCGTCAAAAACTGTACCATGATTTTTCTCTTTCTTGCACCGATGGCCTTCTTCAAGCCGATCTCGCTGGTACGCTCTGTGACAGACACCAGCATGATATTCATAACACCGATACCACCTACCAAAAGTGAGATGCTGGCGATCCAAAGCAGCTGCATATTGGTGGATTCACTCAATGCCTGCAGGTTTTTGGCCGTTTCCAGTGTATCTGTCGCTTTGTATTTAATATCGCCGTCGGAATTTGTCACATTTGCGTTCAGAATATCCGCCGTCTTTTTCCCCGCACTGCTCATCTGCTCCGTGTCTGCTGCCATGACTACCACGTTCTGCGGCTCATCATAGTAATAGACCACAGGCCATGTGGCGATGGGCATAAAGAGACTTCCTGTATCCGAACTGCTGTAGGTATAATAATCCTCCATGGAATTGATCACCGGCTCAAACTGTTCTTTTTTCTCCACGATACCCACCACGGTAAATGGCTCCGCTTTGATCTCGATGGTTTTTCCTATGGGATCTTCTCCCTGGAACAGACTCTGTGCTGCCACATCATCCAGCATTACCACCTTATTGGATATGCTGGTATCATAGGGCACAAAGTTACGTCCCTTCTTGATCTGGTAACCGCAGGTACTCAGGTAATCCGATTCGATGCCAAACACTTTCGCCCCGTCCAGGGAAGTATTCTGGTAATAGACGCTGTCCGCATAATTGCGGCTCAGATACCGGGAAGCTGCTTTTACTTCATCCAGGCTGCGTATATCTTCCATCTGTTCATCGGTCACCGTACTGATGCCCTGTGGCAGTCCCATGTACTCTGTCTCATATTCCGATTCGCCCTGTTTCAGGGGCACGGCCACCGTATTATTCCCGGCTCCGATCAGGTTTTTCTTGATCTGCTCCTGGGTTCCTTTTATAGTCGATACAATAGAAATAATCGATGCAATGCCGATGATAATACCCAGCATGGTCAAAAACGACCGCATCTTGTGCGACCAGATGCCCTGGAAAGATAATCTTATATTTTCTAACATGTTCATCCTCCTTTACATCATCATCTGGTCAACGGTTACCTGTTTGACGGCAGCACCGTCTTTGACACCCTTGCCATAAGGGAATGCTATGAGATCTTCTGAGGTCAAGCCTGCTTTCACTTCCACAGCATATCCATAGATCACTTTCCCGGTGGAAACGATCTGTTTCTTCAACTTCCCATCTGCGTCTGCAATATACACGTAGCTGTCTGCGCCATCCTTCCGGACGTAAGCTTTTGGAATGTATATGCTGCTTGCAGCCTCATCGCTGCCCACCGTCACATTAAACTGGACATACTCCTGATTCTTCAGTCCATTACCGTCCGCAATATAGGCGGTGAACGGGTAATAAGATGAATTCATATTGCCGCCCCAGGAATCACTGCTGTTAGCCGGATAGGGGGATACTTCCCTCACTTCCGCGTCAAAGGCCACACCGCTCTCCTGTGCCATACCAGAAATCATCTGGCCCGGCTTGATGGCATCCAACATGAGTTCGCTCACGCTTCCCTTCACATAAAGGCCCTCGGTGCTCTCCACGACGATAAATGCTTTGCCGTCCACCTCGCCCTTCTTTGGATCTCCCACAGATTTCACAGTGCCTTTCAGGGTGCTGGTCACAGTTTGATTCTCCATGTTTTTTTCCAATTTAACCAGTTTCAGATCCGACTGCTTAATGTCCAACTGTACCAATTTGATTTCTGCCTGTTTGTCCCGGATCATCTTGTCCAGTTCATCTTTGGAATAGCCTTGTATAATCTCATCATCCGGAACTTCCTCCCCGAAATCCAGGATGTCCCCTTCGATGACCTCGTCCTGATCAATAGGAGGTGCTTCCGTAGGCGTTGGAGTCGGAGTTTTGGTTGGTGTCTCTGGTGGTGTTTCGCTTGGTGTTTCGGTTGGTTTCTCCGTTGGTGTTTCGCTTGGTGTCTCCGTTGGTGTTGGTTCCGGCGTCGGTGTCGGATGCATATCAATCTGTGAAAGATAAAGGGTGTACTCTGTCTCATCCGCAAAGTTTCTCGTCAAGTCAGCACCATCCATAATTCTGGCTTTTAAAAGAATACCTTCGTCGTTCTTTATCTCCAGACGAATCACACAGGGCTTACCTTCTTCCGCTGCCTTTTTCATAATATTTAAAAATACTCCCTTTATTTTTACCGGATACTGCTTCCCCGTATCCGTTGTCTCATCCACTTTCTTACAGAGGAATGTGTATGGATCATCTGTCGTTCCGGTGCCTTTATACGGAACGCTCTTATCATCCAGCACGTCGTAAACAATCGGCGCTGCGCCTGGGTCGTCTGCCGTAAATGCAAGCCGCTCAAACTTATCGTTTGTTCCCTTCGTGCTCACCTTCACCGGCTTGGTCTTCTTTAATTTCGCCAGTTCATTTTCCAGACCTTTTTTCTTGATTTCCAAACCTTCTTTGTTCAGTTTCTCGGCTTCCAGATTCAGGTTTACCATAGTCATGTCATAGGACAAAAGCGGAGTTCCCACGTCCACAGATGCCCCTTCCTCCACAAACACTTCATCGATAACCTGTTTGTCTGTCAGATGCACTTCCTGAGTCGCATTGGAAGAAACCGTCCCTGACATGCTGATATCGTTTCCCATATATCCTGTGCTCAGATCAGCTACCGGTGCCACGTTGATGGCCTTTTGATTGGTCTTTGCCACTGCATACCAGATACCGCCGCCTATAAGACACACGCCAAGAAAGATTCCCAATCCAAGAAATATCTTCTTTTTCATAGAGCCTCCTCCTTTTCCGTCAATTCTCCATCCCGTATCAGCACCATGCGGTCTGCATGGGCAGCAATCTCTGCATCATGGGTGATCATGAGGATGGATACCCCCTCTTCGTTTAATGCGCGAAAGAGTTCCATGACCTGCTTTCCAGATTTACTGTCCAGAGCTCCCGTGGGCT
>JAQUWF010000136.1 GCA_028692975.1 Lachnospiraceae bacterium
ATTACCCCTTCGGTCACAGCACTGGATAAGTCCGGTCATGTGGATCTGGAAGCAAACAGCAGATTATATGAAAATCTCATCACAAATGGCATGGATGGTATCTTGATCCTTGGCAGTATCGGAGAATTTTTTGCCATTCCTATGGAAGAGAAAAAGGCACTGGTTGAAAATGCGGTGAAGACAGTTGCAGGAAGAGTGGAGCTGCTGGTAGGGACCAACTGCATGGTACAAAGTGAGTGCATCGAATTTTCCAACTATGCGCTGGAACAGGGCGCAGATGCAGTGATGGTTGTTGCACCTTATTATTTCAATATTCCGGATTCGGGTGTGGAGTATTTCTTTGATACCATTGCAAAAAAAATTAAGGGAGATATGTATCTCTATAATTTCCCCGCAAGGACAGGCTATGCATTAAAGCCGGAGATGATTAAGCAGCTGGTTGCTAACAATAAGAATATTGTAGGTATCAAGGATACGGTTCCCAATATGGACAGCACGAGAAGCATCATCCAGAAGGTAAAGCGTGAATATCCGAATTTCAAGGTGTACTCTGGATTTGATGAATTTTTTGGACATAATTTATTGTCGGGAGGCGATGGCTGTATCACAGGTATTTCCAACTTTGCGCCGGGAGTAGCAGCCGGTTATGCAGATGCGGCCAGAAGAGATGACCTGGCAGCCATGCAGGTTTATCAGCAGAAGATTGATTCTATGATGAGTATTTATGAGATCGGCGAGCAGTTTGTTCCTATTATAAAAAAGGCGATTCAGCTTACCGGTATCCAGATAGAAGACCGGTGTACAGAACCGCTGCAGAGCGCAACCGACGAGGAGACAGAGGCTATCCGCAGGATGCTGAAACAAAATGGCGTAATATAGTTGTTTTTGTTGACATTTCTTCTCAAATAAGTCACAATAAAAGTGTTCTAAGTCAGAAGGTTACCATATGATTTCCTGATGATGAAGGCATGAGAAAAGAGCATATAGTATAGTACCAGACCCGGTATGGGGATGGTCTATACTTTTATCTGGAAACCTTGTGCCGTGGGCATGAGGTTTTCTGTTTTTATACACTTGAAAAGGAGGACGGAGGATGGAGACACGCGTAGCTGTTATTGCTATTGTGGTGGAGGATTTTACTCAGGTGGGGGAACTCAATCATATTCTGCATGAATATGGGCAGTATATTATCGGCAGAATGGGGATTCCCTATGAGAAAAGGAAGATTTCCCTGATCAGCGTGGCTATGGATGCACCTTCGGATGTGATCAGTGCCATGAATGGGAAGATCGGTATGCTCAAGGGAGTGACCTCCAAGGCGGCGTATTCGAAACTTCCAGAAGAATAAGGAGGTGACCATGCGAGAATTAATCGACAAGCTTGCCACAGAGCATGCATTGTCCAAAGAAGAATGGATGCGGATCATTGAATCCAGGCAGGAGGAAGCATATCTGCGGGAGAGGGCAACAGCATTCCAGAAAGAATATTATGGGAATAAAGTCTATACCCGTGGACTGATCGAGTTCAGCAATTACTGCAAAAACAACTGCCTGTACTGTGGCATCCGCAGAGATAACAGACAAGTGGAGCGATATCGGCTGACCAAAGACGATATATTAGATTGCTGCCGCCAGGGGTATGCACTGGATTTTCGCACCTTTGTTTTACAGGGCGGCGAGGATTCCTATTTCACGGACGAGCGAATAGTTGACATAATATTATCCATGAAAAAAGAATATCCAGACTGTGCCATTACCCTGTCTCTGGGGGAAAAAGATAAAGCAAGTTATCAGCGTTTCTTTGATGCGGGGGCTGACCGTTATCTGCTGCGCCATGAGACGGCCAATGCAGAGCATTATAGAAAACTGCATCCTGCCCAAATGCCTTTTGAGAGGCGTATGCAATGTCTGTGGGATCTGAAGGAAATCGGTTATCAGGTAGGCTGCGGCTTTATGGTGGGCTCCCCATGCCAGACCAGGGAGACGCTGGCGGAGGATATGTTGTTTCTGACGAAACTGCAGCCTGCTATGGTAGGTATCGGACCTTTCGTGCCGCACCATGAGACACCTTTTGCAAAGGAGAGCCAGGGAACCGTGGAGCAGACGCTTCATATGCTGTCACTGATCCGCCTGACGCTGCCGAAAGTCCTGCTGCCGTCCACTACGGCTCTGGGGACCATCGACCCCAAAGGGCGGGAAATGGGAATCCTGGCAGGCGGCAACGTGGTCATGCCGAATCTGTCACCAACCACAGTGCGCAAGCAGTATGAACTTTATGATAACAAAATCTGCACCGGCGATGAGGCGGCAGAATGCCGTATGTGTCTGGCCCGGCGTATGGAAAGCATCGGATATGAGATCGTCACAGACAGAGGCGATTCCCAGATGGATGGATACAAGACAAAAGGAAACCAGCCTGAATAAGGCAGAATTTTATAAAAGAGAAGGAGAGTAAAATGTACAATTTAATGTCACCCAAGGCTGAAGAATTCATCAGCGACGAGGAAATCAAAGAATGTCTTGCTTATGCGCAGGAGAACAAAAATAACAGGGAGCTCATCGAATCCATCCTGGAGAAAGCGGCTGCCATGAAGGGTATTTCCCACAAGGAAGCCATCGTTCTTCTGGACTGTGAACTGGAAGATCTGAATCAGAAGATATACAAGCTGGCAGAAAATATTAAGAAAGAATTCTACGGCAACCGTATCGTTATGTTTGCTCCATTGTATCTGTCCAACTACTGCATTAACGGCTGTGAATACTGTCCGTACCATGCCAAGAACAAACACATTGCCAGAAAGAAACTGAACCAGGAAGAGGTAAAGAAAGAAGTTATCGCCCTGCAGGATATGGGCCACAAACGTCTGGCACTGGAAGCAGGGGAGGATCCCGTAAATAGCCCAATCGAATACATCATCGAATGTATCGAGACCATTTACGGCATCAAACATAAAAACGGAGCCATCCGCCGTGTCAATGTAAATATCGCAGCAACCACCGTGGAAAACTATACCCGTCTGAAAGACGCAGGCATCGGTACCTATATTTTATTCCAGGAGACTTATAATAAAGAATCCTACGAGAAGCTTCATCCAACAGGACCGAAGCATGACTATGCTTATCATACTGAGGCCATGGACCGTGCTATGGAAGGCGGCATCGACGACGTTGGCCTTGGCGTATTATTCGGACTGAACAATTACCGCTATGACTTTACAGGCATCATCATGCATGCAGAACATCTGGAAGCATACAAAGGCGTTGGTCCGCATACCATCAGCGTTCCCCGTGTGCGCCGTGCGGATGATATTGATCCGGATGTATTTGACAATGGTATTTCAGACGATACTTTCGCAAAGATCGTTGCTTGTATCCGTATCTCAGTTCCTTACACAGGCATGATCGTTTCCACCAGAGAGTCTGAGGAGACCAGAAAGAAAGTCCTGCATTTAGGCATTTCCCAGATCAGCGGCGGCTCCAGAACCAGTGTTGGCGGTTATGCGGAGGAAGAAGCACCAGAAGATAATTCAGCACAGTTCGACGTGAGTGATCACCGTACCCTGGACGAAGTCGTGCATTGGCTTATGGACATGGGCTATGTGCCGAGTTTTTGTACCGCATGTTACCGGGAAGGCAGGACGGGCGACCGTTTCATGAGCCTCTTAAAGAGCAAACAGATCGTCAACTGCTGTCATCCAAACGCATTGATGACCTTAAAAGAATATCTGGAAGACTACGCATGTCCGGAGACAAAAGCGCTGGGCGAGAAACTGATCCAGGCCGAACTGCCGAAAATTCCAAATGAGACAGCACGCAGAAAAGCAACCGAATATATTGAAAACATTCATGAAGGACAGCGGGATTTCCGTTTCTAATATTAGTCAAAGGAAATACAGTAAGGAGGGCATACGATGGGACTAAATGACACACCATCTGCGGACCGTGTACACATCGGGATCTTCGGACGAAGAAATGCAGGAAAATCAAGTATTATCAATGCCATTACCGGGCAGAATCTGGCTATTGTATCAGATATCAAGGGAACCACAACGGATCCGGTGAGCAAGGCCATGGAGCTGCTGCCACTGGGGCCGGTGGTCATGATCGACACGCCGGGCCTGGACGATGTGGGAGAGCTGGGCGAGAAGCGTATCCAGAAAAGCTATCAGGTGTTGAATAAGACGGATATCGCCGTGCTGGTGGTAGACGGGGCAGAGTGTGCCGCTGCCCGGAGTGTGACCGATTACGAACAGATTGAACTGGAGCTGGTAAAACGGTTTGTGGAAAAGAAGATCCCTTACGTGGTTGTTATCAACAAGGCGGAAGCGTTGGATGAGATAGACCAGGAGAAGGTTGCGGCTCTGTTTGAGAAAGAAAAAAATCTGATCTTTGTCAGTGCGGCAGCGGGAACAAACATCCCGGAACTCAAGGAACTTATTGCAAAGCAGGTAAAAGCCGACGATATGAAATTAAAGATCGTGGGCCAGTTTCTGGAGCCGGGGGATTTTGCCGTGCTGGTGGTCCCCATCGATTCGGCGGCGCCAAAGGGCAGGCTGATCCTTCCCCAGCAGCAGGTGATTCGGGACGTTTTGGAGGCGGGGGCCATACCTGTGGTAACCAGAGAGACGGAGCTTACCCAGGCACTTGCAGGGCTTGCAAAGAAGCCAAAGGTGGTCATCACCGACAGCCAGGCTTTCGCCAAAGTGTCAAAAGATACACCGGAGGACATTCTTCTCACCTCTTTTTCCATTCTGTTTTCCAATTACAAGGGAAACTTAAAACAGCAGGTGCAGGGAGCGAAAGCCCTGGACAGTCTGCAGGATGGGGACAAGGTGCTTATAGCTGAGGGCTGCACCCATCACAGACAGTGTGACGATATCGGTACGGTGAAGATGCCCCGGTGGATGGAAAATTATACAGGGAAAAAGCTGGTCTTTGATTTTACCAGCGGGGTAGAATTCCCGGAGAAGGAAAAACTAAAGCAGTACAAAATGGTGGTCCATTGCGGAGGCTGTACCCTGAATGAGCGGGAAATGCAGCATCGCCTGGCCGTGGCAGGGGAACAAAATATTCCCATGACTAATTACGGCGCAGCCATTGCCTACATGCACGGTATCTTAAAGAGAAGTGTAGAAATATTTACAGAAATATGGCAGGAATTATAGCAAAAAAGAGGTATCCGACTCACTTCATGTGAGCCGGATGCCTCTTTTTAGCGGGTGGCATCGGTTGTGTCAGCTATATCTTTTGGAGCTTTTACCGCTATGCTAAAAAACAGGATGCCCAGAATGAACATCAGGGAGATCATGCTGACCCCGGCATGCATATTGCCGGTGAGCTGAGTCACCAGACTGACCAGTGCTGTTCCCATAAAGGATGCACCCTTGCCGCAAATATCCAGCAGACCGAAATATTCACCGGACTGTTCCGGGGGAATGATCTTCGTGAAATAGGAGCGGGAGAGCGCCTGTATGCCGCCCTGGAACATACCCACCAAAACTGCCAGGATCCAGAACTGGGTTTGATTACTCAGGAAGATGGCAAATACAGCGATGCCGAAATATGCTGCAATACAGAGGGTGATGAGCCGCTCAGAAGCGTATTTCTGCGATAAACGCCCGAAAAGAATGGCGAAGGGAAAGGCTACCAGCTGTGTGACAAGAAGTGCAACCAGCAGCATGGAAGAGTCCAGCCCCAGTGCAGAACCGTATGCCGTAGCCATATCGATAATCGTGTAAACGCCGTCAATATAGAAGAAGAAAGCCAGAAGAAACAGGAAGATCTTTTTCTCTTTGCGCACGTTGCGGAAGGTCTGTCCCAGCCGGCGGAAACTTTCTTTTACCGCATGGGGTTTCTTCTCAATAAAATGTTTCTGCTGATAGGTCCGGCATAAAGGAACGGACATGGCGGCCCACCAGATGGTAATAATCGTGAAGGCGATGACCATGGCATTTTCCATGGTAAGTCCCAGAAAATCAGCGCCGAGGACGACACCAAGACAGGCGACAAAAGGAATGCAGCTGCCGATGTAGCCCCAGGCATAACCCTGGGAGGACACATGGTCCATACGCTCTTCTGTAGTCACATCAGAGAGCATGGAATCATAAAAGATCAAGCTGCCGGAAAAAGCGGCCTTTGCAATGATGAAGATAATCAGAAAGATAAGCCATTGCCCGGCAAATCCAAGGGAGATACAGGCGATGCATCCAAGAGCAATGGAAAGGATAAAGAGAGGCTTCTTGAAGCCCTTTGTGTCGGAAAAACTTCCCAGAACCGGACCAAGCAATGCAACGATCAGAGTTGAGATGGATACGGCATAGCCCCAGTAGGAAAGATAATTGGAGGAGGAAAGCCCTCCGTTTCCTGCCAGATAATTAAAATAAATGGGTATAATCGTGGAAACCAGCATGACAAATGCTGAGTTACCCACGTCATATACAATCCAGTTGCGTTCCTTTGCAGTCAATTTGAATTTCACAGTAGTTCCCCTCACATGTTTATTTTTTTGATTAACCGATTATTATCATAGCTGCGCTTGCAGATACGTGTCAATAAATTAGTATAAATCTTATCATACTACAGTTTATTATATTTAAAATGCAGG
>JAQUWF010000032.1 GCA_028692975.1 Lachnospiraceae bacterium
GGTATCGAGAGTGATGAAGATATGACTCCGGTTATCAAAGAGAACTTCATCAAACTGATGGCAGGTACTCTGGATGCACAGGGATTCGTAGATGCTATGATGGCAGCAAGCAAATAATAAAATAAAGTAATGAACCTTAGAATGGTGGCATCGTCATAAACGCTGCCACCATTCTTTTATTGAAAAATCGTAACTGTTTAGTATATGGACAAGGGGGCGAAGGCTTTGAAAAAGAATAAATCCATGATTATTACTTTCCTGGCACCAGCTGTTATCCTGTTTTGTTTAATCTTTCTATATCCGATTATACGAACATTGATTATGAGTTTCTTTCATATTACAGGCGTAACAGATCCGGTAGACAAATGGAGCTTTATCGGTATTGAAAACTACATAAACCTGTTTCAGACCAGCCTGTTCCGCACATCTATGATGAACCTGCTGAAAATCTGGTTCTTCGGCGGACTGATCGTAATGAGTATTTCCCTGCTGCTGGCAGTTATCCTGACCAGTGGTATCCGCGGCAAGAAATTCTTCCGTGCCATTATCTACCTGCCAAACATCGTTAGTGCAGTAGCATTGGCAACCATGTGGCTGCAGTATGTATACAGCCCCAAATTCGGTTTATTGAAAAACTTCTTTGAAATGCTGGGACTGGAAAGTATGTCCAAGATACAGTGGCTGGATAATGAACATAAATTTATGGCATTACTGTTGGCTTACTGCTTTGGTATGGTCGGATATCATATGCTGATCTGGACCAGCGGTATTGAGCGTATCAGCCCGGAACTTTTTGAGGCGGCCACCATCGATGGTGCCACCAAACCAAAACAGTTCCGTTATATGACACTTACTTTATTAAAGGGAGTATTCAAAACGAATATTACCATGTGGAGCGTAAGTTCTGTTGCCTTCTTCTTATGGTCACAGCTCTTCTCCAGTGTTACCGCAGATACCAAGACCATTACCCCTATGGTATATATGTATTCCAAGGTGTTCGGTGCAGGTAACTCCGTGACCGAACATGATGCGGGTATTGGTGCAGCTGTAGGCGTTATCTTGAGTATCTTTGTTGTTTTGGTATTTACCGTTTGTAACAAGACACTCAAAGATGATGATCTGGAATTCTAGGAGAGGGGGAAAAGAATATGGCAAAAGAAAGAGAACCACGTAAACCATTTAATGCAAAAAGAGAAGCCAAACTGATCCCTGGATATATTATCCTGATCCTCTGGGTTCTGTTTACGGTAGTACTGCTGGGCTGGGTTTTCGGCGCAAGTTTTTCTACCACAAAAGAGATATACAAAGGAACAGCCTTACAATTCCAGAGTGGATTTCACTTTGAAAACTATGTGAAGGCATGGAATGGTAGTCACGTATCTACTTATTTCCTGAACTCACTGATTTATTCACTTAGCTCATGTGTGCTTCTGATCGTGATCTGTGCACCGGCAGCATATGTATTATCCAGATTCAAATTTATTGCAAACAAGGTGATTCAGACTGGATTTGCATCCGCTATGGGTGTTCCGGTTATCATGATCATTTTACCGCTGTTTTCATTGATTTCAGGAATGGGTATTTTGAACAATGTGATCGCAAACAAGGCGCTTCTGATTGTTTTGTATGTAGGTATCAATGTACCGTATACGACTATTTTCCTGCTGACCTTCTTTAGTAATATTTCAAGGACTTATGAGGAAGCGGCGGCCATTGATGGGTGCCCGCCAAAGAAGACCTTCTGGAAAATCATTTTCCCAATGGCTCAGTCAGGTCTGGCAACTGTTACGATCTTCAACTTTATCAATATCTGGAATGAATACTTTATTTCCTTGATTTTTGCAAACTCAGACAGTATGAAACCGGTAGCTGTAGGTCTTTACGGAATGATCAATTCCATGAAGTACACAGGTGACTGGGCAGGTATGTTTGCAGCGGTTGTTATTGTATTCTTACCAACCTTTATCCTATATATTTTCTTATCTGAAAAGATTATTGGTGGTGTTACAGGAGGTATTAAGGGATGATGAAAAAACCGGTTTTAGTGATTATGGCAGCAGGTATGGGCAGCCGCTATGGCGGGCTCAAACAGATTGACCCCATTGATGAACAGGGCCATATCATCATGGATTTTTCTATCTATGATGCACAGAAAGCAGGATTTGAGAAGGTCGTCTTTATTATCAAAAAGGAAAACGAAGCGGACTTTAAGGCCAGCGTGGGGGACCGCGTCAGTGCTAAGATGGAAGTGGAATATGTTTTTCAGGATCTGTACAATATCCCGGAAGGCTTTGCAGTGCCGGAAGGCCGTGTGAAGCCGTGGGGTACCGGACATGCGATTCTTAGTTGTATCGATGCCATCGACGGACCATTCGCCGTGATCAATGCTGATGATTATTATGGAAGTCATGCGTTCCAGGTGATTTATGATTATCTTTCCACCCATGAGGATGACGACAAATACCGTTACACCATGGTGGGGTATATTCTGGAAAACACATTGACCGATCATGGTCATGTAGCGCGTGGTGTCTGTGTGACAGATGACAAGGGCTATCTGGTAGGCATCAACGAGCGGACGCATATCGAGAAACGCGACGGCGGTGCGGCTTATACAGAAGATGATGGGGAGACCTGGGTTACGTTGCCGGAACACAGTACGGTATCTATGAATATGTGGGGCTTTAGCAGGAGTATTCTGGATGAATTAAAGGCAGAATTCCCGGCGTTTTTGAAAGAAAACATTCCGGTGAATCCCATGAAATGTGAATATTTCCTGCCCACTGTGGTTGGAAATCTGCTTGCACAGGACAGAGCAACTGTGACTGTGCTGGAGTCTGCCGATAAATGGTACGGCGTGACCTATAAGGAAGACAAAGCAGTGGTGGTTGCTGCCATTCAGAATTTGAAAGACAGTGGATTATATCCTGTAGAATTTTAAGAGGACTAGAAAATGAATAGAGCAAATACACTCGCAAAAAAAGAAGAGGCTATTCAGAACTTTCGGTTCGTCGGTGTTTTGGTCAAGGATGTTCCTTACGGCAGCGGTCATATCAATGATACGTTCCTGCTGGAATTCCAGCAGCCGGACATGGGGAACCATAAGGTGATACTACAGAGACTGAATCATGATATTTTCAAAAAGCCGGTACAGGTTATGGAAAATATTATGGGAGTTACTTCTTATTTGAGAAAAGAGATTATCAAAAACGGCGGCGATCCGGATCGGGAGACTCTGAATCTGATCAAAGCTACGGACGGAAAGCCATATTACCAGGATTCTATCGGCTCTTTCTGGCGCGCGTACTATTTTATAGATGAAGCCACCAGTTATGACCAGGTGGAAAAGTCGGAGGATTTCTACGAGAGCGCGGTTGCTTTCGGGAATTTCCAGAAATTACTTACGAATTATCCGGCAGATACGCTGTACGAGACGATCCCTGGATTCCATGATACGGCGGCAAGGCTGGAAGTGTTTAAGAAGGCGGTGGCAGATGATGTATGCGGGCGTGCAGCATCCGTGCAGAAGGAGATCGACTTCGTTTTGCAGCGTGAGGAGCTGGCCCACGTGCTGGGCGATATGCTGAAGTCCGGTGAACTGCCCCTTCGCGTTACACATAATGATACGAAACTGAATAATATCATGATCGATGATCATACGGGCAGAGGCCTCTGTGTTATCGATCTGGATACGGTTATGCCAGGTCTGGCTATCAATGATTTCGGTGATTCCATCCGGTTCGGTGCAAGTACGGCCACGGAGGATGAGACGGATCTGACGAAGGTGACCTGCAGTATGGATCTTTATGATATTTATGTAAAAGGCTACATTGAGGGATGTGGCGGCGCATTGACAGACAAAGAACTGGAAATGATGCCAACTGGTGCCAAAGTCATGACTTTTGAATGCGGAATGCGTTTCCTGACGGATTATCTCCAGGGAGACAATTACTTTAAGATACATCGCCCGGAACACAATCTGGATCGGTGCAGGACGCAGTTCAAACTGGTGGAGGACATGGAATCCAAGTGGGATACCATGAGGGAGATAGTAACAAAATATAAATAGTAAAATACCCCCGACGTTTATTTCCAAAGAGAGCGTCAGGGGTATTTTGCGTTGTGCGTGGAAAATGAATATGATATACTATGAACACTTAGAGAAATCAAGCGAAGCGCAGATTGAACTTAGTGAGAATGCACATCTGAACACTTAGCGACACATTGAACACTTAACGAGGTATTTTCGAGTTTAGTGTTCATGATATACTATGAATAAGTTTGTGGAGACAAACTTATTAAGGGGAGTGTATGCGTATGAAAAAAATATGTGGAAAGTACTGGGGAATATTGGCCGCGGCATTGCTGGGCACGTTTCTGCTTGGGACGCCGGTATTGGCTGATGGGGATATAGAAGAAATCCAGGACATATCTTTTGGAGAAGTATCGGACAGCGGGTATATTTCTGCAGAAGGAATAGAAACCACAGGTTTGAGTGGGGATGGGATCGCCGCATATGGTCTGCGTGGGGCATCACTTCCGGCTACATACAACAATGATATGGATAATATTCAGTATAATACATCGATAAAAAACCAGGCCTCCACCAATTTGTGCTGGGCGTTTGCAGCGGCTGCGGCATCAGAGGGGGATTTTATCAAAAAGGGTATTGCGGATACTGGTGTGGATCTGTCAGAGGCCTATATCGGATGGGCCGTTTATAATAGCGGGACAGAGACATTTATGCCCGCTGTGGGTTTTGACTGGGTCCAAAACGGTGGAAATCGTATCCTGACCACGGCAGCATTGTCTGCGTGGAACGGAATCGAGAGTGAGGCGGATATACCTTTTGAAAGCTGGAACGGCCTGCAGGCGACGCCGGGCCTTTCTGTCAGCCATCTGACCCGTGCAGTTTATCTTCCAGAATTCGAGGCCAATCGGCCGTTGGCCATAGAGGCGGTAAAGAATGCGGTTGTAGAGCATGGTGCCGTGGATGTGGGCTGGAACAGCAACGTGGATTATGACAGTGCGACTGGTACGTATGCTTCCCTGGAGAAGATAAAGGCAAATCATGAAGTGGCTATTGTTGGCTGGGATGATGCAAAGGAAACTGCGGCTGCAGAGCCGGGTGCCTGGGTGGTCAAAAACAGTTGGGGTGCGGCCTGGGGTACCAACGGCTACGCGTATGTGTCCTATTATGACGAAAGCCTGGACTGGCCTACTTATTATGAATTCGAAAACACCCTGGATGGATCCCATACCTATACGCAGATCTACCAGTATGATCCAACAGGCTATGGTGCATCCACGCACACAGAAGGGAACTATTACGGCGGCAACGTCTTTACGGCAGATGGAAATATAGCGGTTGGGCAGGTAGGATTTCCGGTAAAAGAAAATACGACTTATGAAGTGGAAGTCTATACCGGAATGTTCGTGGGAAGCAACGGCCAGATGGACTTTTCCAATATGCAGCTGGAAGCACAAGCTACTGGTTATGAAGCCTATGCGGGATATTACACGGTTGATCTGGATCAGCCGGTTATTGTGGGTGATGGCAAAAACTATATGGTAGTCGTCAAGAGCCGCAATGATTCTGGTTATTACTGCCTGCATGAGGGTATCGATATCACCAGTGGCACACTGAGGAAACATACAGAGGCAGCGCCAAATCAAAGCTTTTTGAAAAATGGCAGCGGAATATGGAGGGATATAAAAAATTATACACAGACGATCACAAATCTGTGTATTAAGGCATTTGCCAATCCGGTTGCGGGCAATCAGTGGGTGCAGGACGAGAACGGACGGTATTACTTATATAGCGACGGGACTGTGGCAGTTGCAGGATGGAACGCCATTGATGGGAAATGGTATTATATGGATAGCCAGGGATACTGCAGGACAGGCTGGCTGAAACTGGGAAATATCTGGTATTACCTGAGCAGTTCCGGTGACATGCTCACAGGTTGGCAGTGGACCGGCGGCAAATGGTATTACATGAATGGTTCTGGAGCCATGCTCACAGGATGGCAGTGGATCCACGGCAAATGGTATTACATGAATAGTTCTGGAGCCATGGTTACGGGCTGGCAGTGGATCGGCGGCAAATGGTATTATCTGAACAGTTCCGGCGATATGGCTGTGGGCTGGTTGAAACTGGGGAACACCTGGTATTATCTGAGCGGATCCGGGGCTATGATTACGGGCTGGCAATGGATTGGCGGCAAATGGTATTATCTGAACGGCTCAGGAGACATGGCTGTGGGTTGGAAATGCCTGGGAAATACCTGGTATTATCTGAGCGGATCCGGAGCTATGCTGACAGGCTGGCAGTGGGTCGGCGGCAAATGGTATTACATGAATAGTTCCGGTGCCATGGCAGCGAATACCTGGATTGGCAGATATTATGTAAACAGTTCTGGTGCCTGGACCAGAAGCAGGTAAATAGGACTTTTCCATTCTCTTGATTAGTGTTATAATGAGGGATACGGAAAACATAAGCGTATTTGTCTTATATGAGGAAAAGAAAATGAATAAAAAAATAAAAGTAAAAGGACAGCTCAGAACGTATATACAATGGCCTCTGCTGCTTTCCATCTTGTGGATAGCAATGGTGATCGGCATTTTTTGTATTAACTTCCGGGCGGGATTGGTTGCTGCCGGATTTCTGGTGGTCTATGTGATCGTGGTTGTGGTTCTATATGCGTACAATCGTCCTTTACTCATGAACGAGCTGATTTCCTTTGCCACGGCCTATGGCCAGGTGCAGAAGAGCCTGCTGAAAGATTTTGTGCTGCCCTATGCTCTTTTGGATGCGGATGGAAAGTTTCTGTGGATGAATAGTGAATTTTCCAATATTACAGGAAAAGACACCAAATTCCATAAGAATATTAATTTGGTATTTCCGGATGTGAAACCGGAGAACCTGCCGGGAAAAGAAGAGAAAAACGAGATGGAGCTGCATTTTCAGGAGCGGGACTACCGCGCTGCCATGCAGAAGGTGTCTTTAAACGGTATGCTGGATGAGGAGAGTGTTCTGGAAGTTGGGACGGACCATGATTATCTTATCGCCGTATATCTTTTTGATGAGACGGAATTAAATGCCTATATTCGTGAAAAAGAAGAAGAAAAACTGGTCTGCGGACTCATTTATCTGGACAATTATGAGGAGGCGCTGGAGAGCATCGAGGAAGTGAGACGTTCTCTGCTCATTGCGTTAATTGACCGTAAGATCAACAAGTATTTTTCGGAGATCGATGGTCTGGTAAAGAAACTGGAGAAGGACAAATATTTCATCGTTCTGCGGAAGCGTTCGCTGGATCAGTTGCAGAAGGTAAAATTTAATATTCTGGAAGAGGTCAAGACGGTCAATATCGGAAATGAGATGGCTGTGACGCTGAGCATCGGTATCGGCCTCAATGCGGCTACCTACGCACAGAACTGTGAGAATTCCCGTGTGGCTATCGAACTGGCGCTGGGACGTGGCGGTGATCAGGTGGTCATCAAAGACGGTGAAAATACATCCTATTTTGGTGGAAAGACCGAATCTGTGGAGAAGAATACCCGTGTTAAGGCCAGGGTAAAGGCTCATGCGCTCAAGGAGTTTATGAGCAGCAAAGAACGTGTGGTGGTCATGGGACACAAGATCACGGATGTGGATACGCTGGGGGCTGCCGTTGGTATGTATCGCGCTGCCAAGACACTGAACAAGCCGGCGCATATTGTGATCGATAATCCACCGGCCGCTATTCGTCCGCTTATGGCTGGATTTTTGAATAATCCGGACTACGATTCCCATATGTTTGTGACAATCCATGAAGCGAAAGAGATTGTAAATCAAAATACGGTGGTTGTGGTCGTGGATACCAACAAGCCGAATTATACTGAGTGTGAAGACCTGCTGCACATGACCAAGACCATCGTGGTGCTGGATCATCACAGACAGGGCCGGGAAGTGATCCGCAATGCGGTGCTTTCCTATATTGAGCCTTATGCGTCATCAGCCTGCGAGATGGTGGCGGAGGTTCTGCAGTATTTCGCAGACGAGATCCGTATCCGGAATATTGAGGCGGATGCCCTGTATGCAGGTATTATGATTGACACGAATAATTTTTTGACACGTACCGGCGTGCGTACTTTTGAGGCGGCGGCTTTCCTGCGCCGGTGTGGTGCGGACGTGACGAGAGTGCGGAAGATGTTCCGGGATAATATGGATGACTACCGGGCGAGAGCCAAGGTCATTGCTCAGACAGAGATCTTTGAGAATGCATATGCCATATCGGAATGCCCAAGTGACAACCTTGCAAGCCCTACGGTGATCTGCTCACAGGCGGCAAACGAATTGATGAATGTGGTGGGAGTGAAGGCATCGTTTGTCATGACGGACTATAAGGATACCATTTACATCAGCGCCCGTGCTATCGATGAGGTTAATGTGCAGATTATTATGGAGCGTCTTGGCGGCGGCGGACATTTGAATATCGCTGGTGCACAGCTGGAGCATACGACTATCGAGGCAGCGATGATGCTGTTAAAGAAAACATTATCAGAAATGATTGCGGAAGGAGATATATAGATGAAAGTTATATTATTACAGGATGTGAAAAGCAAAGGGAAAAAGGGCGAGATCATCAACGTCAGCGACGGATATGCCAGAAATATGCTGTTCCCGAAGAAATTAGGTGTGGAAGCGACTACTAAAAATATGAATGACCTGAAACTGCAGAACCAGCACGAGGAAAAGATCGCCCAGGAGAATCTGGAGGCGGCTCAGGCATTTGCAAAAGAGATCGAGAGCAAATCAGTCACCGTTGCTATCAAAGTAGGTGAAGGCGGAAGAGTGTTCGGTTCTGTATCTGCCAAGGAGATCGCAGAGGCGGCCAAAGCGCAGTTGGGTTATGATCTGGATAAGAAGAAAATGCAGCTGGACAGCGCGATCAAGAGCCTGGGAACAACTATGGTTCCACTGCGTCTGCATCCGAAAGTAACAGCGGAATTAAAAGTTATCGTAAAAGAGGCTTAGGAGGAGACTTCTCATGGAAGAGGCTTTAATCAAGAGAATATTACCTCATAGTATAGAAGCGGAACAGTCGGTTATCGGTGCTATGATCATGGGACGGGACGCAGTCCTGACTGCATCTGAGATCCTGCATCGGGACGACTTTTATCAGCAGCAGTACGGCATTATCTTTGAGGCTATGGTGGAGCTCTTTAATGAGGGGAAACCGGTGGATCTGGTCACACTGCAGAACCGCCTGAAGGAAAAGGATGTGCCGCCGGAGATCAGCAGCATGGAGTTCGTTAAGGACCTGGTGACGGCTGTGCCGACTTCGGCTAATGTGAAGTATTATGCGAATATTGTCAGTGACAAGGCGATGCTCCGCCAGATGATCAAGGTCAACGAGGAGATCGCCAACGAGTGTTACATGGGCAAAGAAAAGACAGAGATTATCCTGGAGGAGACGGAAAAGAAGATCTTCCAGCTGCTGCAGCGGCGGACCGGCGGGGAATTTGTCCCTATTAAGCAGGTGGTGCTCAATGCACTGGATACCATCGAGAAAGCGTCTAAGACCAAGGGTACCGTTACGGGACTGGCGACGGGATTTACGGATCTGGACTTCCAGACCTCAGGATTCCAGCCTTCGGATCTGATCCTGGTGGCGGCCAGACCGTCTATGGGTAAGACGGCTTTCGTCCTGAATATTGCCCAGTATATGGCTTTTAAGAGCCGCCAGACCGTGGCTATCTTCAGCCTGGAGATGTCGAAGGAACAGTTGGTAAACCGTCTGTTCTCTCTGGAATCAAGAGTAGATTCCCAGAAGATCCGTACAGGTAATCTGGGGGATGAAGACTGGCAGAAACTGATTGAAGGCGCCGGTGTGGTAGGTGAGTCCAATCTGATCATCGACGATACACCTGGTATCTCTATCTCAGAGTTGCGCTCCAAAGCGCGTAAGTACAAGATCGATCACAATCTGGGGATCATTATCATTGACTATTTGCAGTTGATGACCGGAAGCGGCAGATCTGATTCCAGACAGCAGGAGATTTCCGATATCTCTCGTGCGTTAAAGTCTCTGGCCAGGGAACTGAGTGTGCCGGTAGTGGCACTGTCCCAGTTGTCCCGTGCCGTAGAGCAGCGTCCGGATCACCGCCCCATGCTTTCCGACTTGCGAGAGTCCGGAGCTATCGAGCAGGATGCCGACGTGGTTATGTTTATTTATCGTGATGACTACTACAACAAAGATTCCGAGAATAAAAACATAGCCGAGATCATTATCGCCAAACAACGTAACGGCCCGATCGGAACCATTAACCTGGTATGGCTGCCGAATTACACGAAGTTTGTGAATATGAAGAAATAGAATATGTTTCACCTGAACGGGTAAGGCGGGGATTTCTCTGCTTGCCCGTTTTCGATTTTACAGGGCGAAATAGGGTAGAACTTGACGAACGATTCTTCCTAAGGTTACATGCAGGATATGGTATACTTAATCTGAGGAATTTGACGAGGAGGAGCTTATGGATCAGAACATATTTACCGTTTCTCAGGCAGTGAAACTGGTTGAGGCAGAGTCTCATGTACTGCGATTCTGGGAGGAAGAACTTCACCTGAAGATAGCGAGAAATGAGCGGGGACACCGTATCTACACAGAAGATGATATTATGACATTTCTGTCTATAAAAGAATGGAAAAAGCAGGGATATCATTTGAAGGACATGGAGAAGTTGATCGAGGAAGCGAAAGCAGATGAAGAAGTCAAGAGCGGAAATATGATTTCTGGACAGGGTAAGGTACGGGAAGAGGAAAGAAGAGATATAGCAAAAGCAGACCAGGGGAAGACGGGCACAAGAAGTATAACATCAATAAACAAGCCGGTAAAAGCCAATATGGATGCAGGTAAGGCGAAAACCGGGAAAGAAAACCCGGGCACGGATAGAGCGGCAGTTGAAAAAACAATTATAGAAAAACAGAAAACAGAACCATTAAGGGCCAGTAAGAAAAGAAACATAAATAAAGCCAACGCTGCAAAACAGGAAACCGGAAGCGGAAAAAAACAACCGGCAAAAACGGATGCCGAATCCGAAAAATACAATCAGTTCCGCAAGATCATGAACCGAGTGATCGAGGAAACCATAGCAGAAAATCATTCCCTGGAGGGCAGGTACAAGAAAGTAGATGCCACCATCCGTCACCACCAGAGATTCCGCAAACTGGTAGCCGCAAGTAAGGATGAATAAAACAGCAAAAAGGTTCTTTCAGCATACGGAAGAACCTTTTTGCTGTTTTTATACCATACGCAAAACTTTTACTTGCACAGCGGCGGATCCTATAGTACAATCCTTATACAGCAATTCGCTGTATCTGGCAATTCTGCCAAACATTTCATGTAAACCAAAAATAAAAGGATAGACAGATTTTGTAAAATGGTATTGCTATTTCCGCTTTGCAATATTACAATATGCATATATAAAGAAATGAATTGTTATATGCCATTGTATTTTGCAAGAAAATATATGGCGTCGGAGAGCAAAACCTGTCTGGAAAGGAAACGTATGAAACAGAAAAAAGATCAGGTTTTGACACGCTACATAGGACGGCCAGGACGATTTGCAGATCTCATTAATGTGAATTGCTTTCATGGGGAAGACATTGTGAAGCCAGAGGATCTACAGGTACTTCCGGGTGAGACAAAACGCATTATAAAAGACAAAAACGGAACTGTTATTACCATATCCAGGTTCCGGGACATACTGCGGGTCGCTTCTGCACAAAACATCTTTATCGTGGTTGGATGCGAGAACCAGATGAAGACGCATTATGCCATGCCGGTGAGGGAAATGCTGTACGATGCGCTGAATTATACTGAGCAGGTGGATCAGATTATACAAAAGCACAGGGAAAGCAAAGATTGGAAGAGCAGTGAAGAGTTTTTGTCAGGATATGCCAAGGAAGACAGAATAAAACCGGTAATTACCATGCTTCTATATTATGGAGATGAGCCATGGGATGGCAGTCTGGATCTGCATGGATTGCTGGAGTTTGGGGAAAATGAATATTTGAAAGAATATGTCCCCAATTACAAAATTAATTTGATATCCGTAAAATCCATAGAGCATCCAGAAGCATATCAATCAGATCTGCGGGAGTTTTTTGGAGTAATGAAACATGCATCTGATATGAAGGAACTAGAAGATTATGTACAGGAAAACAAAGAGCGGCTGACGCAAGTGGAGGAGGATCTGGTGGATGTATTTTCGGAACTGCTGGGAGAGAGAAAACGTTTGAAGATAGTGACAAAGGAACAGGAAAAGAAAGGAGAGAAAGTCGATATGTGTAGAGCATTTGATCAGTTGGAGGAACGTGGAAGGCAAAGGGGAATCGAGCAGGGTATAGAGGCACTGGTTATGGAAAATCTGGAAGAGAAGGTTGACCGCGAGCGGATACTGGGAAAACTGCAGAAATGGTTCGGACTTAACCAGGAGCAGGCAGAGAAGTATTTTGAGCGGTTTGCGGTGGTGAAACAGTAGAGGAAACCCCTTTACACCACTGCTCACCAATGGTATAATTAGTGACAAATGCAGTATGGTAAAGTGAGAAAGTGGAGCAAAGGAGAAAACAATGTATTCATTTGAAGAAATCGAATCGGTAGACAAAGAGGTTGCGGAAGCCATTGGGGCGGAAGTGAAGCGTCAGAATTCCCACATTGAATTAATTGCATCAGAAAACTGGGTGAGCAAGGCCGTTATGGCAGCTATGGGAAGCCCGCTGACCAACAAATATGCGGAAGGGTATCCGGGACATCGCTATTACGGCGGATGTGAATGCGTGGATGTGGTCGAGACTATCGCTATCGAGCGTGCGAAGAAGATTTTCGGATGCACCTATGCCAATGTGCAGCCACATTCCGGCGCACAGGCGAACATGGCAGTATTTTTTGCATTGCTGCAGCCGGGCGATACAGTACTTGGTATGAGCCTTGCCCATGGCGGACATCTGTCCCACGGCAGCGCTGCCAATATGTCAGGAGCTTATTATCATGCAGTTTCCTATGGGACAAACGATGAAGGATTTATTGACTATGAAGAAGTGCGCCGTATCGCAAAAGAGTGCCAGCCGAAGATGATCGTTGCCGGTGCAAGTGCATACGGACATATTATTGACTTCAAGAAATTCCGTGAGATTGCCGATGAAGTGGGCGCTTACCTCATGGTTGATATTGCGCATATTGCAGGTCTGGTAGCGGGTGGCGTACATCCAAGCCCGATTCCTTATGCACATGTTACCACATCTACCACCCACAAGACTCTGCGCGGACCGCGTGGCGGCCTGATCCTTTCCAGTGAGGAATTTGCCAAGGAGCATAAACTGAACAAGGCTATTTTCCCAGGTATCCAGGGTGGCCCTCTGGAGCATGTGATCGCAGCTAAGGCAGTCTGCTTCAAAGAAGTGCTGCAGCCGGAATATAAGGCATACGCACAGGGTATCGTGGACAATGCAAAGGCATTGTGTGAAGGTTTGATCAAACGTGGCGTGAACATTGTTTCCGGAAGTACGGAGAATCATTTAATGCTGGTTGATCTGCGCGGAACGGGCATCACCGGTAAGCAGATGGAGATCATGCTGGATGAGGCAAACATTACCTGTAATAAGAATGCGATTCCTAACGATCCGGAATCTCCGTTCGTTACCAGCGGCGTTCGTCTGGGAACAGCGGCAGTTACTTCCCGCGGCATGAACACCGGGGACATGGACAAGATCGCGGAAGCCATCGCACTGATCGTAAAAGATAATCAGAAAGAAAAGGCAATGGCTATTGTCAAAGAACTGACAGATAAATATCCATTGAATGCATAAAAAATGAGAAGGATTCCCCCTTTTGTGGAGGGTCCTTTTTCTTTGTGCAGAAATAGATCCCGTGGAATGAAAAACGGAAAAATACATGTGGATTTTCGTGAAAATAGATTGACTGTAGGACTAATTATGATATACTTATAATAACAGTAATTATTACTATTTTAGGAACGGAAGTTTCAGGAAAGGGAGGTTCTTATGGCTGGGTACAAATGTCAGGTATGTGGGTATATTTATAATGAAGAAAAAGTCGGTATCAAATTCAAAGATCTGCAGGGAGACTGGAAATGTCCTGTTTGCGGGGCGGAACTAAAGAATTTCAAAGAGACGGAATTGAAGAGGGAAGAAAAATCAGTGGTCAATCCGCTGGCTTATCCGGAGGCGTTTTCCAGGGAAAGTAGCGAAGAGGAGCGCCATATGGCACAGATTCACCAGTTGGCTTTGACCGGTGCACCGGTAATTGAGGCTATGAGCACCAAGCTTCCTGTGATTTCCTGGGACGATATACTTTTTCTTGGCGCGCAGCTGAATCCTGCTCCTCTAAATGACGGCGAGCCGGTGAACACGAAGACGATTATCGGGAAGCATGCCAAGAAACCTATGGAGCTATACCATCCGATTTATGTTTCGCATATGTCTTTTGGTGCATTGTCCAAAGAATTAAAGACGGCTCTGGCAAAGGGAAGTGCCATGTCAAAGACGGCTATGTGCAGCGGAGAGGGCGGTATTTTGCCGGAGGAACGCCAGGCTGCTTACAAGTATATTTTTGAATATGTGCCCAATCTGTATAGCGTGACTACGGAAAATCTGCAAAAGGCGGATGCCATCGAGATTAAGATCGGCCAGGGAACGAAGCCAGGCATGGGCGGACATCTTCCTGGGGATAAGGTAACGCCGGAGATTGCGGAGATTCGTAACAAACCGCTGGGGCAGGATGTGATTAGTCCATCCAAGTTTCCTAATGTAAAGACAAAGGAAGATCTGAAAGAGATGGTGGACTGGCTGCGGAGGGAGTCGGACGGACGGCCTATCGGTATTAAGATCGCAGCAGGCCATATTGAGCAGGATATGGAGTGGGTGGCATTTGCGGAACCTGATTTTGTAACGGTGGATGGTCGTGGCGGTGCTACAGGTGCGAGTCCCAAGTCATTGAAGGATTCCAGTTCGGTGCCGACGATCTATGCGCTGTACCGTACACGGAAATACATAGATGAGCATGGATTGGATATGGATCTGGTGATTACAGGTGGTCTGCGCGTACCAAGTGATTTCGCCAAGGCTATTGCCATGGGTGCGGATGCGGTTGCTATTGCCTCTGCTGCCCTGATGGCGGCAGCCTGTCAGCAGTACCGCGTATGCAACACAGGCCAGTGCCCCGTAGGCGTTGCCACCCAGGATCCGGAACTCCGCGCCAGATTGCATGTTGACCACAGTGCCAAACGCCTTTATAATTTTCTTGAGGCAAGCAGAAAAGACCTGGAAATGTTCGGACGTATCACAGGTCATGATGATATTCATGATTTAAG
Source organism: Lachnospiraceae bacterium (assembly GCA_028692975.1). Lineage (GTDB taxonomy): Bacteria > Bacillota > Clostridia > Lachnospirales > Lachnospiraceae > JALENY01. The sequence goes on from JAQUWF010000032.1 coordinate 15,382, forward strand.
TGTGGCAGATTTGTGCACAGTCAATGAAGAAATTTCCAGACATACCAATATTCCACACGCATAAGGAATTGGAGTTATGTAAACCCGCGCGGCGATTGGGTAATGAGGAAGCAAAGCAAGTTGTGCTGCTAAATGGGAAGAAGAGATTGGGCAGCAGGGAAGCAAAGCAAGTCATGTTGCCCAAAGGGAAGAAGAGATTGGGCGGCAGGGAAGCAAAGTAAGTCATGTTGCCCAAAGGGAAGAAGAGATTAGGGCGGCAGGGAAGCAAAGCAAGTCAGGCTACCCAAAGGTGGGATGAGATTGGGCGGCAGGGAAGCAAGGCAAGGTTATGCTGCCAAATGGGAAGAAGAGATTGGGTGGCAGGGAAGCAAAGCGGGTTATGCTGCCGAATGGGAAGAGGCGATTGGGCAGCAGGGAAGCAAAGTAAGTCATGTTGCCCAAAGGTGGGATGAGATTGGGCAGCAGGGAAGCAAAGTAAGTCATGTTGCCCAAAGGGAAGAAGAGATTGGGCGGCAGGGAAGCAAAGCAAGTCAGGCTGCCCAAAGGTGGGATGAGATTGGGCGTCAGGGAAGCAAAGCAGGTTATGCTGCCAAATGGGAAGAAGAGATTGGGCGGCAGGGAAGCAAAGTAAGTCATGTTGCCCAAAAGGTGGGATGCGATTGGGTGGCAGGGAAGCAAAGTAAGTTATGCTGCCAAATCGGAAGAAGGGATTGGGTGGCAGGGAAGCAAAGTAAGTTATGTTGCCCAAAGAGAAGAAACGATTGGACAATGGGGAAGCAGAGTAGGTCTTGCTGCCCAGAGCAAATAGGAGGAGCATGTGAAATTTTTATTAGTGGCGGTGAACGCGAAGTATATACATTCAAATCTTGCATTATATGATTTGCGGGCATATGCCAGGGAACATGCAAAGGAGTATGCGGATATTCTGCTGCAGGAATATACCATCAATCAACCGAAAGATGCCATATTAAAGGGCATTTACCAGCAGAGGCCGGAGGCGGTATTCTTCTCCTGCTATATCTGGAATATTGCTTATATCCGTGAGATCATCAACGATCTGCACAAAATACTCCCAGAGCTGCCCATCTATTTGGGAGGGCCGGAGGTATCTTTTGATGCGACAGCAGTGCTGGAGGAATATCCGTTTCTGGCAGGGGTTATGGTCGGTGAGGGGGAGCGCAGCTTTCTGTCTATATTGGAAAAGTTTCCACAGCTGCCCGCAACCAGGATCATTCAGTCGGAGGGCTGCATGGATCTGAACGATGTGCCCTTTCCTTATTATGATATTCCTATGGAGGAGTTGGAACATCGCATTATTTACTATGAAAGCAGCCGTGGCTGTCCATTTTCCTGCAGTTACTGCCTGTCTTCGGTAGACAAGCGACTGCGTTTCCGAGATGTAGAATTGGTGAAGAAGGAATTGCAGTTTTTTATTGACCATAAGGTGCCTCAGGTGAAATTTGTGGATCGCACGTTTAACTGCAAGCATGACCATGCCATGGCTATCTGGAAGTATATTACGGAGCACGATCAGGGCGTGACAAATTTTCATTTTGAGATCGCGGCGGATCTGCTGCGTCAGGAAGAGATTGCCCTTATGAAAACCATGCGGCCGGGGTTGATCCAGCTGGAGATCGGGGTGCAGTCCACCAATCCCAGGACGCTGGAGGCTATTCGCCGTACCATGGATTTTGCGCAGGTGACGGATATCGTGAAACAAATCCAGGCGGGGCGGAACATTCACCAGCATCTGGACTTGATTGCCGGGCTGCCCTATGAAGATTACGCAAGTTTCCGCCATTCCTTCAACGAAGTTTATGCCCTGCATCCGGACCAGCTGCAGTTGGGATTTCTGAAGGTTCTGAAGGGCTCTTACATGTATGAACAGGCACAGGAATACGGCTGCATTTACCATAGCAGGGCGCCCTATGAGGTATTGTATACGAAATGGCTGTCTTATGGGGATATGACGAGGCTCAAGTCTGTAGATAAAATGGTGGATATTTATTATAATTCCGGCCAGTTCACCCAGACGATTCCATATTTGGAAACGGCCTTTGAGGAGCCATTTGATCTATATCAGGCGCTGGGAGATTTTTATGAGGCGAAGGGTTATGATATCATATCCCATTCCCGCATCCGCAGGTACGAGATCCTGCTGCAATTTGCCGCAGATTATCCGGCGCTGGACCTGGACAAATTAAAAGAAACCATGACCTATGATCTGTATTTGCGGGAGAGATTGAAAAGCCCACCCGCATGGGCCGCAGATCTAAGCCACAAGGTAATATTTGATTATGTCAACCGCGATCCACTGACCCATAATGCGAGAGTGACTGACATTTCGGATACAAAATAAATGCGTTTGGACAGCTTAGGCTTTCGAATCCTGTGAAAAATGCTTGGAAATCATGAGTTCCCAATACCTTGAAAACGTTTGGGTAAGGGAAGTGTTAGAACACTAGATTATATCCAAAACAGGGAAATAAAGACAAAGAAATTTAGTGTTTGGGTAAGATAAAAAATTATAAGTTTACCTTACCCGAAATATTGAAGAATGTCAGAAAAATTGGGTAATAGAGAGAAAAACACATAAATATTACCCAAACAGTTTTTGAGTGATGCCTAGTACTGAGGTCGTAGGGCAAGAAAGAGTGAAAATACCACTGCCTTGCCCAAACGTTTTCTGTGTAATGCCCAGTGCTGAGATTGCAGGGCAAGGAAGAGTGAAACTACCGCTGTCTTGCCCAAACGTTTTCTGTGTAATGCCCAGTGCTGAGATTGCAGGGTAAGGAAGAGTGAAACTACCGCTGTCTTACCCAAACGTTTTCTGTGTAATGCCCAGTGCTGAGATTGCAGGGCAGGGAAGAGTGAAACTACCGCTGTCTTACCCAAACAATTTTTAAAATGGTGCGCCATAGAAAAAGTGAGCAGTGGAATGAGTAATGATGGACAGTGGAGATTTAAAAATGGGCTTGCGGCTTTGGGGAAAATGGCATATGATATACATGGAATGTTATGTGCCAATTCAGCAGGTATATGCCGGCACGGAGCAGTTACGAACGTTTTATAAGAACGTAAAAGTAAGGGAGAATATAGCATTATGATGAATAATAAAATGAAACGAATCGTTGCAGGAGTTATTGCGGCAATTTTGGTGCTGGCTATGGTATTGGGAATGATTGTGCCATATCTGGTGGGGTAATTAGAAAGGAATATTATGCGGAAAGTAATACATGCAGTGTGGATGACCATGGTGCTGTTTATGACGGTTGGGTGTCTGAATGTTTACGGTGCGGCGGAGGAGGCGATCCCCAAGGGCGTTTCCATCGGTGCGGTGGATGTGTCTGGGCTGAACAGTGAGCAGGCATTGACCAAAGTAAATGAATTCGTGAATTCTTTGCAGGATGCTACTATCACGGCAAAGATGCAGGAGAACACGGAGAGTATCAAAGGATCTACTCTTAGCATTACATGGACGAATCAGGATATCGTCAACGAGGCGGCTACGCTTGGCAAATATGGCAACATCGTGAATCGCTATAAAGTAAAAAAGGATCTGGAGAATTCACCAAAAAAACTGCCGCTGAATCTGTCGGTAGATCAGGATACACTGGATTCTTTTGTAAAGTACGACTGCGCACAGTACGATGTGAAGGCTGTGAATATGAGTATGTCCCGGAATGAAGATACGGGCAAGCTGACCATCGTGGATGGACAGGACGGCCACAAATTAAATGTGGAGGCTTCCAAAAATATTATCATGGAATACCTGACCAACGAATGGACCGGCGGAGATATCACCATAGACCTGCAGGTGGACGTAGATGAGTCCAAGGGCAGCCGGGAAGATCTGGAAAAGATACAAGATCGCCTGGGAGCCAGCAGTACAGACTACAGTTCCAGCAGTTCCAACCGTGCCACGAATATTAAAGTCGGCACTTACAAGATCAATGGGACCCTGCTTTATCCGGGAGAATCCTTTTCCGTGGTGGACACAGTGACACCCTTTGATGAGGAAAATGGATATAAGACTGCACCTTCTTACGAGAGCGGAGCAGTGGTGGATTCTTATGGCGGCGGTATCTGTCAGGTTTCCACGACCCTTTATCTGGCGGTGATCCGCGCAGAATTGCAGGTGGACGAGCGTCATCCACATTCTATGCAGGTATCATACGTGAAACCGTCCATGGACGCGGCCATTGCCGAGGGCTCTAAGGACTTTAAGTTTACCAACAACACAGAAGCACCTATTTATATAGAAGCTTTTGCCGACGGAAGCGAGATAGGTTTCCGGATTTACGGAAAAGAGACACGGGATGCCAACAGGAAAGTGACTTTCGAGAGCGAGACTACCAGCAAAACGGATTCTGACGTGAAAATGGTTGCCGATTCGGACAAGCCCATAGGATACATAGAGCAGACTGCCTCCGGACATGACGGACTTGAGGCAACGCTTTGGAAGATCGTCACGGAAAATGGAAAAGAAGACAAAACAGAATTTAATCACAGCACATACAATATGACGCCAACCACATATACTGTGGGTGTCAAGTCTGAAAATGCTGCGGGAACCAGCAAGATGTATGCTGCCATTGACTCAAAAAGCCTGGACAAGGTTTATTCGGCTATGAACGAATACGAATAATCAGAATAGAGGAAATTCACATGAAAATCGGGAAATTACCGGAGCCGGCTCTGATACGTTCGGTGTTGAAACAAGTGAATCACAGGAGAGAGGAAGTACTGGTCGGTCCTGCCGTTGGGCAGGACTGTGCTGCGTTATCGCTGGAAGCGGATGAGGCTGTTGTCCTGTCCTCAGACCCTATCACCGGAGCCGCAAAAGACATCGGCAAGATCGGTATCTACGTGACTACCAATGACCTGGCGGCTGCGGGCGCGGAGCCAGTGGGGGTGCTGCTGACCATCATGCTGCCGGAGTCTGTGCGGGAATGCAAATTAAAAACGCTCATGCAGGATGCGGAAAGCGTATGTAAAGAATTAAATATAGAAATCCTGGGCGGCCATACGGAGATTACCAAGGTGGTCAATCAGCCGGTGCTGACCGTTACCGGAGTGGGCAAGATAAAGAAACAGGATCTTATTACCTTAAAGACGATCCATTGTGGGGATGATCTGGTGGTGACGAAATGGATCGGACTGGAAGCGACGACGATCCTGGCAGCAGACCATGAGGAAGACTTGAAAGAACGTTTTCCAGACAGCCTGGTGAATACAGCCAGAAGCTTTGAACAGTATCTGTCTGTGATCCCGGAGTCGCGCATAGCCATGGAACACGGCGTCAGTGCTATGCATGATATTACCGAGGGTGGTATCTTTGGTGCTTTGTGGGAAATGGCATCCGGAGCGAACCTGGGTGTGGATATCGATCTGAAAAAGATCCCGATCCGCCAGGAAACCGTGGAAGTCTGTGAATATTTCCATGTGAATCCGTACCTGATCATGTCCAGCGGATCTATGCTCATCGCCACAAAGGATGGGGCTGGTCTGGTGAAAAAACTGGAAGCGGCCGGTATTCACGGGACCGTCATTGGAAGAACCAACAACAGCAATGACAGAATCATTCGAAACGGTGAGGAAGTCCGTCATCTGGACAAGCCTCAGTCTGACGAATTATACAAGGTGGTATAAAGTATGTTGAATATTGTATTATTAGAGCCGGAAATCCCGGCCAATACGGGGAATATCGGGAGAACCTGCGTGGCCACCGGGACACGCCTGCATCTGATCGAACCCCTTGGCTTTCGCCTGAACGAAAAGGCACTGAAGCGCGCCGGTATGGATTATTGGAAAGATCTGGACGTGACCACATATATTAATTATGAAGATTTCCTGGAGAAAAATCCGGGAGCCAAGATCTATATGGCCACAACCAAGGCACCCCAGACTTACACACAGGTAAATTATGAAGAAGATGTCTACATTATGTTTGGCAAAGAGAGTGCTGGCATCCCGGAAGATATTCTGGTCCAAAACCAGGAAACGGCCATCCGCATTCCCATGATCGGAGACATCCGCTCCCTGAATCTGGGTAATTCTGTGGCCATAGTCCTCTACGAAGCCCTCCGCCAACACGGCTTCACAGACATGAACACGCAGGGGCACTTGAGAAATTATGAATGGAAATGATTTGTAGGAGGGACGGTTCTGCCCGGCCACGGTTTTGCCGGGACACTGCGCTATGCAGCAGGATCGGTCATTTCACTGTTAAAAACTAAAAGGGTGCAAAAACTGCTCCTATGAGTACCGAACACAAGAAGGGTGTATGCTGATGCATACACCCTTCTGGCGTTCTCAAAATGTGTTTTGGTAAACACATTTTGCCTCATATACGCAGTTTCCGCGCCCTTAGTTTTTAATCAGCTCATTCCGACGATCCTACTGCATAGCGCAGTGTCCCGGTAAAACCGTGGCCGGGCAAAACCTGATTTTCATACAGATTATTTTGCAAGCTCCAGGGAAAAAATAAATTCTGTTCCGACCCCTTCGGTGCTGATTACGTTAATGTTTTGATTATGCGCATTCACAATCTCCTTTACAATAGCCAGTCCCAACCCGGTTCCTTTTCGGTCCTTGCCGCGGGAACTGTCAATCTTGTAAAAACGATCCCAGATTTTGTTTAATTTTTCCTTCGGGATGCCAACGCCGGAGTCCTTCACGGAAACAAAGACCTTCTGATGCCGCAGCGTAGTTTCGATGGTAATGGTCGAATTTTTATCACTGAATTTGATGGCATTATCCAGAAGATTGTACAACACCTGCTGGATCTTCCCCATATCGGCGGAAACAAAAAGTGTAGAAGATACCAGAACCAGTTCAATAGAGATTTTTTTCTTGCGGCAGGTACCCTCAAAAACGGCAGTTGTATTCTTTATCACCGCATTAATATCAAAATCAGAAATTTCCAGCCCCTTCTTGCGGCTGTCCATATTATTTAATTCCAGCATACCGCGGGTCAGCTTCTCCAGACGCTCCGTTTCCGAAGAGATAATACCAAGATATCTGGGGTACATTTCCGGAGGGATGGTGCCGTCTGAGATCGCATCCGCATAGCCCTTGATAGAAGTGAGGGGAGAGCGGAAATCGTGAGAGACATTGGCGATAAAACTGCGCTGGTAATCATTGCTCTTGTCCAGTTCATCAGACATATAATTCAGCGTGGAAGCCAGATACCCCATCTCATCGCTGGTTTTTACATCAATATTGTGTTTCAGGTTCCCGGAAGCGTATTCCGTCGCACCCTCGGTAATCTTTCGCAGAGGAACGTATACACTGACTGTAAACAAAAATAAAATCATGAGAGACAGTACAAAAATCACGCCATAGACAATGTATACACGAAGCAGGATGCTCTCGCGCAGAGTGTAAATTTCCTGTGCAGGATAAAAGACAGCCACATAACCTTTGGTGGTCATGCCGGAAACAATAGGGACCATAACACTTAACTTTTTATCCTGAAACTGCTTATAAAAATTGCTGAGTTCATAATATTTTGGCCCGAAGGCGGCCGGATCAAAGTTGTCGATAACAGGCGGATCTGTCTCATTAAGTGTCTGGTCAGTCCCTACGATAACGCGTCCGCCGGAGTCGATGATCCAGATGACAGAATCCTGATAGGTGCCCACTGTCGTCAGATTATCATATAAATCGTTCAGCGAATTGGCCTTGGAAAAATACTTTGCCGCGTGGCTGGATGAAATACTATAGGCTGACTGGTACAGCGATTCACTGGTCTGTTCGATCAAGCGGTCTTCTATGAGTCGCGAACCCAGGGTGGACACAGTAAAAAAGCCCAGTACACCAAGGATCACATAAGCGATAATAAACTTTACATAGAGGACCTTTTTCATCAATTTTTAACCTCAAATTTATAACCGATGCCCCAGACGGTGCCGATAGCCCAGGCTTCATGGTCTTTGATCTTTTCGCGCAGACGCTTGATATGTACGTCCACCGTACGTGTGTCACCGATGTATTCGTAGCCCCAGATATGATCCAGAAGCTGTTCACGGGTAAAGACCTGATTAGGTGAAGATGCCAGGAAATATAATAATTCCAGTTCTTTGGGCGGCATATCCACCTGCTGGCCGTTGTAAATGACGGAATAGTTGGTCTGATTGATGACCAGATCGGGATATTCCACATATTTTCCTGTCATAGGCGGCGTGGCCGGTTTATCCACATGGAAGCGGCGCAGCACAGCCTTGACTCTTGCGACCAGTTCCTTAGAATCAAAAGGCTTGATCATATAATCATCGGCGCCCAGCTCCAATCCCAGCACCTTGTCAAAGATCTCGCCTTTGGCAGAGAGCATGATAATGGGCGTATTGGATTTCTGACGGATCTCCCGGCAGACCTGATAACCGTCCATGCCCGGAAGCATCAGATCCAGAAGTATCAGATTCGGCTGGAAGGTATCGAATTCCCGCAGAGCCGCTTCTCCGTCATTGACGATCTTCGGCTCGAAGCATTCTTTGGTCAGATAGAGGGAGATAAGCTCCGCTATATTGTTGTCGTCATCCACGATTAGTATTTTCTGTTTTGTCACCATTACGGGACCTCCTGTTTTCTATTTCTTAAATTCAACGATAGTCACACCGGCATCTCCCTCGCCGAACTCGCCCAGGCGATAAGATTTCACGTGCTTTTGTTTCTGCAGATAATTGTGCACACCCTTGCGCAGTGCGCCAGTGCCCTTGCCATGGACGATGCGGACGCTTGGCATATGCGCCAGATAAGCGTCATCCAGATATTTGTCCAGTTCAGCGATGGCCTCGTCCACGGTCTTGCCTAAAAGGTTGATCTCTATGCCCACAGAATTGGACTTGGACATCTTGATTTTGCCTGCACTGGTGCGGGTAAGGCCCGGAGTGCTTATGGTCACTTCATCCACCAGTTCCAAATCTTTGATATTGACCTTGGAGCGCATGATGCCCATCTGTACGAAAAGGTTGCCCTTACTGTCCGGAAGGCTGCTGACCGTTCCTTTAATATTCAGGCTGAGCACACGGATACTGTCACCCAGATGCAGGTCTTTGGCCTGCAGATTGCCCGTCTTGGCAGCCGGTTTCATGGAAAGATTCTTCTCCACGCCGGACATTTTTTTGCGCAGTTGTTCTCTTGATTTTTCCAGATCGGCGGCGGAAATATTTTCCTTGCCGAATTTGCGGAAGTCCCGCATGGTCTGGTCGGCATATTCCTTGGCTTCCTGAAGAATACGCCGCGCTTCTTCGCTGGCCTGGCGGATCATTTTTTCTTTGCGCTCTTCCAGCTTATCGTTTTTGTTTTCCAGTTTTTCTTTGAGAGCCTCAATCTGGGCGCGCAGCTGTTCTAATTCCAGACGCTCGTTTTCCACGGAGCGACGGCTGTCTTCCAGATTGGTGATCACGTCCTCGAAGGACTCTGCTTCCTCGCTGATCTGTTCCTTGGCCTTGGCGATAATATAATCTGGCAGGCCCAGCTTGGAAGAGATGGCAAATGCGTTACTCTTGCCGGGAACGCCGATAAGCAGGCGGTAGGTGGGGCTGAGTGTCTCCACATTAAATTCACAGCTGCCGTTTTCCACACCTGGGGTGGAGAGGGCGTAAAGCTTTAATTCACTGTAATGGGTGGTAGCCATGGTACGGATACCACGTTCATGGAGTACGTTCAGGATAGCGATAGCCAGTGCCGCGCCCTCTGTAGGGTCAGTGCCGGCACCAAGTTCATCAAAGAGAACCAGAGAATGTTCATCCACCTGTTCCAGGAAAGAAACCACATTGGTCATATGTGAGGAGAACGTACTGAGACTCTGCTCGATGCTCTGCTCATCCCCGATATCTGCGTAAACCTGATGGAACACAGACAGTTGGGAATGGTCTCCCGCCGGAATATGCAGCCCCGCCTGCCCCATGAGAGCCAGCAGACCTACGGTTTTCAAAGAAACTGTCTTACCGCCGGTATTTGGTCCGGTGATGATAAGCAGATTATAATCTTTGCCAAGCGTCACCTGGATGGGAACGACTTTTTTCTTGTCGATCAATGGGTGGCGCGCATTGCGCAGCTCGATATAGCCGTTGGTATTAAAAATAGGCTGGGAACCATTTTGTTCCATAGCCAGAGCGCCTCTCGCGAAGGCGAAATCCAACTGTACCAGCATGGACAGGTTGGTGGAGATCTCCTCTGTGTAACCGGCCACCTCCTCACTTAATCTGGCCAGGATCACTTCAATCTCTTCCTGTTCTTTGCCCTCCAGATCCCGGATATCGTTGTTTAATTTGACGATAGCGGCTGGCTCAACGAAAAGAGTGGAGCCTGTGGAAGACTGGTCATGGATGATGCCGGATACCTGATTGCGGTATTCGTTCTTGACCGGGATACAATACCGGCCATTCCGTGTGGTGATCAGGCTGTCCTGCAGGTAATCCTTGCCGGAAGAGGTCACGATACGGTTTAATTCTGTATGGATGCGGTCGTTGGTAAGCTTGATGGACCGTCTTATCTGGCGCAGTGTGGAACTGGCATCGTCGCTGATCTCATCCTCAGAGAGAATGCAGCGGCGGATCTCCGTGGAAACCGGTGTCAACGGCTCCAATGATTGGAAGAAAATATCCAGGGAATCTTCTGCCTCGTCTTCCTGATCATGGCGGCCATAAGATTTGGCCCGGGCGCAGTTCTCCAAAAGCCCGCTGATCAGGAGTAATTCTCCGATACCAAGTGTGCTGCCGATCTCCAGCCTTTTCAGGGAGGCGCGTACATCTTTGGCGTTGCCGAAAGAGGTGCTGCCTTTCTTAAAGAGGCGGCTCAGGGCATCTGCGGTCTGCTGCTGCATGGTCTGTATTTCCCCGATATCCTGGGATGGCAGCAGCTTGGCGCACAGGTCTTTGCCCATAGGAGAGGACGCGTGTGTGGTCAGCTGTTCTATTATTTTATTGTATTCTAATGTTTTGAGTGCTTTTTCATTCATTTTCATACTCCATATTGTACTCTAAATTGCCACTGGTGAAAAGGAGTTTAGGTGAATTTGGGGTTAATTTTAACAATTATATTCATGAATTGTTCATAATGGTTTGATAATATATATTTACTATGGACGAACGGAAAGAGAATAAAAACGGGGAACAACTGCATAACTCCCAGAAAGAGACTGATAATGAAGATTATAGCTTCTTAAGAGAAACCATTAAGGGGAAACCTATGGATAAAAGGAAGATATGCTTTAAGGTCTTGGGGCTGATCGGCGGTGCGATTCTATTTGGAATCGTTGCGGCTGTTGTTTTTGTGCGTGTTGTTCCAATGGTGGAGAATTATTCGAAAAAGCCGGAGCAGGTGGACATACCAACAGATGATCCGGAGGAAACGGTGACGCCGACACCTGAGCCTACTGTGACGGAAGTGACGCCCACGCCGGAGGAAGAACCAGCAGATACCCTGGAAGCATACAGAGATGTCTATATAGCGATGCAGGATATTGCTGAGGAGCCAAGCCATGCCATGACCACGGTGACAGGTGTAGCCAGTGACGAGGACTGGTTTAATGAAGTGAATGAGAGCAAAAGTCAGGCGGCCGGTGTTATTGTGGCAAATAATGGACAGGATCTGCTCATACTGACCCAGTACGAGGCTATACAGGAGGTGGACCGTATTCTGGTGGCTTTCTGGGACGGAACGGAAGTGGATGCCCAGTATCAGAAATATGATCCAAACACAGGGCTGGCTATCGTCCGGGTGCCTATTGGCAGCCTGCCTGCGGAAACAATGGATGAAGTCGTGGTGGCAGAACTGGGAAATTCTTACGGTGTGACCCAGGGAGAACCAGTTATTGCAATCGGAAGCCCGATGGGTTATAGTAAGTCTATTGTGTATGGACAGATTACTTCTATAGATAATAAGATATCTACCATAGACACGGAGTATAATCTGATCACCACCAATGTGATGGGAAGTGCAGACGGAAGCGGCGTGCTCATTGATCTGGACGGTAAGATCGTGGGTATTATAGCGCAGAAATATGCCAGTGAGAATAATAAAAACATTATTATGGGACTCTCTATTTCTCAGCTGAAGAATCTGATCGAGACGCTTTCTAATAATGGAGAGTTGGTTTATATGGGTATCCAGGGGCAGGACGTGACGGAGACTATTTCCAGTCAAAGTGGTATGCCTAAGGGTGTCTATGTGAATGTAGCCCAGCCGGATTCACCGGCGTTGCAGGCGGGCATACAGAATGCGGATATTATTACGAAAATTAATGGAGAAGACGTGGAAACCCTGCGGAGCCTCCATGATAAATTGTGTAAATGTGCTGCAGGTACTGTTTTGAAGGTTACGGTTATGCGAAAAGGTGCAGAAGGGTATGTGGAATTTGAATTCCAGGTAACGCTTCAGGCGCTGTCATAGAAAGAATAAGAGGAGAAGTTTATTATGAAGTATTTGAATGAATTGCGCGAAGGCGGCAGAATCGGAGATGTGTATCTCTGTAAACAGAAGCAGTCGGCGGTGACAAAGAATGGTAAAAGCTATGAAAATGTGATTTTGCAGGACAAATCAGGTGTCCTGGATGCCAAGATATGGGAGCCGAATTCTCCGGGTATCGGGGATTTTGATGTTCTGGATTATGTTTATGTGGTGGGTGATGTGACCAGCTTTGCAGGGAATCTGCAGGCCAGCCTGAAGCAGGTACGAAAGGCTGACGAGGGGGAATATGTCCCTGGGGATTATCTTCCGGTGTCAAAAAACAGTACGGATGTGATGTATGATGGGCTTCTGGCGTTTATTAGCAGTATCGGGAATCAGTATCTGAAGGCGTTGCTGCAGTCTTTTTATGTTTCAGATATGGATTTTATCAAGTCTTTTAAGGGACATTCGGCTGCCAAGACGGTGCACCATGGTTTTGTGGGCGGTCTGTTGGAGCATACGCTGAATGTGACGAAGATGTGTGCATATTATTGTGAGCAGTACCCGGTCTTGAATCGTGACCTGCTGCTTTCTGCGGCTATGTTCCATGATATTGGAAAGACGGTGGAAATCTCGGATTTCCCTATGAATGATTATACGGATGACGGGCAGCTTTTGGGACATATTGTGATTGGGTCTGAGATGCTGCATGACCGTATTGGTCAGATTGCCGGCTTCCCGAAGAAGCTGGAGAGTGAATTGAAGCATTGTATTCTGGCGCATCATGGTGAGTATGAGTATGGTTCTCCGAAGAAACCGGCACTGGCTGAGGCTGTGGCGCTGAATCTTGCGGATAATACGGATGCCCGGCTGGAGACGCTGACGGAGATCTTTGATGCGGCTGGGGATAAGACGGAATGGCTGGGGTATAATCGGTTGTTTGAGTCGAATCTTCGGAGAAGTATGGGAGAGTAGAAGGCGGACGGCGAAGCCGCAGCTGCCCCCGCATATATCACGCAAAGGCGTGCAACGCTCCGGCGAACTATCTGCCAACTGCGACTAAGGGACTCAGGAATGCCTTCGTCCCTAAGTCTCCGTAGGCAGAGGATTTCGCCTACGCTAAGGACGCACGCTGATTTCTTTGCTTTGATATATGCGGGGGCTGCTGCGGCTTCGCCTGGCGTTGTGGGGCGGTAGGGATTAAAAGATTAAAGGATAAAAGATTAAAGGATAAAAGATTAAAAGAGAAAAGATTAAAAGAGAAAAGATTAAAAGATAAAGATTAGTGTCATTTTGGGGCTGGATTGTGAGGGGACTCGCGGGGCTTGGGATGACATTTTTTTGATAGGAGGATTGGTATGGGTTTTGGGAAGAATGATTTGGTGGTTGTGGATATTGTGGATTTGAGTACGGATGGGTCTGGGATCGGGAAGGTGGAGGGGTATACTCTTTTCGTGAAGGATGCTGTGATTGGGGATAAGGTTCGGGTTAAGGTGGTTAAAGCTAAGAAGAATTATGGTTATGCAAGGCTGATGGAGGTTTTGGAGCCTTCGGCGGACCGGGTGGAGGCTCGGTGTGGGTTTGCGCGGCAGTGTGGCGGGTGTCAGCTGCAGGAGTTGTCTTATGAGAAGCAGCTGGCTTTTAAGGAGGATAAGATACGGAATAATCTTCAGCGTATTGGGGGCTTTGTGGAGATCCCTATGGAGCCTATGGTGGGGATGGAGGTTCCTTTTGCGTATCGGAATAAGGCTCAGTTTCCGGTGGGTGTGAACCGGGATGGGAAGATTATTACGGGATTTTATGCGGGGCGGACTCATTCTATTATCGAGAACAGGGATTGTTGTCTTGGGGTGGCGCAGAATAAAGAGGTGCTGGACCGGGTGATTGGGTTTATGGAGCGGTATGGTATTTCGGCTTATGATGAAGAGACCGGGAAGGGCCTGGTACGCCATGTGCTTATTCGATATGGCTTTAAGACCAGGGAGATCATGGTCTGTCTTATTGTGAATGGGACGAAGCTGCCTCACGCGGGTGAACTGGTTGATTCTCTGCGGGAAATGGACGGCATGACCAGTATCTGTCTCAACGTGAATACGAAACGGAATAATGTAATTCTGGGTGAAGAGGTGCAGGTGCTCTGGGGACAGGGTTATATTACCGATTATATTGGGGACATCAGTTTCAGGATTTCGCCGCTTAGTTTTTATCAGGTGAATCCGGTGCAGACGGAGAAGTTATATAATCTGGCCATGGAGTATGCAGGGCTGACAGGGGAAGAGACGGTGTGGGATCTGTATTGCGGCATCGGAACGATCTCGTTATTTCTGGCGCAGAAAGCAAAGAATGTGTACGGCGTAGAGATCGTGCCCCAGGCTATTGCGGATGCCAAGGAAAATGCTGCACGGAATGGCTTCGAGAACGCACATTTCTATGTGGGCAAAGCGGAAGAAGTCTTTCCCCAGAAGTTTGAACAGGAAAAGATCAAGGCGGATGTCATCGTGGTAGATCCACCAAGAAAAGGCTGCGAAGAAAGCCTCCTGGCCACCATGGCAGCCATGGCACCGGAGAAAATCGTATATGTAAGCTGCGACTCCGCTACACTGGCGAGAGATTTGAAGTATTTGTGTGCACATGGGTATGAGTTAAGAAGAGTCCGGGGGATTGATCAATTTGGGATGACAGTGCATGTGGAGACGTGCGTACTTTTGTCCAAACTAAAATCAACCAAGTCTATCGAAGTAGAAATTAAACTTGATGAGATGGATTTAACACAGGCAGAGAGCAAGGCAACCTATGCAGAAATAAAGGAATATGTCTTGAAGAATACAGGACTAAAAGTATCGCAGTTGTATATTGCACAGGTAAAAAGAAAGCACGGTATCATTGAGAGAGTCAATTACAATATAGGTAATGGTAAAGCAAAGATTCCCCAAGTGCCATTAGAAAAAGAACAAGCGATTGAAGAAGCACTAAGGCATTTTAAGATGATTTGACAAAGTATAACAGGTTGAATTTTATAGTAGCCTGGAGGATATAAGTAGTAAAGTGTTGTGTAAATAAAAATCCGGTAGTGTAGGATAACTGTATTCCTGCATTACCGGATTTTTTTATTTTATGAATTCCATTATATCTCCCGGCTGACAATCTAAAAAGGCACATATCTTACAAAGCACATCTGTTGTCACGCTTTCTCCTTTTGACAATTTTGCAAGTGTGGGAGCAGATATCACTTCTAATAAATCAGTTTTCTTCATGTCACGACGTGAGAGCAAGTCAAACAACTTATAATATTTCATCATAAAATCACCACCTTAGTTCGTATAAGTAGATTCTAACATATTATTTATGAAAGTGAAAGGAATTTTAGTAAACACTAATATTTATGTTGACAAATGCATAAGCATATGCTAATATAAAATTAGTAAGTACAAAATAAATATTATTATACACTTAAAAAATATATGTGGATTAACAGATGATTCATTACAATTAAAGCGACCACATCACTCTGGCGTGTAGATGTGAAGGTCCGAAGTCCTTAGAAATGCTGACGGGTTGCAATGTGGCGTTGTAATGTTGGTTGACAAGTTCCGGCCGGGTTTAATGTGAACCGGGCGCTGTGGGAGAATTAAACCTGTGTTTTTGTACCACGGCTATAAATCAGATTCATCAACTAAAAGTCAGGGATCTTACAACGCCAATTCTGCTGCAATATTTAATGGGAACATGTTTACCTTACAGTATTGCTTCATACTTATAAAATCAGTCTGATACGTCTTGTCTATAGTGTACCTATCAGGTTCGTGGAAAGTTCTGAACAAAATCTCGTGCGATACTGTGAATTTCATCAAGGGTGGTAGAGAATATGAGAAAAGACAAGAGAACATTGAAGGTCTGTGAGCAGTCCGGATATAGGTATAAGCCGACACCGGCTCTTATGTTAAAGGGCGTATGGAGATGAACTGCATGGGAACATCAAAGCTTGTCTTGTTGATGGAGACGGTGGAATCCTTATTCACTTTTCTGGTAATGCGGTTTAAGAAGCATTCCTCCAGCCATTCACGGGACTGTGGTGTTC
>JAQUWF010000033.1 GCA_028692975.1 Lachnospiraceae bacterium
CTCCAGAAGCCCAAAATTCTCATCATCCTCGAAGGCTTTCAGACAGTCCACGTACAATTCTTTGTCATCAATAAAACGTTCCAGTGCGCTTGGCACATCGCAGCCCCACTGAACCAGTTTGTCCAATAATTTATCCATAGCAATATCCTTCCTTTGCTTTTTCTTCTTCCTCACATTTTGTAAATAAATTTATTATTACTATTCTACTCTATTTTATTCTCTTTGTAAAATAGTACTGTTTTTTTCTTTGATTTTTCTGAAAACTTCTAACATTTCAAATAAACCGTGCTATAATGTAGGGTAATAAGGAGTGTGATGACATGGATACTGTTGATACTTCCCGTAAACAAACCTCAGTCAAAAAAGACTGCGGTGCCTGTCGCTGTCAGTTTTGTTACAAATCTGAATTCTGCGACCATTGTACCACCTGTCAGGGTCGTTCCCACGAAAAAGATCACTGTGACCGTTTCGAGGGCACCTTCACCTACTGATACAGCAATCCCCGGGAACATAATTCCCGGGGACTGTCTATTTCCCCTTTAGGAAAACCTTTCGGATATAAGCCATTGTCTTTCGCTCTCCCTGCTGGTCCAGCATGGTGAGCAGATACTCCATCTGCCTTTTTGTCTCTTTGTGTATAAACCACATATTCTCTTTGCTGGCATTGTAATAAGCCAGCGGTTTGTGCTGGTCGTAAGCATCTCCCTTGTATACACGGGAGGCACAGATACGGTCCACAATCATCTCCGCCACATAGTTGCGCGGCATCTGCATGCCTTCTATGACCGTCTTGCTGTCCTTTTCCCCATAATCAATCCAATACTCAAAATGATGCTTATTCCTGCCTTTGTGATGCAGCCATGCGGTGGAAATACCGCTTTCCTCCCGCTCTGCATTATTTGGACTGCGGGTTCCCTGATAGTACTTTGCCCCCACACGGAATTCCGTGGGCGAATACTTGGACAGGTCGTGCAGCAGTCCCTGCTTAAACAAGCCAATACGAAAACAATATTGCATGACCATTCTTTTATGTCGGGTAATGGTCTTAAAATGCTCCCAAGCCTTATTCATGTCCCTGACTCCTATTTTCCAATCAACACCACCACTGTACGCGGCGGCACCTGTATTACTTTTTGTACCACTTTTTCCTGTTCTTCCTGTATCTCCGGTCCCTTCTGCGCGACCTCACGGACTGCTTCCGCTCCCGTGTCAAGGACCCTGTACCAATGCATATCCACCGGTGTCTTCGGCACTGCGAAGCTGTGCGGCTCCCAATATGCATTATATGCCACATAAATCATATTATCCGGATCTTTTTTTTCCAGTTTAGCGTACTCCCCACAATACATCACACCCATATAGCGGCTGGAATGGTCAAAATTCATATGCCATGCATGATCATCATGATAGGACAGATCCGGCACACCGAATGACTTATAGTCCATAATACGCAATTCATTCTGCATATGAAGGATCGGATGCTGCTTCCGAAAGGCGATGGTTTCTTTTACGAACTCCACCAGGCTTTCGTTCTTTTTGGCCTGACCCCAGTCTACCCATCCTATAGCATTATCCTGGCAATATGCATTGTTGTTCCCTTTCTGGGAATTGCCAAACTCATCTCCCGCCTGTATCATAGGCGTTCCCTGCGCCAGCAGTACATAAAGGAAAGCATTCTTCAACTGCTTTTTGCGCAGCCCACGGATGCCGTTTTTTCGGGTCGGGCCTTCTGTACCGCAGTTCCAGTTATAATTCCGGTTGTTCCCGTCCTGATTGTCCTCGCCATTGTCCTCGTTGTGTTTGTGGTCGTAGGTCACCATATCTGCCATGGTGAATCCATTGTTGTCCGCCACGTAATTGATCACTCCATGGGTAGCCGGATTACGGCGCAGGCGGTAGGCAAAGGAAGCCAGCTGCCCTTCATCTCCCTTGAGGAATCGTCTTGCATCGGTACAAAATCCATCATTATACTCAGCCAGATTTTTCACCGCTGGGATCTTGTCCCCATAGATCCAGGCTGCATCCACATAATCCAAAAGCAGTTTCGTCTGCCGGAGCAGCGGATCATGCACGATGGCATCCACCGGCACACCTTCTCCGGTCAATCGGAATCCATCCATATGATATTCCATTTTCCAATAGTGCAGTGCCTCCAGGGCCAGCATGGTATTGGTCCCTTTCGGGAAATAAAACTCCATAACACATTCCAGTCCTGCAGTATGAAGCGCCTGAACCATCTGCTTGCACTCCTGTACCGCATCCTTACTGTGGCTAAAGGCAGCCTTCGGGGAAAAATAATAATTCTCCTCTGCATAGCCCCAGAAATTTTTCTTTATCTCCAATTCGCCTGTCTCGCCATAATCTGTGGTCATGGATAACACCGGTGATTTTAATGTATCTTCCCATTCGTACATGGGCATGCACAGCAGTGTCGTGATCCCCAGTGACTGCATATAAGGAATCTTTTCTATGACACCCGCAAAAGTTCCCCTGGCACGCACTTTGGAGCCTGCCTGTTTCGTGAAACCCTTTATGTGTAACTTGTACAGAATCGTCTCTTCATATGGATAACCGGGCAGCCTGTCCTCCCCCCAGTCAAATCTTTCCGTGACAATATGGCAAAGGCCGTCTCTGATCTCTTTTGCATATGGATCCAGACACATTTTGCCATCTATTTTATATTGATATGCATACTGCGCAATCCCCTCGTCCGGGAACATCACCGCACTCAGGTCACCTACCCGCTGTTCCGGTGGCAATGGGACCTCTATTGGTTCTGTCGACTTTCTTTTTGGAAACAGAAGCAGCGCTGCATCCCCCTGTTCTGGGATCTCCATGGCAAAATTCACTCCGCCATTTTTTACCGTCACGCCTCTTTTTAAAGGATCTCCCTGTATCGGCTCTATAATCCGGTGATTCTTCTTCTCATTCAAAACTAGCCATCCACCTTTCTCTCTTAATTCGTAACTGTTCAGTACCTGACCAGTTACCTTAGTTCTTTTATTATAGCCTATTTCATACAATGATTACTAGCATATTTAACAATTTTTTTCATTGCTTTTCCACTTATCTTCTGTTAGAGTAATAGTATAACTTACCAGGAGGAAAGAAAATGGACGAATTAAACAAAAATGATGCCGGTTGTTCCGGTGAATGTGGCAGTTGTGGAAGTGATTGTGAAAGTCTTGATCCGCGTAATCCAAACGCGACCGTGACTCTGACTTTAGATGATGATACAATCTTAGAATGTGGTGTGGTAGCTATCTATCCGGTAGAGGAGCAGGAATATATCGCATTGGTACCGTTGGATGAGAACGGTGAGCAGGCTTCCGATGAAGTGTATCTGTACCGTTTTTCTGAGACTGAAGCCGAAGGTCCTTCCCTGAGCAACATCGAAAGTGACGAGGAATACGATCTGGCTGCAGATGCTTTTGACGAATTGCTGGATGAAAAAGAATTCGAAGAGATCGAAGCAGAATAATAGAATAACAAAAAAGTGATGTCCTGGTTCCAAATGGAACAAAGACATCACTTTTTTATTGTATTATTTTGAAGTACTGCCGAAGCCGCCGTTTCTTACTTCTGAGGCATCATCATCCATGGTAATGCCATATTCCACGAAAATCCCCTGCATAAAGCCATCTCCGCTCTTTAATGATACGGTTTTGCCTTCCTTGCTGTCATTGGTGATCTTAGAGAAAATATGTCCTTCATTATCCGAATAAAAATAATCACTGTCGATGATACCCACTGTGTTATTCAACTGCAGACGGAACTTGAAACCGAGCCCGCTGCGCGGATAGCATTTGAGCACCCAGCCCTCTTCCATCTCCACACGGATACCCGTAGGGATCTTGATCGTCTCCCCCGGCTCCAGAGTGAAATCCAGTGTGCTGTAGAAATCATATCCTGCACTGCCGCTGGTAGCCCGCTTTGGCAGGCGGATACCTTCATATATAGCTGCAATCTCATCTTCCCCCGCATCAGCGAAGGAATCCATCCAGTCCTTTTGGAACTGTTCAAAACTCACTTTGTGAAAGGCTGCGATTCTTTTCATGGTCACTCCCTAAGCATGCAGAACGATTTTTCTGTTCTTCAACGTGGCTGGAACATCGATGACGCGCTGGTTGGAACTGCCCTTCCATTGAAGGCCCACATCCCTTTTTGCGATCTCAAACTCCCCATCCACGACCACATCCAGATATCTGGTGACAGGCAGATACTCGATCTCGTCCCAGTTAAATCCGGTATAGAGCCAGATAGTCTTCTGCGGAAACTTTTCTTTGATTTCTTTTGCAAGAGCAGTCACCTCCACCACATTGCCCTCGTAGAGAGGGTCTCCGCCGCTGAAGGTGATGCCTGAAATATAGGATTTCTCCAATTCTGCAAAAATTTCTTCTTTATCTTTTTCTTCGAAAGGAACGCCGCCTTTTGGATCCCAGGTAACAGGATTCTGGCATTCCTTACATCTATGAGAACAGCCTGCTACCCACAAAACCACACGCAGACCATCGCCATTTAACATATCGTCTTTGGTAATATTGTGATATCTCATGCTTTTTCTCCTATTATGCTTCTGTCGTTTCTTCTGGAACATCCTTCATGCTGAAGCTGATACGTCCCATTTTGTCTTTGCCCATGCAGATAACTTTAACGATCTGTCCCATAGAAAGCACATCTTCCACTTTGTTGATACGCTCTTTAGCAATCTTGGAAATATGAACCATTCCCTCTTTGCCTGGTGCAAACTCAAGGAATGCGCCGAAGTCTTTGATGCTGACAACTTTACCGGTAAAGATCTGTCCTGCTTCAAAATCTGTGGAGATGATCTTGATTGCCGCTACTGCTTTGTCCATATTCTCAGCATCGGTACCACATACGGATACTGCGCCGTCGTCTGTGATATCGATTTTCACATCGTACATTTCGATCAGTGTATTAATAGTCTTGCCGCGCTGTCCTACTACATCACCAATCTTCGCCGGGTCGATCATCAGCTGAACGATCTTCGGAGCCAGCGGTCCAACTTCTTTTCTCGGTTCTGCGATGCATTTTTCCATAACTTCTGTCAGGATAAATTCTCTCGCTTCTTTTGTCTTAGCGATAGCTTCTTCGATGATCGGTCTGGTCAGTCCGTGGATCTTGATATCCATCTGGATAGCGGTGATACCGTCATGTGTTCCGGCTACCTTAAAGTCCATGTCGCCGAAGAAATCTTCCAGACCCTGGATATCTGTCAGTACCAGATAATCATCATCCGTATCGCCTGTTACCAGACCGGTGGAAATACCAGCAACCGGTTTCTTGATCGGCACACCTGCTGCCATGAGAGACATGGTAGATGCGCAAATACTTGCCTGCGAGGTAGAACCGTTGGATTCGAAGGTCTCAGATACAGTACGGATCGCGTATGGGAATTCTGCTTCACTTGGAAGTACCGGAACCAGGGCACGCTCTGCAAGAGCACCATGTCCGATCTCACGACGTCCCGGTCCTCTGGATGGCTTCGTCTCACCTACAGAGTATGATGGGAAGTTATAGTGATGCATATATCTCTTTTTTGTCTCGAATGCATCTAATCCATCTACGCGCTGTGCTTCAGATAAAGGAGCCAGTGTGGTGATGGTACATATCTGTGTCTGTCCACGAGTAAACATAGCGGAGCCATGTACTCTCGGGATAATATCAGTCTCAGCAGCCAGTTTACGGATCTCGGTAATCTGACGGCCATCCGGACGTTTGTGGTCTTTTAAGATCATCTTACGAACGGTCTTTTTCTGATACTGGTAAACTGCCTCGTCTAATACAGCCAGCCATTCTTCTTTATCAGCAAATGCTTCGGTAAGTTTCGTTTTGATCTGGCGGATGTTTTCTTCACGAACCTGTTTCTCGTCTGTGAATACGGCAACTTCCATCTCAGCCGGTGTAACGATCTCTTTCATTGCTGCAAACAGTTCTTCCGGAACAGCACAGCTTTCGTAAGTATGTTTTGGTTTACCCACTTCTGCAACGATGGTATCGATGAATTTGATGATCTCTTTGTTCACTTCATCACATTTGAAGATTGCTTCGATCATCTTGTCTTCCGGCACTTCATTAGCGCCTGCTTCGATCATGATAACTTTTTCTCTGGTGGATGCAACGGTCAGCTGCAGGTCAGATACTTCTTTCTGAGCCAGTGTCGGGTTTACGACAAACTCGCCGTCAATAAGGCCTAACTGTGTGGTTGCACATGGGCCGTCGAATGGAATATCAGAAATAGAAGTAGAAATAGCGGAACCCAGCATAGCCGGAATCTCCGGATTGCAGTCAGGATCTACGGACATTACCAGATTGTTTAAGGTAACATCATTGCGGTAATCCTTCGGGAATAGCGGTCTCATAGGGCGGTCAATAACACGGGAGGTCAAAACGGAATGCTCGCTTGCTTTTCCTTCACGTTTGTTAAAGCCTCCCGGAATCTTTCCAACTGCATACATCTTCTCTTCGTACTCTACGCTGAGAGGGAAGAAATCGATACCTTCACGAGGCTTGTCTGATGCGGTTGCAGTAGATAATACAGTGGTCTCCCCATAGTGCATAAGGGCACAGCCGTTTGCCTGCTTGCCTACTCTTCCGATGTCAACAGTAAGTGTTCTGCCTGCCAGTTCCATTGAATAACTTTTGTACATACTTTTGTTCTCCTTTTTTTGATTGATAGATCGCAAAACAGGAGCCCGAAACAACTGAAAAATCCCTTTTCACAAAGATGCTTTTCAGTGGTCTCGGTAAAATTTCTACTCCTGTCAGCGTTGTTGCTGAACTTTCTTTACTGCAAAAATGGAGCGGATTGCTCCGCTCCCTCACTGCAAATTATTTTCTGAGTCCTAATTTCTCAATTAAAGCACGGTATCTTTCGATATCTGTTTTCTTTAAATAAGTCAGTAATCCTCTTCTCTGTCCGATCATTTTTAACATACCACGACGGGAATGATGATCTTTGTGATGCTCTTTTAAATGCTCTGTGAGTTCCTGAATTCTTGCAGTCAGTACTGCTACCTGTACTTCCGGTGAACCTGTGTCGCCTTCTGTTCTGGCATATTCAGCCATAATTGCCTGTTTCTTTTCTTTTGAAATCATTTTGATTTCCTCCTTATTTTTTCTTGTTAAAACCGCCAAAGATTAAGAAACGGTCGGAGTGTCCAATCTCTGAATCAAGGCTAAATTTCATACCTCCATAGTATACCACAAGGGATTTTCTGTGTAAACTGTTTTTTCACTTCTTCCTTCTCGATTTTTCAACATATTATCCGACTTTTCATTTAAAAATATCGTTCTGCCCAGACTGCTTTCTCGTAATTGATTCCTGAGGTGATGATACCAGCCTTTGTGCTCGCCGCCTGTACTACCTGGCCATCGCCCATATAGAGGACCACGTGATAGATATTGCCCTCCTCATCGGCATAAAAGATCAGATCTCCCGGCAGAGCCTCTTCAATAGGTATCCGTTCACCTGCATAGGCCTGTTCGCCTGATGTCCTTGGCAGTTCCATACCATAATTAGCATAGATGCTCTGTACGAATCCGGAGCAGTCTGCACCCTCAGTCAGGCTGGTACCGCCCCATACATATGGATTCCCCACAAACTGCAGGGCATAACCCACCATATCCTGGCGCAGCGTATCCACACCCGCCACGGTCTCCGTACTCTCTTCCTGTGTGCTCTCCGGCTCTGTCTGCGCTTCTGTCTGTACTTCCTCTTCCGTCCGTGTTTCCTCTTCTATTTGCGTTTCCTCTTCTGTTTGCGCTTCCTCTTCCGTCTGTGCTTCCTGCTCC
Organism: Lachnospiraceae bacterium; assembly: GCA_028692975.1. Classification (GTDB taxonomy): domain Bacteria; phylum Bacillota; class Clostridia; order Lachnospirales; family Lachnospiraceae; genus JALENY01. The sequence continues at coordinate 7,816 of JAQUWF010000033.1, forward strand.
TCCTGCATACTGCTATGTTCACTGCTTCCCAACAGTCTCACATACTCCATGGACACATAGCCACCGGTGCTTCCATATTCCATATAGGCCCAGTCACTATCTATCTCGCGGATGTTGCAGATGCTGCCGTTTTCCAGTTCCTCTATAATATCGTACCCGGTTCCGGGACCGCTTCGCACATTCAGATGTGAATGCACCTGTACCACTCCCCAGGTTTTTCCTGTTTCTAATGTATCTGCCTGGCCCTCCCCATATACGGGCAGTACCGCCGTGATACCACACAATGCCGCTGTTACTAAATAAATAACTCTGTTTCCTTTCATAATCAAACCTCCAATACAAAAAAGCAAAGAAAAGGAGCACAACTAAAGTGTGCTCCAAATCATTTCTTTTATGCATTTGCGGCTAATTCTTTTTCTTTCTCATCTGGATCCTCCTCCATAAGAGAGAAGGCAATATTGGTCGCATGGTCTGCAACTCTTTCCAGCCCGGATACAATATCCGAGTACATCATACCTGCGCCCGGCGTACATTCGTTCCGCGTCAGTCGCTCTACATGGGACTGCTGCAATGCGCGTTCCCTATGATCGATTTCATTCTCCAGGGCAAGGATCTCATTCATATGCTCCCTGTTATTATTCGAGAACATATCAATGGCATACGTAGTAATCTTGATGACCATATCCAGCATCTCGGACAATTCTTCCTGCGCTTCCTGGCTGAAAGAGATCTTATTCTCAATACGGTCTCTGGCATCGTCTGCCACATTCTCCGCATGGTCACCGATACGCTCGATATCATTTACCACATGGAAGAGGCCGCCAATATTCTTGGCATCATCTACCGGTAAAGTCATTTGATTGATATTCACCAGATAATCCGTAATCTTTTCATTGAGAAAATCAATATTTTTTTCCATTTCGTACACTGCTTTGATCTCTTCCTCATCCAGCGTGATCAGCGCATTCATAGCACGGGTCAGGTTATTGATCGCCATATCTCCCATGCGCTCCAGTTCTCTGGTCACTTCCACAACGGCTGTAGCCGGGGAAAAGACGGATTTCTCGCCAATATACACCAGTTCGAATCCCTCGCCCTGCTTGTCGTCACCCGGCACGATCAGGTATGTCAATTTGACGATCCACTGTACAAACGGGAAGATAATAATAACTTCCACGATCTTGAAGATGGTATGCGCATTCGCCACGCTTCTGGACATGTCTCCGCCGGAAAGTTGTGTGATCGCATTGGTGATCGGATCCAGCGCGAAAGTCAGTATCAGCATAATAATCGTAGAACCTACAATATTAAACAGGAAATGAATCCATGCAGCACGCTTTGCATCCTTCTTGCCCCCAAGGCTGGCCAGCAGCGCGGACACACAGGAGCCCATATTACAACCCAGTGTAATGAAGAAACAAATCGGCAGTGCCAGAAGTCCCTGCCCCGCCATAACGATAACGATACCTACCGTAGCCGAAGAACTCTGCAAAATAGCCGTAATCACAAAGCCAACCAGAATAGCGAGATAATGGTTCTGCAACGAGCCTAAGATCGATACGATCTGCGGTGATTCCTTGAAAGTCGCCATAGAGTCCGACATATAGGTAAGACCCATGAACAAAATACCAAAACCTAAAACAACTTCGCCAATTTTTTTAATATTGGCCTTCTTGCAGAACATGATCATGACAACACCGACGATCACAAAAAACGGTGCCACGTCCGACAGTTTGAAAGCAATCAGCTGTCCTGTGATAGTGGTACCGATATTGGCACCCATAATAACACCGGCTGCCTGCAGCAGAGTCATAAGTCCTGAGTTTACAAAACTGACAACCATAACAGTTGTCGCGCTGGAGGATTGTACTACAGCGGTGAAAAACATACCCACCAGCATTCCGATCAAACGATTTCGGGTAATAAAATCCAAAACATTTCTCATTTTTGCACCGGCAACTTTTTCCAGTCCATCGCTCATCAGCTTCATGCCGTACAAAAACAGGCCCAACCCACCCGCTAATGCAATAATTGTTGTAATTCCCATGGCTTCTCCCTTTGTCCATTCGTATTCTTTACATCTTTTGTAAAAATATTTTTACATTTGTAAATAATATTTTACATTGAAATCCAAAAAAGACCTCATCCTATATAACTATAGAATAAAAGTCTTTTTTTGTCTACCCCAAATTCAAACTAATGGACACAAATACGGTCTCAGCAAACCGGGATCGTGGTCAGTAACGCCTCACATTTCCCCTGTATCTCATACGCTCCGGTGCCTGCGGTCAGAAGGATGCTGTCACCCTTTCGAAAAGATAAATCCATGCCATTGTGGATGCTGCCAGCACCATCCAGCACCAGAATATGCAGGAAGGAACTCTCATCCACATTTCCTGTCACTTTTTCCAGCAAATGCCCATCCAGCACCAGTTTGTCCACCGTAAAGTAGGAACAGATGCCAAGATGGGGATCAAAGGATTCACTGCGCACCTTGGGATCGCGGTCGGCTACTTCCAGGGCTTTTTCAATATGCAGGTCCCGCTTTTTTCCATCGGCACCCACGCGGCCGTAGTCGTAGACCCGGTAGGTCACGTTGGAATTCTGCTGGATTTCGGCTATGACGATGCCTTTGCCGATGGCGTGTACGGTCCCGGCCTCGATAAAGTACACATCCCCTTTGCGGACCGGCACTTTGTTCAGCACCTCCGTGATCGTCTCATCCTGGATACGCTGCTTTAATTCTTCTTTGGAAATTTTTTTAGAAAATCCATAATACAGGCAGGCATCCGGCTCACATTCCACCACATACCACATTTCCGTCTTGCCATACTGGCCCTCTTCTTTCAGGGCATAGGCATCGGTTGGATGAACCTGTATGGATAAATCCTGTTTTGCATCAATGAATTTAATCAGTACCGGGAAATTTCGGAAGCGCATACAGTTTTTTCCAAGCACGCGCTTTCCTTCCCATTCAATATACTCCTGCAGTGTCTTTCCGGCGAACTCCCCCTCTTCAATCAGAGATTTTCCGTCCACATGGCAGGACAGCTCCCAAGATTCCGCCAGCACATCGCCGTCATATTCTTTGTTGTATTCTGTTTTCAAACGTTCTCCGCCCCAGAGGTAATTCTTATAACTGGGCTTCAACTTTAATATTGCCATGGCCTGCTCCTTTATCTGCCCAGAATCAGCGGCAGTGTGTCGCACAAGAGATCCGCCTGTTTCATACACATGGATTCCACGCCGCCGGATGCGATATTTCCGCCGCCGATACCCACTGCCTGAAAGCCTGCCAGGCGGATGGAAACCACGCCTGCCGAGGAATCTTCAAAGCCCAGCACGCGGCCTTTTTCCTCCTCAGTGATACCCAGTCCCACCTTGGCCGTCTCAGAATACAGCCATGGATGTGGCTTTGGAGCCAGTTCACCGATGGTCCCGGACTGCGTCTTGGAAAAGCACTGTCCTGCCGTGATGATAGCGTCATAAAACTCCAGCGGATCTCCCATATGTAAGGTACGGAAAGCCGATAGTATCTCCGGCATAGCCTTGGTGTAGAGTCCTGATGTTACCAGACCGATGCGCACGCCGTTTCCTTTGACCTCCGTCAGGAACTCTCTCAGTCCCGGTGCAGGCTCGAAAGCACCCTGCCTGCCGCGTCCTTCCAGGATTTCTTTCATTTCATATTCTGTGGTGGCAAAATAAAATGCTCTGGCATCCTCCAGTTTTTTATCCGGGCAGTATTTGTCAATACAGTACTGTAAATGTTCCGAAACGGAATGGCCGGATACGTAAGGCTCATCTGCTGCTTCCAGTGTAAAGTGCGGATTCTGCATTAATTTCGCAATACTCTGTTCGATGATCCAGATCCAGAAGGATTCACTGCGCACGCTGGTACCGTCCAGATCCATAAGAATGGCCGTGGCCGGGCCCTCGTAGGCTGCTTCCGGCACCTGATAGATAGCCGGATAGCCCAGAGCGGATTTCACATTGCATAATGTCTTTTTTTCATAAACAATAAATTCTTCTTTGTGGTCTAACGGTGTAAAGATTTCCTTTACACCCTCCTGGCCCACATGAAAACTGCCGTCCTCCGTGCTCATAAGCGGGAGCATGCCGCTCACTCTCCCGATGCCCGGGTATATTTTATCTTCTATTCTCATCATTCCTTATTCCTTTTCCTGTAGTATGCATTCAATGGTCATAATCTGATCCGGTGCCAGAATCGTTCTGATTTCGTTGCTGGTCAGAGCAAGTTTTTCTTCTCTTTCCTCATTCATATTGACCTGATAAGCTTCCCCCACCGATGCTGCAAAATGTACCTTCACAGGGGAATCCTGTGTCTTTGGATTGTACATACGCAAAATGATGCTGTCCCGGTCCTCGGCATATTTGATACAGGATACCCGTGCACCGTCCACGCCATAAAAACTGTGTTCACATGGAAGGTTGCCTTCTTCCTGAGTATCTACGCTGAATTGTACCGGTTGTACCGCCACAGCCTGGCGTGCGCTTACTGCTTCCACGCCTGCTGCCTCCCAGTTGCCGCCATGGGGCATGATCGCATAATGATATTCCATGGTCTCCTGTAATTGTCCGCCCTCCTGGGAAGGATAAGAAGAACCACTGCGGAACTCCGTACATATAATATCGCGCACCGCCCTGAATAAAGTGCAGGACAGATGTCCTGGATGAGATGCATCGTACTCCAGCAGTTCCTGTGAGATCACGCCGAAGCCTTTTTCTCCGTCGCTCACATCCACAAAGCCGTCCATAGGCATTTTATCCATCTCGGTATAATGTAAGCCTTCTTTTTCGTCTGCCGCCTGTACCGGTCTGTGATCCACGGTGAAATGTCCGCCTGCGTCTGCCATATCCGTCTGAATACCTGTATCAAAATGTACAGACAGTCTGTGGTCTTTTGCCCTGTTGGTAATGCGCATTTCCACATCCAGCTTCTTCGCACCCTTTTTCAGGGTATAGCGTACCTCTACTGGCACGTCCACCAGTTCTTTGCTTCTTCTGCTCTCGCCCTGTATCCCGGCCTCTGGACGGAGTCCGCCAGACGGCAGGCGCAGGTCATAGGATGCACAGATACTGGTCTGTACCGCTGTATTTTCCTCCATCCAGATATTGGCATTTACGCCAACGCTGCTAAAGATCTGGTTGTGATATGGCGGGAAGTAGATCCAGTAGTCTCCCACATCCCCCTCGCTCTCCAGATAATTCAGTTCTCCCGTCTGGTAATTGGTCTCTTTATCCAGGATCGTCACGCTGCCGTTTGGCTGTACCGTGACTTTCATATATTCATTTTCCATACAGTTTGCGGTGATGCCCAGTTCTTTTCCTGCGCTCATGCGGGTAGGCTGCCAGAATTTTTGTTTCCGGGCAAAGTTCTCCGTAGGCACCAGACGTACCACCTTATAACCGCCTGCCGGGATCATCCCCGTCTCCAGAAGGATCTCATGACGGTCCGCGTAGAAAGGCTCCGGCCTGGTATGGCGATTCACCGTAGGTGTCACCGCTTCTTTTCTGGAAACATGTGCGCACTCCAGTGGATTCCCCTCGCTATCGCAGATGGCGAAATCCCAAATGTTCTGTTCCGCCGGTGTATCCACCACCAGCTCCACCACTTCGTTTCTGGCTTCTGCCAATGGATTGACCAGAAGCACCAGTATATCACCCTCGTGGAAATTTCCTTTGGCAATATTTTGCGCTATATGGCGGATGGCCTGATCTTTCACACAGTCTGAGAGTTCTTCACACTGGTCGAGACGGTACATGACGTCACGCACTGTCTTGTCCTGCACAACTCCATTGATGCTGTCATGGGACTGGGAACCCAGCAGGTAATCTCTCGCCCGCTCCAGATAATTCCGGTTGTAGACACTGCCATTCATGCTCACTGCCACAGCCAGCGGCTCCGCATATTTCATAAGTCCATTCTCTGCCGCTTTGTTTTTCTTCTTAATCGGAAAACGGGTCATCAGTGCGTTGGCTGACACAGAAGGTGCCGGGCCGTCACGCAACTCGCCTTGTATCACGCGCAGATCCTCGCCCTTTAATTTCACTTGTAATAACTGGGCATAATCTTCCAGATTCACATGGGACAGGGAAATGCCTTCCTCCTCCACCGCCTTATTGATCTTTTTGATCAGTTCCGGAAGTTCGGTCTGGGCACAGGTAGAATCTGAACCGTCCATAAGAATACGGTCGTTCTTCAATCTGGTAGCCTCCACTGCATTCCAGGAATCCAGTGTCAGTTCTTTTAATTTATCCTCGTGAATATGCTCCCTGTAGTTGAGCATAAAATAATCCTGCTCACTGCCATATTTATCTGCTTTATGATACAGTCTCGTCTTCCCGTAATCATACTGGAATTCATCAGACTTATAAGTACGGCCACTCATGGCCTCCATATAAGTATGCATATAGAAATTCGCTCTGGCTTCTTTGCCCAACCTGGTGGTCAGAACCTGTGTACCGTCTTTTCCTTCCCAGATAAATTCGCTCTCCGGTGCACGCTTTTCACTGACCCTTTTTGCCACGATGATCAGATCAATGCCAAAGCCTTTGTAAATTTGTGGGAACTGGCTTGGCTGTCCCCAGCCGAAGGATTCATACCCCACATTCAGTTTATGTCCGAAGGACTTGCAGACACGGTCGCCTTTTAACAAATTGCGCACCAGACTCTCGCCGCTGACCGGAAACAGATCCGGCAGGGTGTACCATGGACCAATCAGGATTCTGTGGCTTTTGATATGTTTCATGAGCCGCTCTCTGTTCTCCGGGCGTACTGCCAGATAATCCTCCAGAAATACGCTCTGCCCATCAAACAGGAAGCTCACATAGTCTGCTCTCTGGTCCAGTACATCCAGAAGTTCATCCAGCATTTCCGCCAGGTAGATCCGGCTTTCCCAGATAGGGTATCTCCATTCCCGATCCCAGTGGGTATGTGTCACTACGTATCCATGTTTATCGATATGATTTGTTTCAGTATTCATAATATTCTCCTTCTCTATTCACGGATCAGCCCTTCAGGGCACCTGCTGTCAAACCGTTGATGAAATTCTTCTGTGCACACAGATATGCCACGATAACCGGCACGGCTGCAAAAAATACATATGCAAATACCACGCCCCAGTTTGCAGAAAAAGGTCCAACTGCCGTGTATATACCAACGGTAATGGTCTTGACCTGCCCCATCAGCAGCGGGGTCTGGAAGTCATTCCAGATACCTAACCCTACGAATATGGCAATCGTTACCGTACATGGGCGGATCAGTGGGAACAGGATCTGCCAGAAAATCTGGAACTGGCTGGCCCCGTCGATGGATGCCGCCTCCTCCAACTCTATGGGAAGGGAATGAATATAGTTGGTGTACATAAAGGATGCAAAGGAAATATTCCCTGACACAAACACGAAGATCAGAATCGGTACACCAAATGGAATATTCATATTCCGCAGCAGGATACACAGTGGCAGATATACAATAACGTATGGCACCATGATTCCGATGAGGAAATAAATACGCAGTGATTTGGAAAAACGTGTGCTTACTCTCGCCAGATAATATGCTGCCATAGATGCTACCACGATGGTAATCGCAGTACCTGCAACCATAAGAATAATGGAATTGCCATACATCTGCATCAGATTCGCATTGGGATTTTTCAATACGCTGATGATGTTATCCAGGATTGGCGGTATGGGGATGGACAACGGATCATTCAAAATCAGATCGGACTGTTTAAATGTATTCACCACGGCGATATAAATAGGCAGTACGACTACGATGCCAAGTAGAATCAGAATCACATTCTGAACGATATTGGCTCTTCTTTTTTCTTTATGCATGGATTTCATTACGCTTCCACCTCCTTACCACTCATTTTTGTCACAATGAATATGGAAATCGCTCCGATTACCAAAAACAGCACCACGGATATGGCAGATGAATAGCCTACCATATTATTGGAGAAGCCCTGGGATACAATGTTGTAAACAACCGTCTCTGTGTCGTATCCGGGGCCACCGTCTGTCATGATCTTTACCACATCGTACATACGCAGCTCGTTAATGATACTCATCAGGATACTTACGGACATGCCCGGAATAATCAATGGCAGTGTTACATTGCGGAATTTGTCCCAACGGTTTCCTCCGTCCACGGTACATGCTTCATACAATTCCTGCGGAACAGTCTGCAATGCTGCCAAGTACAGCATCATATGATAACCAAGGGTACGCCAGATCTCCACCAGGATGATGCAGACAATGGCCGGTCCCTGTTTACCCAGCCAGTTGCCTACCAGCCCGGACTGTCCCAGCGCGGTCAGCATACTGTTGAGTACACCGTTGTAAGACAGAATGCTCTTCCATACGAAGGAAATTGCAACGGTGCTAAGTACGAAGGGAATAAAGAACACCGTACGGAATATATTACTTTTTGCGGAAGCCTTGTTGACCAGCATAGCCAGCCCCAGCCCCAGGACATTGACTACCAGGACTACAACGATGGAAATAACAGCCGTGTTGCCCACCGCATTGCCCAATCGTGAATCTTTGAATACATTCAGATAGTTGTTCAGCCCAATAAAGGTCATCTCATTAAAGCCATTCCATTTATTCAAGCTGAAATAAAAAGCCATCAGGATGGGAATGACCAGCAGGACCGTATAAATGACAAAGGCCGGTGCCGCAAACCCAAAAGACATTTTTTTCTTCTTCATTTTCTTACCTCTTTTATCAAAGTGAGCTGCTGTACATCCAGAAAGTTCCGAATCTACAGCAGCTCCAATTTCTCAGTTCACTTTTCTGTTACTATTCTGCATCCTTCAGTCGCTGGTATTCTGTATCCCAACTTTCTACTTCGCTCTGTACGTCGCCGCCATTAAAGATATTCTGGAATGATTTGTCCATAAATGACTGCATTCCGCTTGGAGCAGCATACTCGCCTGGAAGTACGATGATTTCCTGTACGGTATCCCAGTCTTTGATGTTGTCGATGAATTTGGTTGTTACAGGTCCCTGCTCATAAGTAACTGGCTCTTTTGTGGTAGAGTACAGTCCGTCTGACTGCAGGTATGCTTTGTATACATCTGTGTTGTCGCCATATACATATTTGATGAATTTGAAAGCAGCATCCTTGTTCTTGCATGTCTCAGATACGCCCCAATAAGAGCAGTCTGCTACAGTTGTCTTGCTTCCATCGATGGTCGGTACTGCGAATACGCCGAAATCTTCATTCTTTTCGCCGTCCAGACCAGCTGCCTGCCATGAACCGTCGATCATCATCGCTGCGGTTCCTTTTTTGAATTCTTCTGCAGCCTGGCTGTAGCTCAGTGACATAGCGCCTTCATAATAGTAGCCTGCGTTGACCATATCCTGCCATTTGGTCAGAACGTCTACAGTCGTCTCATTGTTCCATTTCTGGTTTCCCTCGCTCAGATCTTTGTTGAAGTCCGGGTATTTAGAAAGCAGGGAGGTGTCTCCTTCTGCGATCCAGAATGGTTCGCCGGTAGCCCAGATATCTCCGGTACCGCCGCACATGAGTGGTGTTTTGCCTGCATCTTTGATGGTCTTGCATACATTCTGGAATTCATCCCAGGTAGTAGGCTCTTCCAGATTTAATTCTTTGAAAATTTCTTTATTATAATAACACTGCATCTTGTACTGGCGGAAACTTGGTACGGTGATGCATTTGCCATCGTACTGACATAAGGTAGCCGGATCAAAAAGATCCTGAATATCCTGTGGCACTTCTGCGAAGATGCCATCCATGGTAGCCAGTTTCTGTGCTTCCACTACGATGTCCGGGAAACTGCCGCTGCTGAGCATAGTCTTCCAGAATGCCTGACGGTCATCACCGGTTGCCAGAACTTTTTCTACTTTGATATCCGGATTTTCTTTTTCGAATCCATCGATCATGTTCTGCCAGATCTCTGCTGTGATATTATCTGTCTCGAACACACCGAAGGTAAGCGTTGCCGCATCACCAGATGCTTTATCTGTCGTGTCTTTGTCTTCTGCTGCAGTTTCTGTAGCCGCTGTATCTTTTGTGTCAGCTGCCGTATCCGTTGTTCCTTTGGCGTCTGTGCTGCCGCAGCCTGCCACCATACCGCCTACCATACACACCGTTAATGCAAGTGCTGTTAATTTTCTCTTTTTCAAAGTTTTTTCCTCCACTTCATTTATAAGTTTTGTGTAACTGCAAAACAATTACAATTTTGTATTATAGTGCTTTATTTCAAACCGGTTTGTTATGTTATATTTATTATATGGTTTTAAAACATAAAATTCAATTTTACAATTTATAGAAGTATTTCAAAATTAATAGGTTCCATTGCATTCTTAATTCATTTATTATAGAATTTATACAGAAACTATATGGCACCTTAAGGAGATTTCCGTGAAATTGAAACAGTATATTAAAAATATGAGTATTTTCCAGAAAATTACTCTTGTGACTATTATGATGATCATCCTCAGTTCTCTGGTCTCCAGCAGTTTTCTGCTGATGCAGTTCTCAGACAATATCAAGAGCAAGGACCGGCTTCTGGTAAAGGAGTCAGCCTCACGTATCGAGGATTTTATGCAGGACAAATATAATATGATGTACAACCAGCGGACACTCATGCACTCCACAGACAACATTGCCAGCCTCATCTCCGCCACCAGAGCACATCCTTCCGACATTTATCAGGCAGCGTATCTCCCCAAGATCACTTCTTATCTGACAGCCCTGTGCTATTCCGATAATACGATTCTGGATACGATCCTTGTGACTGCCGACGGAAAGAATGCATTTTCCTATACCAACGACCACAGCCGCAAGATCTACCTGGGCTATGATTATAATACGCTCCCTTATATAGAAGCATTTCAGGAATCCGAGCAGAATATTACTGCCATCTATGACAGTTCGCCGGAATATGTAACGATTCCTTCTTCCAGACAGGCACCGGGAGTGCTGACCTTTCTGGCCAAGCTCTACGATATGAATTACCCCACCCAGCAGATTATAACTGGCTATCTGCTGATCAATTTTTCACCGGATTCCGTGGGGGCCGCCTACCATGAGCTGGATGTGGCTTCTGACGGCGAATATCTGGTCGTCAATGGGGATGGAACGATCATCTACTCCAATGAATCTTCTTATATTAATGATGCCTATGCGTCTGGTTTGATTCCTGACAGCGATATCATTCTGGATAAAACCATAAGTCTTTCCGGCCTGCGGGTACTTGGGGCAGTATCAGAGGAAACACTGCAAAAGAGCATCAGCCAGATGATCCGACGGGTCATTCTTGTTACGGTGGCCAGCATCCTTTGCATGATCCTGGTTATCACCTTTTTGCACAAATATTACCGGCGAAAGTTTCGCCAGCTGGCCTCCGCTATGGGGCGCATCAGTCAGGGAGATTTTACCACCAAGCTTCCGGTCACCTCCCAGGATGAAATTGGCGATCTGAGTCAGACTTTCAATACCATGAGCGAGACGCTGGATACCTACATCAAGAAGACCTATCTGGCGGAGACCCAGCGGCGCACTGCAGAACTCTATGCCCTGCAGGCCCAGATCAACCCGCACTTTCTTGCCAACACCATCGAGAGCATCCGCATGAAAGCCGTCAATGAAGGGGACTATGAAGTTTCTTCCATGCTGGCAAATCTGGGAAACCTGTTCCGGTGGATGATCGGATTCCATCAGGATATCGTCTATCTGGAGGATGAAGTGGACTACATAGAATCTTATCTGGACCTCCAGAAATTCCGCTTCGGCGACATGATCCGGGTACAGCTGGATGTTCCGCCGGAGACACTCTACCTTGGCATTCCGCGTTTTACCCTGCAGCCTGTGGTGGAAAATGCTCTGACCCATGGATCCCCCCAGGGCACACGGCCTTTGGAAATATCCATCTCCTTCTCTGTGAAGGGCGCCTATCTGGAAGTGACCGTACAGGATAACGGTATCGGCATGGATGAAGATACCCTGAACGAACTGCGCCATCACATTGCAAGTTCCGAGCCACATCCTGACTTCGGCGTTGCCCTGCGCAACGTGCACGCAAGAATACAGCTTTTATTTGGAACAACTTATGGAATCACCATAGAAAGTAAGCGCTACCAGGGCACTATGATTAAAATAACCCTGCCGGCACTGGGGAAAGAGGAGATGGAACAATATGTATAAGATGATTATCGTAGACGACGAACCATTGATCCGCTCTGGTTTGATGAACCTGATCGAGTGGGAGGTATACGGCATCGAGATCGCCGGAGAGGCGGCAGATGGCATGAAAGCTTATCAGCTCATCAAGAGCCAGCAGCCGGATATGGCACTCCTGGACATTTCCATGCCCAATATGAACGGCCTGGAACTGATTGAGTTGTGCTCTCATCTGGACCGCAGCCCCCTGTTCATTATCTTAAGCGGTTATAATGATTTCGAATATGTGCGCAAGGCCATGCAGTACGGTGCGGTGAATTATCTGCTAAAGCCCGTGGATCAGGAGGAGCTGACCAACACCATCATGACGGCGGTGTCCACCCTCCATGATCGGTCCGCCAGGAATATGCAATATCAGGAAAGTCTCACCGCCCTGCGAAACGATGTACTTGTCCGGCTTTTGAACAATCATATCGAGGTGCGGGAACTGCGGGAAAAATCCCGCTTCGTGAATCTCTCCTTCCACTGCAGCACCATGCGCATCGGTATCTTAAAGCCTCTGTTCCCAGAAGGTCCCCAGCCCCAGAAATGGCTGGACCTCTCCAGTGTGCAGTTCTGCGAGGAGCTTTGCCAGGACATCTGCCCTACTTATGCAGTTCTGGACACTTCGGATAATCTGGTGCTGATCTTCAAGGATTATACCCATGTGCTGCCCCTTGACACCTATGAGGAACTTCTGGATAAATGTGCCCAGGCTCTATCTGCGCATCTCGATCTGGCCTTTCTTACCACCCTGGGAGAAAACGCCCAGAGTGCCCCAGAACTGTCCTGCACCTACACCCAGGCGTTACAGACTGCGGAACGCAACGCCATCCTGCATAATTTCTTCCATCAGGACGCACTGGACGAGCTGGAAAAGGGCAAGCCCTCCCCTGTGGATTACACGGAACTGGTTTCCTGTATGCAGTGCCAGGACGAGGCAGGTGTAAAGCAGTTTATCCATGCATACTTCGCTGATGTACTGTCCAAAAATGATATCACTGCTCTGGAGAACGTAAAATACCAGTTGATTGAGTTTATTATCTGTACCATGCAGGAATTGAAATCTTCGGTACTGCCGGATTCGGACATTGATACAGAAAAGCAGGAAGCCTTTCATATCATCTACCGTTCCACCACCCTCACTGGGCTGGAAGAAAAACTGCAGCTGCATTTTGTAACGCTCATGAAGCAGTTAAAGCAAAATACCAATCCAAAACATTCTTTTATGGTACAAAATACCCTGAACTACGTGCGGGATCATTTCGGAGACTGCAATCTTTCTCTGAAGACACTGGCGGGGCAACTGGACGTAAATGCCGCCTATCTGGGCCGTCAGTTTGCCATGGAAACCACAGAATATTTTACCGATTACCTGAATCGCATCCGCGTGGCGCATGCTGTGAAGCTGCTCCAGGAGTCCACTTTGAAAACCGCAAAGATTGCTGAATCTGTTGGTTTTTCCAATATCAGTTACTTCTTTACAATTTTCAAAAAAATAACCGGTGGCCGCCCAGGCGACTACCGGAAATAGATATGACCGTTTTCTTCATCTTTTTTCAACTGCTCTTTTAATAATTCCAGGGAATCAAACTTCCGCTCCGGCCGCATAAAATGATACAGCCTGACCTCCTGTTCTTCCCCGTACAGGTCCTGGTCACAGCCGAAGAGGAAGGTTTCCACCCCGATGAAATGACCATTTACCGTTGGCTTGCTGCCAATGTTGGTAATGCCCTCGTACTCTATGCCCTGAGCAGAAGACTTGGTGGCATAGACGCCGTTTGGGGGCAGAAGTTTTTCTTTTGGCGGAATCAGATTAGTGGTAGGCACACCGATGGTCCTGCCCACTCTCCTGCCATGAACGACTTCCCCTGTCACAAAGAACGGATAGCCCAGCAGTTCGCTGACTTTCGCCATATTTCCCCGCTCCAGTTCCTCCCGGATATAGGTACTGCTGATCTCCCGCTCTCCGTCCATGACTTTTTCCACAGATTCCACGGTAAATCCGTATTCTTTCCCCATGCGCTCCAACAGGGCGATATTGCCACCCCGCTCATAACCAAAGCCAAAATCAGTACCCACAACAATATGTACTGCATGCAGCTGGTCCACCAGGATTTCTTTCACGAAATCTTCGGCTTCCATGGTGATAAGCTCCGGTACGAAAGGACACTCAATAAGGCAGTCCACACCCATCTTTTTCAATAAGTCTCTGCGCTCTTCCCTGGTCAGCAGCGTCATGGCCGACACCTCAAAAGCAAATACGATTTTCTTTGCATTCCCCTTTTTATAATCCAGCACACGCTGGATCAGTGCCTGATGGCCCCGGTGCACGCCGTCGAATTTGCCCAAAGTGATTACACTCCGGCCTTCTATATGAAAATCCAGCGTATTGGTAATTACTTTCATTTGTTCTCCTGTCGCTCCATAAACATTTTTTCCAGCCGGAATACCTGGGTCTCTCTCTCATATCGATAAACACCGACAAATTCCTGCTGACTGGTATAGACCAGCACCTGCTCTTTGTCTGCGCAGTCCCATTCCATCGGAAAACTGTTGCCGTTATATAATGCTTTGTCCCATTTTTCGGAGACGATTATTTTCTTCAAATCGACAAACATGGATTCAATGCTGTTCACAAAAGAATATCCTGCCGCATGTTCTTTGTGAGTCAGTTCTTCGATCTGAGACAGTTTCAGGCTGTCTTCCAGCGCAAAACGCCCTACCCGGGTGCGCACCAGTTTATCCATGCAGGCACCGCAGCCCAGTTTTTCCCCTATATCGTGGCACAGCGTCCGGATATACGTGCCCTTCGAGCAGTGCACACGCATTGTAAACCGCGGCAGTGCCACCTGAAGGATCTCAATCTCATAAAAGGTCACCGGTCTCGCCTTGCGCTCCACCGTCTTTCCTTCTCTGGCCAACTCATAGAGTTTTTTCCCATTTACTTTCAGAGCCGAATACATGGGCGGTACCTGCAGCTGTTCTCCCACAAAAGAGGCAGCGCATTCCCGCACCATCTTTTCCGTGCTGGTAACTTCCCACTCCGCAAGAACTGCTCCGGAACTATCCTGAGTATCGGTAACGACTCCCAGCAGCACCTGGGCCTCGTAGGTCTTGGTCTCATCGGTGAGCATATCACAGAGCTTGGTTCCCCGTCCCAGACATACCGGCAGTACTCCTGTGGCATCTGGATCTAAGGTCCCAGTATGGCCGATTTTCTTCTGTTTCAGGATGCCCCTCAACTTCGCCACCACGTCGTGGGAAGTAAAGCCGGCTTCCTTATAAACATTTATGATTCCGTTAATCATGCTTCATCCTTTATCTGTGGTGCAATATGGTCCAGAAGATTATTGACTACGTCTCTGGCACTTCCGTGCATGGTACATCCCGCCGCGCGGACATGCCCGCCTCCGGCAAAGGCTACCGCCACTGCATTCACATCCACTTTACCATTGGACCGCAGGCTTACTTTGAATTCCTGTACGCCAGTCTCATAGATAAAGATAGCGACTTCCACACCTTCCGTCTGGCGCATCTGTGCTACGATGCCGTCCAGATCCTGTTTCGTCACACCATAGAAATCCATTTCTTTTCTGGTCACAAAACCAACGATGCAGGCTCCATCCAAAAACAGCATGCTCTCCAGCAGGGTACGTCCCATGATCTGATTCTGCAGATACGTTTTTTTATTGAAGGAATCATCGATAATCTTTGTAAAATTAATACCGGTATTTATCAGTTTCCCAGCAATATTCAGTGTCTGTGCACTGGTGCTGGCATACTGGAACACTCCTGTATCATGAATGATGCCCGTGTAGATTGCTTCCGCGATCTCTTTGGTCACCTTCTCTTCTTCCACAAGGCCGAACAATACTTCCGCACAAGAACTCGTTTCCGACTCAATATGGTTTTCCCCGGCATAGCCATTGTTGCTTACATGATGGTCAATGCAGACCGTTCTTTTCGCCGTATTGTAATACATATCTGCCACACCGATACGATCTGCTGTGCTGGTGTCCAGACTGATGAATAAGTCATAGACCTTTTCTCCCTCCGCCTCATGTTTTATCTCATCCATGGACTGGATAAAATAAAACTCCGGCTTTGGTTTTTCCAGATAAACATCCACCTGGATTTCTTTAAAATATTTCTTTACGTACAGATACATGCCCATACAGGAACCGATACAGTCCCCATCCGGATTCACATGGCCTGCAATGGCCAGTGTTTTTACTCCCTGCAGCCAATCTGCTAATTTATTCATTTTCCTCATCCTTTTCATGCAGATCTTCATTCACATCAGCAATCATTTTTGACATGGTTACCCCATATTCAATAGATTCGTCCAAAACAAACTGAATCACCGGCGTATTCCGCAGATTCAGATTCTTTGCCAGTTGTCTGCGGATATAGCCCTCGGCACTCTTTAAGCCCGCTATGGCATCTTCCTTGGCCTTCTGGTCTCCCAGAACGCTGATATATGCCTTGCAGGTCTTCAGATCCGGTGCGACCTCTGTCTCCATGACAGAAGTCATCATTGGGATCCGCGGATCTTTGATATCACTGCGGATGATGTTTGACAACTCCCGCAGGACTTCCCCGTTGATCCGGGTATTTTTTATACTGTTCTTTCTCATCTCGGCACCTCTACCATAATGTAGGCCTCTACCTGGTCAAATTCCTGGAATGCATCCCATCCGTCGAATACGAGACCACATTCAAAGCCTGCTTTTACTTCTTTTACATCATCTTTGAATCGCTTCAATGATGCCAGTGAGCCTTCAAATAACTGATTGCCCTCTCTGGTCACACGTACGGTGCAGTTTCTCTGGAACATACCGTCCAGGATATAACTTCCCGCAATGTTTCCTATGCCGGAAGCATTGAATATCTGACGGATCTCTGCATGACCGATCACCTTCTCTTCATAAACTGCATCCAACATACCCTTCATGGCTGCTTCCACGTCCTCAATCGCCTGATAGATGACCTTATACAGTCTCAGGTCAACGCCTTCCTGCTCTGCGGTTGCTTTTGCAGTCGCATCCGGACGTACGTTGAATCCGATGATGATCGCATTGGAAGCAGATGCCAGTGCTACGTCAGATTCGTTGACCGCACCTACACCGCCATGGATTACTTTTACTACCACTTCTTCGTTGGACAGTTTGACCAGACTCTGTTTTACTGCTTCTACAGAACCCTGTACGTCAGCCTTTACGATAATTGGCAGTTCTTTCAGATTGCCCTCTTTGATCTGTGTAAACAGATCATCCAGAGACATTCTTGCTTTTGTATCATCCAGCAGTTTGCTCTTTCCTTCACGGATAAAGGTCGCTGCGAATTCTTTTGCTTCTTTGTCACTGTCTGTGGCCACCAGGACTTCTCCTGCATTTGGCACATCGCTCAAGCCCAGGATCTCTACCGGAGTAGATGGACCTGCCTCTTTGACTCTTCGTCCCTTATCGTCCATCATGGCACGAACTTTACCGGAGCATGCGCCACAGGCGATGAAATCACCCACATGGAGGGTACCTTTCTGTACCAGAATCGTAGCAACCGGACCTTTTCCTTTATCCAGCTGCGCCTCGATGACGAGACCACGGGCCTTACGGGTCGGATTTGCCTTTAACTCAGCAACTTCTGATGTCAGAAGAATCATTTCCAGCAGGTTATCGATACCTTCTCTTGTATGTGCAGATACCGGACAGAAGATGGTAGATCCACCCCAGTCTTCGGAGATCAGTTCATGCTCGGAAAGTTCCTGTTTTACACGCTCGATGTTGGCACTCGGCTTATCGATCTTGTTGATGGCAACGATGATTTCGATACCGGCTGCCTTGGCATGGTTGATAGCCTCGATGGTCTGCGGCATAACACCGTCATCCGCTGCTACCACCAGGATTGCAATATCGGTAGAATTTGCGCCACGCATACGCATAGCTGTAAACGCTTCATGTCCCGGTGTATCCAGGAAAGTGATCTTCTGACCGCCGCTTTCTACCACATAGGCACCGATGTGCTGTGTGATACCACCAGCCTCGCGGTCTGTCACATGGGTATCACGGATAGCATCCAGAAGTGATGTTTTACCATGGTCAACGTGACCCATAACACACACAACTGGTGGACGTGCAGTTAATTCCTTCTCGTCCTCGTCATCCTCTTTCAGAAGTTCTTCGATCACATCGACCTTCACTTCCGGCTCTGCGATAATGTCATAGCCCAAAGCGATCTCTTCTGCCTTCTCATAATCGATCTCATGATTTACCGTGACCAAAATGCCTTCCAGGAACAACTGTTTTACAATAACAGATGGCTGCATCTTCATCTTGTCAGCCAGCTCCCGGATGGTGATCTTCTCCGGTAAGGTAATCTCGGTAATTACTTCTTTCTTCTCTTCTACCTTAGCCTTTGGCGATGGTTTCTCCAAGGCCCTTGGAATACGATTGAACTGACGTCTGCCCTGATTTGGACGATTGCCGCCCTGATTTGGACGGATTCCGCCTTTGTGTTCCTCGCGTACCTTCTCTCTCTCCTTGTTATCCTTTCTCGGATCTCTGGAGGTCTTGCGCACTAATGGAGCATCACCTGTCTGTGCTGCTGCCGGACGGTTCTGATTGCGTTCACCCGGTCTGCCCTGGCCGTAAGTTCTTCCGCCCTGTGCATTATTCTGTCCATAAGGACGATTCTGCCCATTATTGTTGTTATTATACGGACGACTCTGGCCATTGTTATTATATGGTCTGCCCTGTCCCTGTGGACGGTCTCCCTGTGGACGGTTCTGGCCATTGTTGTTATACGGTCTGCTCTGTCCATTATTGTTGTATGGTCTGCTCTGACCGTTATTGTTGTACGGTCTGCTCTGGCCATTGTTGTTGTATGGTCTGTTCTGACCCTGCGGACGGTCTCCTTGTGGACGGTTCTGGCCATTGTTGTTATACGGTCTGCCCTGACCCTGTGGACGGTCTCCCTGCGGACGATTCTGTCCATTGTTATTGTAGGTTCTATTCTGACCGTTGTTATTATATGGTCTGCCCTGACCCTGTGGACGATCTCCCTGTGGACGGTTCTGGCCCTGCGGGCGGTCTGTCTGCGGACGGCTCTGTCCCTGCGGACGATTCTGTCCCTGTGGGCGGTCTGTCTGGGGACGACTCTGTCCCTGTGGGCGGTCTGTCTGCGGACGGCTCTGTCCCTGTGGACGCTCCGTCTGTGTATGGTCTGCCTGCGGGGTCTTGGTCTGCGGAACTTCTTCCTTTGCACGTTCTTCCTGTACCGGCTTCTGTGGTGCAGGCGCACTTCCTGCCACATGATGTACCGGCGGACGGTCCAGCTGTACCGGTGCTGCTTTGATTTCTTTTTCTATGGTCTGTGCTGCGCTTTCCACTGGCTTCTTTCCTTCACCTTCCGCTTTTGTCTGTCCTTCGGGACGTTTGTGCTGTTCCGGTCTGCGTGGTTTACGCTCCGGAATGCTGCCGCTTGCGTTCTGTGAACGAAAAACACGAATGATATTTTTCTTCTTCGGTTTTTCTTCCTGTTTCGGTTGCTCTTCTTTTTTGGTAAATGCCTTTTTTATCATATCCACCTGATTATCTTCCAGACTGCTCATATGACTCTTGACTTCTACCCCTTTATTTTTAAGGAAATCAAGAATATCCTTATTGGATTTCTCCAGATCCTTTGCGAGTTCATGTACTCTGATTTTTGCCATTTGCTTACCTCCGTTATATTCTTACACTATTGATTACCCATTTCTTTTATGATTGCCTTTGTAAAGTTCTCATCCACAATGGCCAGAGACGCGCGGAACTCTTTGCCAAGAGCCCTGCCCAGTTCCTCTTTCTCACCATAAAAATAAATGGGTACTTCATAGTAAAGACACATATTGCCAAATTTCTTCTTTGTGTTTTCCGACGCGCTTTCCGCTACGATCACCATATGGGCGACCCCGGATTTCACTGCTTTTTCTGTGGCGAATTCTCCACTTTTTATCTTCCCGGCTTTCATAGCCAATCCGATCAGGGATAATACTTTATTTCTCGTCAACTGCATTCAACTCCTTTTTCAGATTCTCAATGACTTCCGGCGGGATAGATGTTTTCAAAGAACGCTCCAGTCCCTTGGTCTTCAACGCCTTCTCCAGGCACGCCTCACAGGGACAAAGATATGCTCCCCGCCCATTCTGACGCCCTGTGCGGTCCAGGATGATATCTCCTTGTGAAGTCTTCAGGACACGGATCATTTCTTTTTTGCTCTTCATCTCACCACAGCCTATGCACTTTCGCAATGGAACTTTTTTTGTCGTTGTACTCACACAATCACTTCCTTTTATTCTTCTACAGGAGCCTCTTCGGATGTTTCCTCATATTCTCCATCATATTCTTCTTCGTACTCACCGTCATATTCTTCATCATAGCCATTCTCGTACTCATCGTATTCCTCAAAGAATTCATCGAATTCCCCGGACTCTCTCGCCTGGGTCTCACTCTTGATATCGATTTTGAATCCAGTCAGACGCGCTGCAAGTCTTGCATTCTGTCCTTCTTTACCGATAGCCAGTGACAACTGATAATCCGGCACTACAACCTGTGCTGTACGCTCGTCAGGATCTGCCATAACCGAGATGACCTTTGCCGGGCTTAAAGAATTCTCAATAAGGATTGCAGGATTTTCGTCCCAGTTGATGATATCGATCTTCTCTCCACGCAGTTCGTTTACAATAGAATTCACACGGGCACCATTCATACCAACACATGCGCCCACCGGATCTACGTCCGGATCATTGGACCATACGGCGATTTTTGTTCTGGAACCGGCTTCTCTTGCAATGCTTTTGATCTCCACAGTACCGTCTTTTACTTCGGCTACTTCGGATTCAAAAAGTCGTTTGATCAGTTCCGGATGTGTTCTGGATACCAGGATCTTCGGTCCCTTCGGTGTATCCTTTACTTCCAGCACGTATAATTTGATACGCTCTGTGGGACGGAACACTTCGCCTTTGACCTGCTCATTCTCATTCAGCACTGCATCTGCCTTACCCAGGTTAATGCTGTAATTTTTGCCCATGCTTCTCTGCACGATACCGGTCACGATGTCTTTTTCTTTGCCATAATACTGATTGTAGATGGCTTTTCTTTCTTCCTCACGGATTTTCTGCAGGATCACGTTTTTAGCATTCTGTGTTGCAATACGTCCGAATTCTTTGGATTTGATCTCTTCTTTGATCACATCGCCGATCTCCGCATTGACATTCGTTTTTTTCGCATCTGCAAGGCTGATCTCCATAACCGGATCTTCCACGGTCTCCACTACGTTCTTTGATGCTTCCACACCAAAATCACAGGTTTCCGGGTCAATGTGTACGGTAATGTTGTCTGCTTTCCCAAAGTGGTTTTTACATGCCTGGATCAGGGACTGTTCTATAGCCTCCAGCAATGTCTCTTTGCTGATGCCTTTCTCTTCCTCAAGAATGTGTAACGCTTCTAATAATTCTGTATTCATTTTCTCTTATCCTCCTTGATTAAAAATCGAATGCCAAACGAATAAGCGCTATATCCGTTTTCTGAAAAGTTTTTTTAGTTCCATCTTCTATCTCAATAGTCACACTGTTTGCATCATATGCGGCTAGAATACCATAAAATTCCTTTTGACGGTCGATTGGTTTGTAGGTCCGGATTTCTATTTCTTTCCCCATGCTCCGCACGTAGTCTTTTTCTTTCTTCAGCGGCCGCCAAAGTCCCGGCGAACTCACTTCCATAATGTAGCTTTCCTCTATAAAATCCGCTTCATCCAGTTTCACATTGAATGCGCGGCTCACTGTCTCACAATCATTGACGGCTATTTTGCCCTCTTTGTCAATATAAGCCCTCAGGTACCAGGTACCGCCCTCCTTGACAAACTCCACATCTACCAGTTCAAATCCATTTTCTTCCACGATAGGAAGTATCAATTCCTCCGCACGCTTTTCATAACTTTCCCGTTTGCTCATGTATTCTCCTTGTTTCATTCACACATGCAATGAGAGTGGACGGAAGTCCACTCTCATGTCGTTATCCTATTCAGTTCTAAGATAGTATAACACCCATTCATATAGAAAGCAAGGGGTTTACGGAAAATTCCAGGTAAATTCCAGGTAAACAGATTCCTCGCATCTACCTTTGTTACTGTTTTTCTATTACAAATTGTTCTTCTTGTTTCAACTCTACCACAGTACAATCATTTATATATGTACACTCTGGCAATATGATCATGGCATGCAGCTCATTTTCATGCACTGGCAATGGTGCAAGATGCCATATTGCTGTATTGATCTTAACCAAAGTTCCCTTAGGTACTATAAATGCCTTGGTTAACTGGGTAACTGGTACACCTGCTGATGCGGGTGCCACATGAATAATCATATCATCATTTAAAGGTAAAATCATTTCTTCTGTCGTTGTATGATATTCTATAGCCGTTATTTTCATGGGGCTCTTCTGTTTTACACATATAGGCGAAAAACCTATTTTCGACGTACATGAACCACTAATACGATCCGGATAAAACTTATGAATCTCTCCTTCTAATGCATATCCGGACGGCTGTTCCATATCATAAAAACTTCCATAGGGTGCAAACTCTGCAACAGAAATTAGTTCCGCCTTTATCACTCTCATTCTAACCACTCCTTATCTTTTCATTCTATTTTTAAATGCATCTACAAGCACTGCCAGGAATACCATAAGGCCACTGCAAAGTGTTACATAATAGGACGAGATACCTAATATTTGTAATCCTACCTGGATTACCGTCATCAGTAAAGCACCTCCCAATATACCTGGAATGCTGCCACGATGTCAGCCAGCAAATTATAATTCCAACCGACTGCATTTTTACTGCAAATTAAATTCTCATCCTACATATAAGGGTTATCTTAACGTGCCGTATTTTACTGCACGTTTTTTTTTGTTCTCCTTGACC
>JAQUWF010000137.1 GCA_028692975.1 Lachnospiraceae bacterium
TCACCATACCGTCTCTTGGCTGTTCAGAACAGGATGCGAAAGTCTTTCCTCTGTCATCCTCCACATTACATAAACGACAGGCGCCAAATGTGGACAGTTCTGAATGATAACACAGTGTAGGCAGGTCAATACCTGCGTTTCTGATTACGGAAAGGACGTTCTTCTCGTCAGTAAACGTAACTCTCTTTCCATCTATTGTCATAGTTCCCATGCTTTTCATCCCTCCTATGCTTCCACGTATACTGCATCAAATGCACAATTATCCTTGCAGGCACCGCACTTGATACATAAGCCGCTGTCAATATGATGTACGCTCTTGCGGGCACCGGTAATCGCTCCAACCGGACAGTTCTTGGTACATTTGCCACATCCAATACAGAATTCTGGATTGATCTTGTATTCGCGTAATGCGGTACAGGTATGTGTACGACATTTCTTATCGCGGATATGCTCTTCGTATTCCTCACGGAATGCTTTGATGGTAGAAAGAACAGGGAGCGGTGCGCTCTTGCCCAGTCCACACAGCGCTGTATTACAGATCATATCTGCCAGTTCCTGGAGCAGTTCGATATCGCCTTCCTCGCCTTTGCCGCCAACGATGCGTTCCAGAATCTCCAGCATACGTTTGGTACCTTCACGGCATGGCACACATTTACCGCAGCTCTCACGCTGGGTGAAGCTCATGAAGAATCGTGCTACCTCCACCATACAGGTATTCTGGTCCATAACTACCAGCCCGCCGGATCCGATGATGGCACCGAATTTCTTCACGGAATCAAAATCCAAAGGCTCATCTAATTGTGCTTCGGTCAGACATCCGCCGGACGGTCCGCCGATCTGTACTGCCTTGAATTCGGAGCCTTCCTTTAATCCGCCGCCGATATCATAAATGATCTCCCGCAGGGTTGTTCCCATAGGTACTTCGATCAGACCAGTGTTTTCGATAGCGCCAGTCAGAGAAAATGTCTTGGTGCCTGTACTCTTCTCGGTACCGATACTGCGGAACCAGTCAGCACCCTTATTGATGATACCAGGTACGTTGGCATAAGTCTCTACGTTATTTAACACGGTAGGTTTGCCCCACAGTCCTTCGTCAACCGTACGTGGTGGTTTTACACGAGGCATCCCGCGATGGCCCTCGATGGAAGCAGTCAGTGCACTGCCCTCACCACAGACGAACGCACCTGCGCCGCGATTGATATGCATATGGAACGAGAAATCTGTTCCCAAAATATTGTCCCCTAATAATCCGCACTCTTCCATCTGGGCAATGGCCAGTTTCAGACGTGCTACAGACATAGGATATTCTGCACGTACATAAATATAACCCTGGTTGGCACCTACTGCGTAACCGCCGAGCATCATACCTTCGATAAGTTTGTATGGGTCACCTTCCATAACGGATCCGTCCATAAATGCTCCAGGGTCACCCTCATCACCGTTACAGACTACATATTTCTGATCTGCATCTTTGTGCGCCGCTACCTGTTTCCATTTGCGTCCCATTGGGAAGCCGCCGCCCCCACGGCCACGAAGACCGGATTTGTCCACTTCATTTACCACATCATCCGGGGTCATCTCGAACAGTGCTTTCTCCAGAGCGGAAAAACCGCCTGCTGCTATGTACTCACCCATGGATTCCGCATCGATATTACCACAGTTTTCCAGCGTGATACGTGTCTGTTTTGCAAGATACGGAATATCTGCAGGATGTGCGTAAGCCTCTCCATTCATCTTGTAGAAAAGACGCTCCACCGGCTCACCGTTTTTGATGGTGCGTTCCATGATCTCCTTGCAGTCTTCTAACTGTACCTTGATATACTGATAAGAATAAGGCTCGACACGTACCAAAGGTCCTAATTCGCAGAAGCCCTGGCAGCCGCTCTTTATAACGCCTACATGGGGTACATGATCCATAAGCTCTACGCTTACTTCCGGATCATCCTCACACAAACGTTTGAGTTCTTCATAAATCTTGATAGATCCTGTAGCCACACATCCTGTACCAGCACAAACCAGGACACGACAACGGACAGCGTCTTTTTCTTTTATGGCATTTACCTTATACTCTTTTAATGCTTCTCTGGTCTTTATCATAGTTGTTCACCTCGCAGTTTCTTTATGACTTCCAATGCCTTCTCCGGAGTCATGGCAGGATGCACATCTTCATTTACCATCATGGTCGGCGCCAGTCCACATGCACCAAGACAGGATACTGTATCTACCGTAAACATCATATCGTCCGTGGTGTGTTTTTTCTTGCTCAGTCCCAGCTTCTTATATAAGGCTTCCAGAACCGGTGTGGATTTGCGCACATGACAGGCAGTGCCGTCACAAACTTTGATAATGTATTTTCCTTTTGGCTCAAAGGAAAAATTCTCATAAAATGTAGCAACGCTGAACGCCTTCGCTTCCCGGATACCAATCTCTTTCGCCACGTAACTAAGCAGTTCACCCGGCAGATAACGGTACTCTCCCTGAATATCTTGCATAATCGGGATCAGTGAGCTTTCTTTGCGACCATATTGTGCAATAATCTCGTCTGTTTTGTCATAATATGACTGGTCTAACATACTTTAGGTCCTCCTTTATGTTTTTGTGCATGACACACTATCAAAATACCTTTTTATTATACTTTATCTTGTGCAATTATACAACAGTTGTTAATTATTAGTCACAGATATTGTGCAAGTGCACTATGCATCTACTATATCAACTACCACTTTATCTGTTGCTTAACATACAATAATTTCTTGTAAAAAATCTGTTATTAATATATAATGAAATCAGGTCATTTCTGATCTATCTTTTACCCATTTCGGGTTGAATATTCCTATTGAAATTTTAGTTGAATGGTGGTGGTGCCTATGCTTGTTCATTTGTCTGTGACTCGTTACTTAATCGTAGAAAGGACAAGAACATGAATAACAAAAAAGAAATAAAGGAACTGTTAGAACGAGTTGATGCATTAGAAAAAGAAATCGAAAAATTGAATGCTCAATTAAAAAAAAGAAACTGATATTGAAAAAATAAGAAGTATAGTCGAAATTGTCAGCATTATAAGTACTGTAATTTTAGGAATAATAGGTGCAATCGTGTCATTGATGTGATATGATTTACTTAGAAGAAAAGAAAGGGTGTGATACCATGAAAGGTGTTTCTATTACTTTGCTTATGATTGTTTGTATGAATTTTATGGTATTTATTAATATTGGTGTTACATGGCCTGGCATTTTGTCTGTGATCATTGCACTTACTATGATTGTTTTTGAATTCATATGGGAATACAAAAAGAAAAAATTGGCAAAATAATTTCAAAGCCAAAGTGCCTCGGCACTTTGGCTTCCTTTTCCCTTTTTTTAATTTAATTCAATCTCTTCCAGCTCTTTTGACGGGATTTTTTGTGTGGAGGCGGCTACGTATTTCTTTAGTTCCGCCTGAGCCTTGCTCAATGGAATGTTTGTTCCGGCTCCTGCCATGCAGCCGCCGGGGCATCCCATTCCCTCGATGAGGCATCCATTCATCTTGCCTGCCTTAGCCATAGCAAGGATCTTCTTGCAATCCGCAAGCCCTTCCGCATGTTCAATATGGATCGGTACATCTGGATAGTATTCCTTCAGGCACTCTTCGATAGCAGAAGCAACGCCTCCCGCTACCGCATAGCCACGTCCGGCTCCAGTCGCGTCATGGAGGGAAGACTCTCCCTTAAAGGTATCCAGATCAATCTTCTTCGCGTCAAACATCCCCTGTAATTCTTCAAAGGTAATAACGAAATCCACATCACTGCGCACCGATCTTCTGGCCGCTTCCAGCTTCTTCGCCGCACACGGACCCACGAAGACAACCTTCGCGTCCGGATGCTCCTGCTTTACTTTTCTCGCAGTGGCCACCATAGGTGTCAGCTCCTGAGAAATAGAATCAATGATGTCCGGGAAGTATTTTTTCGCCAACATGGACCAGGACGGACAGCAGGAAGTCAAAAGGAACGGCAGTTCTCCTGTACTTACTTTTGATGCATAGTGATGCGCTTCCGCAACAGCACCAATATCCGCACCCAGGGCAACCTCGTATACAGAATGGAATCCAAGTTCCTCCAATGCTGCCTTAAAAATACGTGCATTCACATTGGGGCCAAACTGTCCTACAAAAGCAGGTGCAACTACCGCGATGATCTTCTTTTCTTCTTTCAGGGCGTGTGCCAGCTGAAAGATCTGGGATTTGTCCGAAATCGCACCAAAGGGGCAGCTGACCATACACATACCGCAGGAAACACATTTCTCCGTATTGATAGAGGCACGTCCCTGTTCGTCACTTCCGATTGCGCCAACGCCGCAGGCTTTCACACATGGCCGTTCTTTCTTTGCGATGGCATCGTAGGGACAGACTGCCTTGCATTTTCCACATTTGATACATTTACTCTGATCAATAAACGATTTGCCTTTTATGATAGAAATGGCTCCCTTGGGACAGACTTCCTTGCAGGGATGTGCCACACAGCCACGGCACATGTTGCTGACTTCGAATTTTTTAATGTCACAGGAATCACATGCAGACGGAATAACCTGCATCAGGGGCGGCTCATAATATTTCTCGTCTATATTGCTGGCTTCGATGCCTGCTGTAATGTGTACGGCCTGATTCTCCGGACGCAGGGACATTCCCATGGCAAGACGAACACGCTCGCTGACCACGGCACGCTCCCGGTAAATGCTTTCCCGGTAGGTAGGCGTCTCTTTTACTATATGATAAGGAATTGCTTCCACATCATTCTTCAAAGACTCTGGTGTAGATTCAAAACCAACGCGTGCGATCTCAGTAAAAACTGCTTTTCTCAATTTTTTTACGGGTGTCTCAATACCTCTCATTTGCATCTCCTTTTATTTGTTCATAGTATTTAGACCTTTTCTAAACTATAACGTAAATAGGTCGAAAAAACAAGTGAACATCCTGTACAAAATTCAGGACACCATTTTTTTCCAATAAAAAAGCCAACCGAAATCCGGCATACTTAACTGCGAATCCAAAAGAACTTTGAATAAGCAGCGTATGTCAGATTCCAGTTGACATAAAGAATCCCTATATGGAACGATTATTTATCCTGGATCTCCAGAATATCCATTGGACAGGCCTTTACACAGATACCACAGCTGATACATTTGCTTGCAGTCTCAGCACCCGGTGCCAGCACCATGGTATGTACCGGACAGACTTCCACGCATTTGCCGCAGGCAATACATTTCTTCTTGTCAATCACATATGTACCCTTAGCATTCTGAGAAATAGCCCCTTCCGGACATTCCTTGGCACATTTGCCACACTGGATACAAACGGTTGTTTTTACCTTACCGTTCTTATCCTCAATATGGATACAGGACAGATCTGGATCAAATTTCTTATAGAATGCCTGTGAACAAGCGCGTTCACATTCCAGACATGCCATACAATGTTCTTTGTCTTTTACGATTAATTTTTTCACGAAGTATTTCCCCCTGTTTTATAGATGCACATCAGATATTTTCCAGCATCTGATGTGCACTCAATATGGTTTTTTGGTTTTATTTACTCAACAGTACGCATTGCTGCTTCCACAACATGTCCTACCAGAACCGATGTGGTTACAGAACCAACACCACCCGGTACCGGTGTGATTGCATCAACGATCGGCTCTGCCTCTGCGTAATTCACGTCACCGCAAAGCTTGCCTTCTGCATTCACATTGATACCAACATCGATAACTGTCTGGCCTGCGGACAGGTAAGAACCATCCACAACACCTGCACGGCCTGCTGCAACGATCACGATCTCTGCCTCTTTTACTACAGACGGCATATCAACGGTTCTCGTATGGCAGATAGTTACTGTTGCATTTTTCTTGATCAGCATCATAGCTGCCGGTTTACCAACAACGAGACTGCGTCCAACAACAACAGCTTTCTTGCCGGTGCAGTCGATGCCATAATGATCCAGTATCTCCATACATGCCTGTGGTGTACATGGAGGGAATCCCTGTTTGGTGCCAGCGAATACGCCTACCATAGAACCGTCTGTGATACCGTCAACGTCTTTTTCCGGTTTCAGTGCTTTGATCACTGCAGCCTCATCCAGATGTTTTGGCAACGGACGGAAAATCAATACGCCATGAATCTTATCGTCGTTATTGACTTTCTCGATGGTAGCCATGAGGTCTTCCTGTGTACAGTCCTCCGGAAGAAGGAATTTCTCATAGGAAACGCCTAAGGTCTCGCAACGTTTTGTTGCTCCTCTTTCATAAGAAAGATCATCCGGTCTCTCGCCTACACGCACGATACCCAGTGTAGGATTGATGCCTTTTTCCTGTA
>JAQUWF010000034.1 GCA_028692975.1 Lachnospiraceae bacterium
CATATAAAGAGATATAAGCAAATTTATAACGATACATGAAAAAGCCTGTATTTAAGCCACTTCGCGGCGTTGCTCATAAACACTTATAAGAAGTTATGAGGCTACTTTCAGCAATTTAATCAATAAAAAATAGTAGAATAACTTGCCAATCCCGACAATGAAAAATGAGAGCAAAAACGCCCGACTGCATAAAGCAGCCGAGCGCACAAAGAAATACGAGCTATCGCATGATGATGTGTGTGTTCATCTACATTGACGCCTATAACTAATCCGGGCAGCAATATAGTAAATCCCATAGAGCATTATGAAAAAAACAAACGCAACACTAAGAGAGCCGATTATCCACAAATCGTTTGAAAAAACAGGAAGATGAAACGCGCTCAACTGCATTTTCCCCGCACTAACATATACAAAGCAACTGCTGATAATCAATGCGGGTAATAGAGGGAGCAGAAACATCATTAACAACTGGCGATTATTTAATTTTTCAATATCCCGTATATTCATTCCAAGTTGCTGTAAAATACGGTCTTGTCGTCGTTTCTTTTTCCTATCGCTAAGAATTTGTGTCGATAAGATTGCTGCACCTGTGATTTCAAAGACCAGTGAAAGGTAAAACAGACAAATAGCCATAGAATAGAGTTGTGTCAAACTTTCTTTGTCTACCCACTTGCCGGATAAATAATCAACATTATCTATCAAAGCTGTCATGCCGCTACCGTCAGGTGCGGTTTTTCCTATACTTCGTTTCAGCATCGAAAGACCATCACACATTTCAACGATATTTTGCAAATCATGGTTATTAAGCGGTGTTTCTGTTATGACCGACAACAGGCTGTAAAGTGTTGTCATTTGATGAACTGCTTGATCCGGAACAATGATACAAAAGTCAAGACCATTTCCGTATGTGTCCATTTGGCTAAATGGCTCACAAAACACGCTGTTCTCTGCAAATGAATATTCCGTGTAATTTAGTCCTTTATCCTGTTTAACCAATACCTCAAAAGACTTTTTTAATGCCGGAACGCAATGGATATAACATAAAGACGGATTGAACTCTACGGTTTCAAACCCCAATATTTCACGCAGCTTTTTATAATCACTCTGCTTCATGTAGGTATCATGTTGATATTCTGCGTATGACATATAGGCAGAACGTCCTGTGTTTGATATGACATTGTTTCGTGCTGTGAGAAAGCCATTTTTGCTATCCGTATAAATGCTATAAGCATAGCTTGACTGGACGGGAAAGTTAAGGTTAAGCACATTTTCATAAGCTGAAAAATCCTGTGATTCTGCCTTATGCAAAATCATAATATCAAATACGCTCTGTTCAATATTTTTATCTGCAATCATATAAACAGCAGTACCTGCCCCGATAAAAGTTAGTGAAAGCATAAACAAAACAGAAAGAAAGCCCATAATAATACTTGTAGAACGGATTTTTGCTGTGAAACCACGAAATAGTACCAGTCTATTTTTCTCATACTTCCATTTCTCGCGATTTCCAAATCGTGTTATCAGAAACGTGGGAACACTTAGAAAAAAACCAATTAAAAACAGTACCAAACACACAGTTCCCATAAGAACATCATAGCCATTTCCCAATGGTTGCGTACACATGAGAAAAATTCCCAAACAACCTGTCAAAGTGGACACTAAAAACAGTGTGATGGCGGATACACCGCCATGCAGTAACTTTTTTTCGTTCTGCCTCTCATAATACAACAAATCGTAAAGTCTTACTGTGCTTATCCATTTACCGTTTTTCCGAATAGCGTAAAAGAGCATTGCTAAAAAATAAAGAAAAGTTAAAGCTGCGGCT
Organism: Lachnospiraceae bacterium; assembly: GCA_028692975.1. GTDB lineage: Bacteria > Bacillota > Clostridia > Lachnospirales > Lachnospiraceae > JALENY01. The sequence continues at coordinate 1,826 of JAQUWF010000034.1, forward strand.
CTTAGCGAAAAACTCAAACTTAAAACATACGTCATACCAAACATAGAACTAAGAATTGCTTCCAACAGTTGTGAAAACAATGCACCAACAGGAAGCCCTAAAGTAAACGCAATAATGCCAATCAAAGAGTTTTCATAAAAAACGAGCCTGCTTATAGAGCGGTTGGGGATTCCCAAAATCATATAGATACTCAATTCACGGCTTCGTCTTTTCAGCATATATTTTGTCATATATCCAATCATCCACCCCATAATAAAGACAATGAACAATGACGCAGCAATAATCATGTAAGGAAGCACGCCGATACTGGGAAAAGCCTTCATAATATCGGAAAAAATCAGCGAATTAAAAGCGTACATAAAGGAAACCGCACAGGCAAGGGTTATGAAGTAGAGTAAATAATCTTTTGACTGCCTTTTAGCATTGCGCATTGACAATTCCTTTAACATGGTCTGTCACCTCCCAAGAGGGAGAGAACGTCGAGAATTTCGTGATAGAATATATCTCGCGTCTTTTCGCCTTTTAAAATCTCATTGAAGATTTTTCCGTCCTTTAGAAATAGAATTCGGTCTGCATAACTGGCACAAAATGTGTCATGCGTTACCATAAGAATTGTAGCACCTATTTCTTTGTTAAACTCGGACATCATCTGTAACAGAACACGGGCAGAATTAGAATCAAGGGAACCTGTCGGCTCATCGGCCATAATCAATTTAGGATTACATATAATCGCCCGCGCAAAGGCACAACGCTGTTTTTGACCGCCTGATACGTGTAAGGGAAACTTTTTTAATGTATCACTAAGCTGCAACCTTTCTGCAACGCGGCAAACCCGTTCCGTAATTTCTTTTGACGGGACTTTTCCGATTGTTAATGGCAGAGCTATATTTTCTTCCAACGTCAGCGTATCTAACAAATTAAAATCTTGAAAGACAAACCCAAGATTATCACGGCGAAATATGGATATATCATCTTCGCTTATTGTTGTAATATCCTCTCCGTCCAACAAAATGTGTCCCGCACTTACAGTATCAATAGAAGAAATACAATTAAGCAACGTGGTTTTCCCTGAACCGGATGCCCCCATAATACTTACAAATTCCCCATGCTGCACATTAAAACTAATTTGATTTAAGGCTTTTGTGACAGAACCTTGATTACCATAATATTTTTCAATATGTTCTACACAAAGCAAAGGCTTTTGACGATTCATCATTGCTTCTATTCCACCACCTGTCCATTTGAAATAATTATATCTTTATCCGCAAATTTCAGAATATAGGTATATGTTGCGTTCTCTAACTTTTCAAAATAGAGATTCATAGTATTTTTAGTGTTCAGAGAAAATTCTGCTTCAATTACATAGACTTCGGTTATATTTCCCTCTGAATCGGTTTTACGTTCCTCGGCAAGTTTAGGAACAATAGATGTGTAGGGAAAAGTTCCTTTGATATTTACGCAGGTTATGATTTTCCCTTCGGTCTTAAATTCAACTCCCGCACTATCTGAGCGAAGCTGTTTTGTACTATCCGCCATGCAAAAAAACAGAAATAGGCAAAGGACAAAAAGCAACATTACGCCAATTATAAGACTTGTTCTTTTTTTCGTTGTTGTACTCATTATAAAGCACCTCCTTTTGACCCTATTTTATACGGAAGCGTAGGATAGTTGTATAGAAGTCCATTGAACTTATCTAACAATTCTGTAAGATACAAAAATTAAATATTCAAATGATTACTTTTAGGAAAGTGCAATAAGACGGTCGTATAGCACCCGAACTTTGATTCTATGTTAATGCCAATCCCTAATTTCAAGCAGAGCTGGTCGCACAAGTACAAGCCGATTCCTGTTGATTTTCTCCCCATTCTTCCGTTGCTGCCCACAAAGCCCTTGTCAAATACCCGGTTTACTTCACTCGGTTTAATGCCTATGCCATTGTCTGTAATAAACAAGGTAACATAGTCCTTCATATCCTGTGATTTGATTTCAATAACAGGCGGCTTATCGCTGCAATATTTGATACTGTTAAGGATAATCTGATTGATAATAAAACAAAGCCATTTACTGTCGGAAAAAACTGAATCAGAAATAGAATCTGTATGAACGCATACCCTACTTTGAATCAAGAATTGTTTATTTTGAGAAAGAACTTCCATAACACATCGCTTCAGTGAAATTTCCTTAATCAGATAATCTTTTTCCACGCTGCCAAGACGTGCGTAGAACAATACACGTTCAATATCCTGCTCAATTAATTCTGTTTGTGTTATGATTTTTCGCATGATTTCTGTTTTGTTGTTTTCGCACAATAACTGGATTCCTGTTATAGGAACTTTAATTTCGTGAATCCACTGTTCAATGAAATCTTTATATTCTACATTCAAACGGCGAACTTCGCTTACTTCATCAGTCATACTTTTTAGGGCAGTTTTCAGCAGCCTGAAATAAATTTTTTCTATTTCTGTTTCTGGTTTATCTGCAATCTCCGTAATTAAATATTTTTTATCTAAGGAATCCAATGCTTCCAACAAATATTGAATCCGTTTTTGCTGTTTCCGAAAGTAGCCAAACATTGTAAAAGAAACAATGATTGCAAAGCAAATCCACAATAAAATAATTTCAGACAAACTAATACCCCAAAAGAAGAGAAGAATAGAGAAGAACAGACTTCCGGAAAAACAGATAAGTAATGTTATTTGGTTGTCTTTCATATAATCTGAAAATTTCATATTTTGTACCCCATACCTCGTTTAGTTTGTATGAAATCAACCACCCCAAGTGCCTGTAGCTTTTCTCTTATTCGCATGATATTTACGCTTAAAGTATTATCATCAATATGAATTTCATTGTCCCATAAATATTCAACCAAATCTATTCGTGAAACAATCGCTCCCGTATGTTTGAACAGATAGTACATGATTTTTAATTCGGTTTTTGTTAATTCAATTTCTTTTCCATTTGTTGCAAGTGTTCCGGCAATCACATTTAATTGAATCCTTTTATATTCTATTGTACTGGTCTGTTCAGCCATTCCCCTCCGCAAAAGAAGATTGATTCTTGCAAGCAGAATAGGAATATTGTAGGGTTTTGTAATGTAATCATCTCCCCCAAGTGTTAATGCCTGTAATTCGTCCATTGTAGTATTGCGTCCTGTAATGAATAAAATCGGGGTTGTGGAAAAAGTACGAATTGTGCTGCATAGGCGGTATCCGTCTTGTCCCGGTAAATTTACATCAAGTAAAATCAAATCGGGGGAAGTTAATTTAATGTAGTTTATTGTTTCTTCAAAGTTGATAATGCAATCTACTGTATACCCCGCATTGACTAAAAGTGTTTTTAATTCTTCTCTTATCAATTCTTCATCTTCAATTATCACTATTTTATATGGATTCATTTTGCAACCCCTTTCTTCTTCCGTCAGCAGGCTTTTCTGCGTCCTTTGGTATCAGCTAGCGGACAAAATGAACATTGCCCCTCGGTATATTGCGTCCATTGAAAATAGCGGACAGCACCCAAGCCTACAAATCTTTTATGAACTTGTAACTTTTTTAGACGTGTCAGTAGACCAGTTCTTTTTCCCAAGTACATAAACGGATAAATCCACGCAGCGCAGACAACTTGAAACGCTGCTTGATGAAGTCAGTGACAAGGGATTGCGAATAGTCGCCGCTACGGCAAGAGAAGTTGGAGGGATAGTATGAGAATACATATAATAGGCGGAAGCGGAACTGGGAAAACATATTTAGGGAAGTTGCATCGGAGATGCAACTTCTGCTTTTTGGGAATGGAATTTAGTTTTGGTAGAAATCGATGATGGAGGTGGTTTGGGCGGTCATGTTGGTCATTAGGGCATCCAGGAGGGTTAGGGCGGCCATGGTTTCTACTACTACCAGGGCTCTGGGGACTATGATGGGGTCGTGGCGGCCTTTGATGTTGATGTCTCGTTCGGTGCCGTCCTGTTGGCAGGTGCGCTGGGTGGTGTAGATGGACGGGGTGGGTTTGATGGCGGCACGGAAGACGATCTGGGTGCCGTCACTGATGCCGCCAAGGATGCCACCGGCATGGTTGGTGGACTTGGTTATGTGGCCGTCTATGTTCTGGAAGTTGTCGTTGTTGTCCAGACCGGTGGATCTGGCGGCGTCAAAGCCGTCACCGATCTCGAAGCCTTTGACAGCGCCTATGGAGAAGATGGCTTTGGCCAGGTTGGCGTCCAGTTTATCAAAGACCGGGTCACCGAGACCGGCGGGAACTCCGTCTATGGTGCATTCGATGATGCCTCCGGCGGAGTTGTGGTTTTGCATACAGGTTTCCAGATAATCCTCTGCCTGGCGGGCGGCGTCTGCGTCTGGCATGTACAGGGGATTTGCGTCTATGACGGAAGGATCAAAGGTGTTTATGGCGATGGGACCGATGGATCTGGTATAGGTGCAGAAGGAGATGCCCATCTGATTTAACAGCTTGACGGCGATAGCACCGGCGGCTACGCGTCCGATGGTTTCGCGTCCGGAGGAGCGTCCGCCTCCACGGTAGTCCCGGAAGCCGTATTTGCAGTCGAAGGTATAGTCTGCGTGGCCGGGTCTATAATAAGAAGCAATCTCGCCGTAGTCTTTGGAACGCTGGGTGTGATTGAACACCACCAGTGAGATTGGAGTACCTGTAGTTTTGCCCTGGAAGATGCCGGAGAGTATCTCTACCGTATCATCTTCTTTACGCGGCGTAGCGTAGCGGCTCTGTCCCGGTTTTCTGCGATCCAGGAATTTTTGGATATCCTCTTCACAGAGTTCCAGCCCGGCGGGGCAGCCGTCCACTACGACTCCGATGCCTTTTCCATGGGATTCTCCCCAGGTTGTTATTTTAAATATGGTTCCGAATGTTGATCCAGACATATGTTTTCCTCTTTTCTGAAAATTTACAATTTATATATGAATTCTTCATAAGTATACCGAAAGCATGGCAAAATGTAAACAGAGAATAATGCTGAAACATTTGACATTCAGTCACACAGAACTTATAATAAACCATGCATGCTTTTGCACTTTTTTTGAAATGGAGGGGACTAGATGATACGGATTTTCAGAACGGTTGACGGTAAGATACTGGAGACTAACGAAGCGCAGGAGGGTAGCTGGATCGCAGTGACGGATCCAAGCTCTTCGGAGATCTTCGAGATAGCAAGCCAATATCATATCGAAGTAGATCATTTAAGAGCTCCTCTGGATGAGGAAGAACGTTCCCGTATCGAGGTGGAGGATGGTTACACATTGATATTGGTCGATATACCGGTCATAGAAGAGCGAAATGACAAGGAATGGTATGGAACGATACCCCTTGCCATCATCGTGACCGATGATTTGATCTTTACGGTCTGCCTGGAGGAGACGCCAGTGCTGGGAGCCTTTATGGAAGGTCGCATCCGGAATTTTTATACGTACATGAAAACCAGATTTATTTTGCAGATACTTTACAAGAATGCGACGATGTTTTTACATTATCTTCGTATTATTGATAAGAAAAGCGAATTTGTAGAGAAAAAGCTGCATGCATCCACCAGAAATCAGGAACTGATTGAACTGCTGGAACTGGAAAAATCGCTGGTTTACTTTACCACATCTCTTCGTTCCAATGAGGTGGTTCTGGAAAAACTTCTGAAAATTGAAAAAATAAAGCAATATCCGGAGGATACGGAATTGCTGGAAGATGTTATCATCGAGAATAAACAGGCGATCGAGATGGCAAATATTTACAGCGGTATTTTGAGCGGTATGATGGACGCATTTGCATCGGTCATATCCAATAACCTGAATATCGTCATGAAATTTTTAGCCACGGTGACCATTGTTATGTCCATACCGACTATGATCTTTTCGGCCTATGGCATGAATGTGAATGCTGCCGGTATGCCCTTTGCGGGAAGTCCCTGGGGATTTGCGCTGGTCATAGCCATATCGCTGGTCATCAGCATTATCGTGGCCATCATATTCTCAAAAAAGAATCTATTCTAATGCAGTGGGGGCAGATAGAATAAAAACAAAGCGAGGAAAAAAATGAGTTTTTTACAGAAAATGGAACGAAAATTTGGAAGATACGCCATTCGTGGGCTTACACGTTATATCGTAATCCTTTTTGGCATCGGATATGTATTCTCACTGATGAATACAGGGATTACGGAGTATCTGACTTTGAATGTGGATGCGATTTTTCACGGACAGGTATGGAGGATTATTACCTGGCTGTGTATTCCGCCAAGTGGGGGGAGCGGTCTGCTAAACGGTCTGTTCTTTATTATTATGCTGGTTTTCTATTATTCTATAGGAAATACGCTGGAGAGGACCTGGGGTTCTTTCCAGTATAACGTGTATATTCTCGGCGGGATGCTGGTGACGCTGATCACTGGATTTTTATGTTATTTTGTGGGACTGCTCCTGTACGGCAGTGCGGTCGGTCCTTATGTGGGCATGGCAATCGGATATGCATTTACTACCTATTATGTATGCATGTCTATCTTTCTTGGATTTGCCATTACCTATCCGGATATGCAGGTGATGCTGTATTTTGTCATTCCCATTAAGATCAAATGGATGGCTTATGTGTACGGCGCTTTTATTCTCTACGATATCGTTACTTACGTGCGCAGTGGAAATCCATTCGCATGGATTTATATTGTTGCTATTGTGGCCTCGTTGTTGAACTTCCTGATCTTCTTCCTGCTGTCACGCAATTTCAAGCGTGTGTCACCGAAGGAACTGAAGCGTAAACAGGAGTTTAAAAAGGCAGTAAATGCAAATACTGTAAAAGCAGGCCAGGCCAGACACCGTTGTGCCGTTTGTGGCAGAACTGAACTGGATGATCCTACACTGGAGTTTCGTTATTGTTCCAAATGCAATGGGAACTATGAATACTGTCAGGATCATCTCTTCACACATGAACATGTGAAATAGGAGGAAATTTTATGAGCTTTAGAAAAACTAAGATTGTCTGCACCATGGGACCTAACACGGACGACAAGGAACTGATGAAATCACTGATTAAAAGCGGCATGAATGTAGCCAGATTCAATTTCTCTCATGGAGATCATGAGGAACAGGGAGCGAGAATCCAGAAACTGAAACAGGCAAGAAAAGAATTAAAGACTCCCATTGCTATGTTGTTAGACACCAAGGGACCGGAGATTCGTACCGGACTTCTGCAGGACGGCAAAAAAGTCACATTAAAAGAGGGTGATGAATTCGTTCTTTATACAGACGAGATGGTGGGCGATCAGGAAGGGGTATACATTACTTACGCAGAACTGTGTGAGGATGTAAAGCCGGGTAATAGAATCCTTATCGACGACGGCCTGATCGGGCTGTTCGTGGAGCATGTGGAGGATGGGAAAATTTTCTGCAAGGTCATAAACGGAGGAGAACTGGGCGAGCGCAAAGGCGTGAATGTGCCAAATGTAAAGATAAAACTTCCGGCTATCACGGAGAAAGACAAAGATGACATTATCTGGGGCATCGGGCATGGATTTGACTTTATCGCAGCTTCCTTCGTTCGAAATGCAGCGGCTATCGAAGAAATCCGTACACTTTTAAAGGAAAACGGCGGAAAGCATATCCATATTATCGCGAAGATCGAAAATGCGGAAGGTTTAAGCAATCTGGATGAGATCATTGCTGCTTCCGACGGTATCATGGTGGCGCGTGGAGATCTGGGTGTGGAGATTCCGGCCTACGAAGTACCACATGCACAAAAGATCATGATCGATAAATGTAATCTGGCTTACAAGCCGGTTATCACAGCTACGCAGATGCTGGATTCTATGATCCGTAACCCGCGTCCTACCAGAGCAGAAGTGACTGACGTTGCCAATGCGATTTACGACGGAACCGATGCAGTCATGCTCTCCGGAGAAACTGCCATGGGTAAATATCCCGTAGAGGCTGTACAGATGATGGCAGAGATCGCCGTGAATTCAGAGCAGTATCTGGACGAGAGCCGTTATATTGAACACAGAAAGATGGATACCAAGGTAAGCGTTTCCAGCGCAGTGGGGCTGGCGGCAGTGCGTACGGCAAGAAATATTGGTGCGAAATGTATCGTGACACCTACAGCATCCGGACAGACAGCAAGACTGATTTCAAATTTTCGTCCAGGAGTGCCGATCTATGGAGTAAGTCCTAATGCATGGGCGGCAAGACGTATGTGCATGTACTGGGGCGTTAAACCATTGCTTGGCTATGAGGAGGAGTCTACAGAGGATATCATTTCCCATGCTATGTATGTAGTGACCCGTGAAAAACTGGTACAGAGCGGAGATATGGTGGTATTTACCGCCGGTGATCCGGCTACCAATCTGGTGCAGGGCGAAGGAGCTATGACGAATATGCTCCATGTCGTGGAGGCAAAAGGCTGGAATTAAGAGGGATAAGAATATAGTTACACAGGAGGAGAACAGATTATGAAAAAAGAAACGTTTGTTACAAAAGAAAAGCTGGATGAGATCATCCAACAGGTACCGACTCCTTTCCACCTCTATGATGAGGCGGGTATTCGCAAAAATGCACAGGCGATGAAAGAGGCTTTTGCCTGGAATAAAGGATTTCGCGAATACTTTGCCGTAAAGGCCAATCCAAATCCGTTTTTGATTGATATTCTCAAGGAATATGACTGCGGTTGTGACTGCTCCTCCATGACGGAACTGATGCTGGCCAAGGCTATGGGATGTGCGGGAGAAAGGACCATGTTCTCCTCAAATGATACACCGCCGGAAGAATTCCAGTATGCTTATGATATAGATGCTATCGTAAACTTCGATGACATTACCCACATCCAGTGCTTTGAAGAGACAGTGGGGACGTTTCCAAAAACCATGAGCTGTCGTTACAATCCGGGCGGACTGTTTAAAATCAGCAATGATATCATGGACAATCCAGGGGATGCCAAATACGGCATGACCACAGAGCAGCTGTTTGAATCGTTCCGCATTTTGAAATCCAAAGGCGTGGAAAACTTCGGCATCCATGCGTTTCTGGCGAGCAATACGGTTACCAACGAATACTACCCGATGCTTGCGAAGGTTTTATTTGAGGTGGCGGTTAAATTACAAAAAGAGACAGGGGCTAAGATCAAATTCATCAATCTGTCTGGCGGCGTCGGTATTCCTTATCGCCCGGAACAGGAGCCAAATGATATCCGTGTGATCGGAGAGGGCGTCCATAAGGTTTATGATGAAGTCCTGACGGCCGCAGGCATGGGAGATGTGGCTATTTATACAGAACTGGGTCGTTTTATGATGGGCCCTTATGGCTGCCTGGTGACAAAAGCAATTCACGAAAAAAACACACATAAGCGGTATATTGGAGTAGATGCATGTGCGGTGAACCTTATGCGCCCGGCTATGTACGGTGCATATCATCACATTACCGTCATGGGTAAGGAAAATAAACCCTGTGACCATATGTATGATGTGACGGGTTCATTATGCGAGAATAATGATAAATTCGCCATTGACCGTATGCTGCCTGAGATTGATATGGGAGATGTTCTGGTGATCCACGACACAGGAGCGCATGGATTCGCCATGGGATATAACTATAATGGAAAATTAAAATCTGCGGAAGTCCTTTTGAAGGAGGACGGAAGTTTTTCAGTGATTCGCCGCGCAGAGACAGCGGCAGATTACTTTGCCACATTAAATGATTTTCCCATTTACAAAAAAATCATAGAAGGGTAAGCATGAGTTATTCGGCAGTTAGGGGAGAATACGAATGAAAAAAAAGAAAAAAACCGTGCTTATTGTGCTGACTGTAGTTGTAGTGCTTGTTTTTGTCGCCTTTTTAGGGGTAGGCGGCTGGTATTTGTACATGAGCCACCAGTATTCCAATAAGTTTTTTCCGGGTACTTACATAAATGGAATTGACTGCGGGGAAATGTCTATTTACGAAGCAAAGAAAGTTGTTGCAGAACAAGTGGAGGATTATTCGGTCACGGTAACCGATCAGGATGGAAAGACAGAAACAATAGCAGGTGCGGACATCGGGTACCAATACGTAGATGACGGCGAGATCAATAAGATCATGCAGGAACAGAACCCGTTCACTTGGATTAAGAATAAAAATGTGGAAAAGGATCATGAGGTTTCGAAGCAGATTCAGTTTGATGAAAAGCTGCTTCGGGAGAAATTGATGAGCATTGATTTCATGATTCCGGAGAATCAGACGGCACCACAGGATGCTTATATGACCATGCAGGACGGGAAGTTTGCCATTATACCGGAGGTAGCCGGATCTCAGATCGACAGTGAAGTGGTCTATAAGGCTTTGGCAGAAACGGTTCAAAATAGCCGTGAGGGTATTAACGTAGCAGAACTTGGAGCGTATGCAAAGCCAACAATTCTGCAGGACAATGCGGATCTGATTGCTACCCGGGATACCTACAACACCTATCTTGCTACCAATGTGACTTATACCATAGGTAATGATACCGCTACTTTGGACAGCAGTACCATACTCACCTGGTTTGACCAGGATGAAAATGGCAATTACAGTTGGAATGCGGATAAGGCAGCATCCAATATCAACGCTTTTATTCAGGCCTTGAGCGACAAGTATGATACTTATGGGAAACCCGTATCTTTCGTATCAACAAGAGGAAAGAGCGTAACACTTTCTTCTAAGATTTTAGGATGGCAGATTGATGCAGATGGTGAAGCGGCCAGTCTGACAGAATATGTAAATACAGGCCAGACGGTTTCAAGGGAAATTAATTATCTGCATACAGGAATCAGCCGAGAAAACAATGGTATTGGAAAAACTTATGTGGAAGTGGATCTGGGCAAGCAACATATGTATTATTACAAAAATGGTTCCCTTATTTTTGAGGCGGATTTCATTTCCGGTCTGCCTTCTGATCCGGATCGAAAAACTCCGGAAGGAATCTACCAGCTGTATTACAAACAGAGAGACCATGTAATGAAGGCGGCAGACGGTTCTTATGAAACACCGTGTTCTTACTGGATGCCTTTTAACGGCGGGATTGGATTCCATGATGCCATCTGGCAGACAGAAGGTTTCGGGGGGAACCTGTACGAGACCCGCGGTTCTCATGGATGTATTAACATGTCTCTGGAGAATGCTGCGAAATTATATGATCTTATTTCTGCCAAGACGCTGATACTGTGTTTTTATTAATAAAAAGTAAAGAAAACGCTTGCGTCATGTGGTGTATTATGTTAAAATAAATCTCGGCTCGGTAAAGCCGAGATATTTGCCGGCATGTCGGAATTGGCAGACGAGACGGACTCAAAATCCGTTGCTCGCAAGGGCGTGTGGGTTCAAGTCCCACTGCCGGCAGTATTTATAAAAAGAACCGAAAATGTTGTTGATGCAGCATTTTCAGTTCTTTTTTATTTCGCATTTATACATCATCCTTTTCAGCAATGACTTGCTATTTCTTAGAAAATTCCTTATAATTGACTCCATAGGAGAAATACCATGACATGTGCAGAAGCGGAAAGATTAGTACCGGCATATTTGAACAATGAAATTCCTCAGGAAAAACTGGAGGAGTTTATTTTGCATGTCAAAAGCTGCCCCTCCTGTTACGATGAATTGGAGACATATTTTACTATATATTTAGCCATACAATACCTGGATGATGATAAATATTCTTCTTATAATATGAAAAAACTATTGGAAGAAGATCTACACAGAAAAGAAGCAGGTATTCGGAAACGCAGACGACTGCATTACTGCTTCGGCGGAACGGTGCTTTTGTCAGAAATGATTTTGCTGGGTATCTTTTTCTGGGTCAGTGCGCCGGAGATGCTGGAGGATATCTGGAACTGGATCACCATGATGCCGGGTGTATAATAGAGGAGAAAAATGAGCGAAAAAATTGTATTGATTGATGGACACAGTATATTAAACCGTGCATTTTACGGATTGCCGGATCTGACGAATTCGGAAGGGAAGCATACCAATGCCGTGTATGGATTCCTGAATATTATGTTTAAAATTTTGGAAGAAGAAAAGCCACAGTATCTCACCGTGGCTTTTGATTTGAGTGCGCCTACTTTTCGCCATAAGATGTATGAGGCTTACAAGGGGACGAGAAAACCTGCCCCCGGTGAATTCCGCGAGCAGGTGCCTGTGATCAAAGAAGTATTGCGGGCTATGGGCGTGAATCTGATGGAGATGGAAGGCTACGAGGCAGATGACCTTCTTGGCACCATTGCCAGGGCGGCGGAAGCGAAAGGCTTTGATGTATCCCTGGTATCGGGGGATCGGGATTTATTGCAGCTGGCTACCGAGAAGATATTGATCCGTATCCCAAAGACCAGGGGCGGCCAGACGACTATCGAAGACTATCATACACAGGATGTGATCGACAAATATCAGCTGAAACCGCTGCAGATCATCGATCTGAAGGCTCTGATGGGCGATGCTTCCGATAATATTCCGGGGATTCCGGGTGTAGGGGAGAAGACAGCCACAAAAATTCTTCTGGAATATGAAAACATTGAAAATGCTCATGAACATGTGGCAGATATCAAGCCGAACAAGGCGAAGCTGTCGCTGGAAGAGCATTACGATATGGCTGTTATGAGCAAAGAACTGGCTACCATCGACACCAATGCGCCGGTAGAATTTTCCTGGGAGAAGAGCCAACTGGGCGACCTTTATACACAGGAAGCCTTTGATATGTTCCGTAAGCTGGAATTTAAGAATTTGTTAAAACGTTTTGAACATGTGGATGCATCTACTAATGTAGAAGAAAAATTCGAAACTGTTCAGGATCTGAGTCAGGTAGAACTGGTCTTTGATCAGGCGGGCAAGGCACCAACTATGGGAATGCAGCTGCTGACGGACCAGGAAGATGTGCTGGCTGTTAGTATTGCTTATGAAGAACATGCTTTTTTTATCCCTGCAGAGGGCTTTGTGACAGGGGAATACCTGCTTGATCAGATTGCACAGCTTATAGAAAAAGTCCCCATGATCTGTGCCATGGACGTGAAGAGCATGCTGCGATTCTTGCCGGGAGCAGTGCAGGAGCGATTTTTTGATGTGGGTGTAGCGGCTTATCTGATGAATCCACTGAAGAGCACGTATCCTTATGAGGATGTTGCCAAAGAATATTTGGATCTTATGGTACCCTCCAGGACCGAACTTCTGGGAAAGAAAACCTGGGCCCAGGCCATGAATGATGCACCGGAGGCTGTTTCCCAGTGTGCCTGCTATATGGCTTATGTGGCGCTTATGGCGAAAACAGCCCTGGAAGAAGCCATGGAGTCAACGGATATGGCTCATCTGTTTCATGACGTGGAGATGCCTTTGCTGTTTGCACTCTATGATATGGAACGGGAAGGTATCCTTGTGGATGCAGGGGAACTGAAAACCTACGGGGATAAACTATATGTGCGGATTCAGGAACTGGAAAAACTGATCTATGAGCAGGCGGGGGAGACCTTCAATATTAATTCGCCCAAACAGCTGGGCGTGATCCTGTTTGAGAAAATGCAGATGCCGGGCGGGAAAAAGACCAAGACGGGCTATTCCACGGCGGCAGATATTCTGGAAAAACTGGCTCCGGACCATGCAATTATCAAGGATATTCTGGAATACCGCCAGCTGACCAAATTAAAATCCACCTATGCGGATGGGCTGGCGAACTTTATTGAGGCAGACGGCCGTATACATTCCAACTTTAATCAGACCATTACTGCAACAGGCCGAATCAGCAGCAACGAGCCGAACCTGCAGAATATTCCCATGCGTATGGAACTGGGACGTCTGATTCGGAAATGCTTTATTCCAAAGGATGGATTTATCTTTGTGGATGCGGATTATTCCCAGATCGAACTGCGTGTGCTGGCGCATATGTCCGGCGATGAGATGCTGATCCAGGCGTATCAGGAGGCCAGGGATATTCACCGCATTACGGCATCCCAGGTATTCCACATTCCATTTGACGAGGTGACGGATCTACAGAGAAGAAATGCAAAAGCAGTGAATTTTGGTATTGTGTACGGTATTTCTTCCTTCGGACTGAGTCAGGATCTCAGTATCAGCCCCAAGGAGGCGGCTAAATACATCAAGGATTATTTTGCCACTTACCCGAAGATCAAAGAATTTCTGGATGGTCTGGTGGCTGAGGGCAAGGAAAAGGGCTATGTGACGACCATGTTCGGTCGCCGCAGACCAATACCGGAACTTTCTTCCAGCAATTTTATGCAGCGGGCTTTCGGGGAGCGTGTGGCTATGAATTCACCGATCCAGGGGACTGCGGCAGATATAATAAAGATTGCCATGGTGCGTGTGGACAAACGTCTGAAAGAAGAAGGGCTGGAGTCAAGATTGATCCTGCAGGTACACGATGAATTGCTCATCGAGGCGAAAAAAGAAGAGGTTGACCGGGTAGGTGTGATCCTGGAGGAAGAGATGAAGGGTGCAGCGCAGTTGGCCGTGGAGCTGGAGATCGATATGCATTCTGGTACAGACTGGTATGAGGCGAAATAAATGAAGATAATCGGTGTCACAGGCGGGGTCGGAGCCGGGAAAAGCCAGGTCCTGTCTTATTTGAAAGAACGGTATGAGGCCCATGTGATCCAGGCGGATCATGTGGGGCATCTGGTCATAGAGCCGGGGGGAGCCTGCTATGAGGCTGTCCTTGGTATGTTTGGCACAGATGTGCGCATGGAGGATGGGAGCATTAACCGAGGGCTTGTGGCGCAGCGTATGTTTGGCCATGAAGATCTGCGGCAGAAGATGAATCATCTCATCCATCCGGCGGTGAAAAAATACATACTGCAGGAGATCCGGCGGGGCCAGGCAGACCAATGGAAGGTCCTGGTGGTGGAAGCAGCTTTACTTTTAGAAGATGATTATGGTGCATTTTGTGACGAATTGTGGTATATTTATGCAAGTGAGCAGACACGCGCCCAACGCCTTATGGATTCCAGGGGTTACAGTGCGGAAAAAATAAAGAATCTGTTCGCCAGTCAGTACAAGGAAGCGCAATTCCGGGAGGGCTGTGATTTTACCTTGCATAACGATGGGGATTTTTCGGAGACAGAGAAACAGATAGATAAGAGGATGGAACAATATGAAATTATGTAGCATTACCAGTGGAAGCAGTGGCAACTGCATTTACGTGGGAAGCGATGAGACATCTATACTGGTAGATGTGGGAATCAGCGGAAAGCGGATCGAGAACGGATTGAATTCTATCGATATGACAACGAAGGATGTGGATGGGATACTTATCACCCACGAGCATTCCGACCATATACAGGGCCTGGGCGTGGTTTCCAGAAAGTATGGGATTCCCATCTATGCCACGGGTGGCACCATCGATGCCATGCAGCATATGAGCAGCCTTGGAAAGATGCCGGATGGGCTTTTCCGGGAGATCGAGGCGGATCAGGACTTTCAGGTGGGAGATCTGCAGGTCAGTCCTTTTGCCATATCCCACGATGCGGCAGAGCCGGTAGGCTATCGGCTGGAACATGAGGGCAGATCCGTGGGTATTGCCACGGACCTTGGCGTTTATGATGATTACATAGTGAATAAATTACAAAAACTGGATGTACTGCTTTTGGAGGCCAATCACGATGTGAACATGCTGCAGGTAGGCGGTTATCCCTATTATCTGAAACGTAGAATATTAGGGGACAAGGGCCATTTATCCAATGAATGTGCCGGGCGGTTGCTTTGCCAGCTGCTTCATGATAAAATGAAAGCCATTCTTCTGGGACATTTGAGCAAGGAGAATAACTACGAGGCGCTAGCCTATGAGACTGTTTGTTCCGAGGTAACAATGGGAGAAAACCCTTACAAATCAAAAGATTTTAAGATTTCTGTAGCACATAGAGAAAAAGCATCAGAATTAATTGTATTTTAGGAGGATATGAAAAAATGCAGAAGACAATTATTACTGTAGTAGGACAGGACACTGTGGGTATTATCGCAAAGGTATGTACCTATCTGGCAAACAACAAGGTGAATATCCTGGATATTTCACAGACCATCGTACAGGGCTATTTCAATATGATGATGGTCGCAGATACTGCGGATTCCCCAAAAGAAATCGGAGAACTCTCCAATGAACTGGCACAGATAGGTGATGAAATCGGCGTAGCCATCCGCTGCCAGCACGAGGATATCTTCAATAAAATGCACCGTATATAGGAGAATGACCATGATAAATATTTTTGAGGTAAATGAGACAAACAAAATGATCGAACAGGAGAATCTGGACGTAAGAACTATTACCCTGGGTATTTCTCTTATGGACTGTATTGATTCTGATCTGGAAACATTGAATAAAAAAGTGTATGACAAGATCACCACAGTGGCGAAGGACCTGGTAAAGACCGGAAAAGACATTGAGAATAAATACGGTATCCCTATTGTGAATAAACGTATTTCCATCACACCTATGGCGCTGATCGGCGGGGCTGCCTGCAGGACGCCGGAAGATTATGTGACGCTGGCAAAAACTCTGGATAATGCGGCAAAGACCGTGGGCGTGAACTTTATCGGCGGATATTCTGCCCTGGTTTCCAAGGGCATGACCACCAGCGATGAATTACTGATCCGTTCTATCCCACAGGCACTGGCCTGCACAGACCGTGTATGCAGTTCTATTAATGTAGGCTCTACCAAATGTGGCATCAATATGGATGCCGTAAAGCTTATGGGTGAGATCGTTCATGAGACTGCAGAGTACACCAAAGAAAATGACAGTATCGGCTGCGCGAAACTGGTGGTATTTTGTAATGCACCGGATGATAATCCTTTCATGGCAGGTGCTTTCCACGGTGTGACCGAGGCGGACGCCATCATCAACGTAGGTGTCAGCGGACCTGGCGTAGTAAAAGTTGCTCTGGAAAAGGTGCGCGGTGAGAATTTTGAGGTGCTTTGTGAGACCATCAAAAAGACGGCTTTCAAGATCACCCGTGTGGGACAGCTGGTTGCCCAGGAAGCATCCAAACGTCTTGGCATTCCCTTCGGTATCATCGATCTGTCTCTGGCACCCACACCGGCTATCGGTGATTCCGTAGCAGGTATCTTAGAAGAGATTGGGCTGGAATATGCAGGTGCTCCGGGAACGACAGCAGCTCTTGCCCTGTTAAATGATCAGGTGAAAAAGGGCGGCGTTATGGCATCTTCCTATGTTGGTGGATTAAGCGGTGCCTTTATTCCGGTCAGCGAAGATCAGGGTATGATCGACGCAGTGGAGGCAGGTGCGCTTTCTCTGGAAAAATTAGAGGCTATGACTTGTGTGTGTTCCGTAGGCCTGGATATGATCGCTATCCCAGGGGATACGAAGGAGACCACCATTTCCGGTATTATCGCGGACGAGATGGCCATCGGTATGATCAATCAGAAGACCACGGCGGTGCGTCTGATTCCGGTTATCGGAAAAGGTGTGGGTGAAAGAGTAGAATTCGGCGGACTGCTTGGCTATGCGCCAATCATGCCGGTAAATCAGTATTCCTGCGATGCGTTCGTGAACCGTGGCGGAAGGATTCCGGCTCCGATTCACAGTTTTAAGAATTAAGCGCAGCGTAGAAAAGAGTTTCAAAGTATCACAATAGGGCGGCTTTCCTCGCTGACGAAGGGCCGCTGCATTTTCCCGGAGGAAACAATCTCGTAAAGAGAAGAGCAGCGTGAAGTTTCATTCAGCAGGGCAAGCTGATCTGTAGTGAGCAGTTGATCCGCATGGGCAAGCTTGGATATCAATGGTATCCGGCTTGCCTTTTTTATTTCTGTAAGAAGTGGGCTGGAAGCCTTTCTAAAGCCAAGAATACGGGCATACAGTGCTTCTGGTCCAAAAGGCTGCTGCTTTATCTGCAGCAGGATATGAAGCAGAGCACGATTGACCCTTGTTCTGGTCAGATCCTTTGATTTCAGTCGCACGGCGAAGGTGGAGAAGTCTTTGTATTCATTGCGCAGATTCATAATGCGGTCGCACAGGGAAGGCGTCATATCCAGGAAAGAACTCATCTCGTCAGGGAAGACAGACCATAGCTGATAAACCAGCAGGGGAGAAAAATCATCATCCCAAAGAGGCCCCTTGGTGCGTACAGCTTCTTCTAATATAAGGTATTGCTCCGATGACATATGGCAGGCGATTTCACGTGGATTGTGTCCGGTCTGCAGTGCCCATCGGAGAGCTGTGGCGGAGCAGGTTGGTGAATTCAGATTCGCGTCATGATAATCATTGCCCATCCGTTTGATGGTGACCGGCGCCATGGAGGAATGAATCGCATATAGTGCCTTGCAGTATTCGATGCCCAGAATATTGTTGGGATCCCGAAGGATCGCCGCATAGTCAGAGAGGGCGGCGGCCCGGGCGGCTGGGAAGGTAAGTCCTTCCTTCAGATATTTCTGCAATTCAGTCTGGTAATATGCTGGTTCGTCCACAAGGATTTGGGATAATTCCATAAGTGGAGCGATATCACCGCATTCGCTGCCAAAGCAGATACTGTCCACACATCCCAGAGCGTCCAGCAGGGATACGGAACCAAGGGCAAAGGATTCGGCACTGGAAGTGGCATAACGGACAGGCAGCTCCAGAACCAGATCTGCGCCGCCTAAAAGTGCCATTTCTGCACGAATATGTTTCTCCAGAACGGCAGGCGTACCACGCTGCACAAAATCGCCGCTCATGACAACGACCGCATAATCTGCGCCTGTCTGTTTTTTGGCCTGGGCGATATGATAAGCATGTCCATGATGAAAAGGGTTATATTCTGCTACCAATCCGACAATTTTCATTTATTGCACCTCAAAAAATACATTGTTTTACAACATGATTGTAGCATTAGAATCCAGCAAATACAAGGGCTTGGAGAAAATATCAAGAATCTGTTAATAATTTAACTAACCTTGTATACAGTATGACAAAAGTGTATAATTACAAGTAGCGACTAAAAGAAGAAAGGAGTCATATAATCATGGGATTTATTGACGTAATTAAGGATCGCGCAAGATCAAATATGAAAACAATCGTCTTGCCGGAAACAGAGGACCGCAGAACATACGAGGCAGCAGCACAGGTATTAAAAGAGGGTATCGCGAACATCGTATTAGTTGGAAGCGAAGAGGCAATCAAAGCAGGCAGCGAGGGACTGGATATTTCCAAGGCTATCATCGTTGACCCGGCTACTTCTGATAAGACGCAGTCTTATATTGACAAATTAGTAGAACTTCGCCAGAAAAAAGGTATGACACCAGAACAGGCAAAAGAAATTCTGCTGAATCAGTACTTATACTATGGTGTAATGATGGTAAAAATGGGCGACGCAGACGGAATGGTTTCCGGGGCTTGTCATTCTACCGCTGATACATTAAGACCTTGTCTTCAGATTCTGAAAACAAAACCAGGTACAAAATTAGTATCTGCATTCTTCTTAATGGTAGTTCCAAACTGCGAATATGGCGCAAACGGAACCTTTATTTTTGCTGATTCCGGATTGAATCAGAATCCGTCACCGGAAGAACTGGCAGCTATCGCTAAATCTTCTGCGGAATCATTTGAATTGTTAGTTGAAAAACCAGCAGCAGTTGCTATGCTTTCACACTCTACTATGGGCAGTGCAAAACATGCAGATGTTGATAAGGTTGTTGAAGCTACAAAGATTGCAAAAGCAGAATATCCAGAACTTACTCTGGACGGAGAATTCCAGCTTGATGCAGCTATCGTTCCAAGTGTAGGCGCCTCCAAAGCTCCGAACAGCCCGGTAGCAGGCAAAGCAAACGTTCTTATGTTCCCGGATCTGGATGCTGGAAATATCGGATACAAATTAGTACAGAGACTTGCAAAAGCAGAAGCTTATGGTCCTATTACCCAGGGTATCGCTGCTCCTGTAAATGATCTGTCACGTGGCTGTTCAGCAGAAGATATCGTTGGTGTTGTAGCAATCACATCTGTTCAGTGCCAGGCTCAGTAATCGAATTGTAACTGGCCAGGTACTGAACAGTTACATCGAATCAATTAAAGTCGGAGGAAAACAAAAATGAAAGTATTAGTTATTAATTGTGGTAGTTCTTCTTTAAAATATCAGCTGATCGATTCAGACGTTGAGAAAGTATTAGCAAAAGGTTTATGTGAAAGAATCGGTATCGAAGGAAGCCAGATCGTTTACACACCGGCAGGCGGGGAAAAAGAGATCACGGTATCTCCAATGCCTACCCACAAACAGGCTATCCAGATGGTACTTGACGCATTGACGAACGACAAGACCGGCGTTATCAAGAGTCTTGCTGAAGTAGAAGCAGTCGGCCATCGTGTAGTACATGGTGGAGAAGAATTCGCTTCTTCTGCAAAGATCACAGACGAGATGATCGCAGCAGTTGAGAAATGCTCTGATCTGGCTCCACTGCACAATCCGGCAAACCTCATCGGTATCCGTGCGTGCCAGGAATTAATGCCAAATGTACCGATGGTTGGCGTATTTGATACGGCTTTCCATCAGACCATGCCTGAAAAAGCATACCTGTATGGACTTCCTTACAAATATTATGAGAAATACAAAGTAAGAAGATATGGCTTCCACGGAACCTCACACAGCTATGTTTCCAAGAGAACAGCTGAATTCCTTGGCAAAAATATCGAAGATATGAAGATCATCGTTTGTCATCTGGGCAACGGTGCTTCTGTATCCGCAGTAATGGGCGGCAAATCAGTAGATACTTCTATGGGACTTACTCCTCTGGAAGGTCTGATCATGGGAACTCGTTCCGGTGATATCGACCCGGCTATCATGGAGTTCGTAAGCAAGAAAGAAAACCTTACCATGGACCAGATGATGAACGTGCTGAATAAAGAATCCGGTGTTTATGGTTTGTCTGGCGGACTTTCCAGCGATTTCCGTGACCTGGAAGACGCAGCAGCAAAAAATGATCCTGCAGGTATCCGTGCAAGAGCGGCATTCAACTACCGTGTTATCAAATACATCGGTGCTTATGCAGCTGCTATGAACGGTGTGGATGCTATCGCATTTACCGCTGGCGTTGGCGAGAACGATGCACTGGTACGTGAAGACATCTGTGCAAGCCTTACCTATCTTGGCATTGACTTCGATTCTGAGGCAAACAAGGTTAGAGGAAAAGAAACACTGATTTCCAAGGCAGATTCTAAGGTTGCTGTTGTTATGATTCCTACAGATGAAGAGATGGCTATCTGTCGTGAGACGGTTGCACTGGTATAATTTAGGTGTTCATTAAAAATGCTGGATATAGTGATTTTCTTGTTGACAAATACTTGATGTATGGGTATAATAGACAGGTGCGATTAGGAGATAATTATGTTAATTAATCTATCGGATATTTTGTCACAGGATGGCAAAGAGATGCAGGTACAGGCCACGCTGGAGATGGACAAGTTCCATACCTTTGATGGCGACTACGAATTTGCTGGAAAACAGCCGGTTGAACTTCACTTGATGAATCAGGGTAAGAAACAGCTGCTGGTCGAAGCGAAGACTAAGCTTAGTATCTGGATTCCATGTGCCCGCTGTTTGGAACCGGTGAAGACCTCTTTCCATATTCAATGTGAGTATGAGATTGATATGAGCCAGTCTGAGGAAGACAGAATTGAGAATCTGGATGAAAACAACTTTATAAAAGAAAATAGTCTGGATGTAGAGCAATTAATCTATAATGAGATTCTAGTCAGGTGGCCCATGAGGGTGCTATGCAAAGATGATTGTCAAGGAATCTGCAGCCACTGCGGGAAGAACTTGAACAAGGGAACTTGCAATTGTGAAACCCGGGAATTAGATCCCAGAATGGCTGCGATCAGTGATATATTTAGCAAATTTAAGGAGGTGTAACCTATGTCTATCTGTCCAAAAAATAAATCTTCCAGATCTCATCGCGATAAGAGAAGAGCAAACTGGAAAATGAATGAAATGAACTTAGTAAAATGCAGTAAATGTGGAGCTCTTATGATGCCTCACAGAGTTTGCAAGGCTTGTGGTTCTTACAACAAACGTGAGATCATTTCTACAGAAGACTAATTTTTATATTAGCAAAAAGAAGAGTCCTGAATGTTTAGGGCTCTTTTTTTTGCGTTTTTTATTATTGGATCTTTAACATGACTGAGGCGTGGAATATAGTGCCTTCATGGGAAAATTCGACTCCACCGTTGTATTTTTCTGCAATGCTTTGAATGCTCTGCAGACCAATTCCACGGTGATCTTTTTTGGTAGAACGATAATGTTCTTCTTCTTTGCATACAATACCGTTAAAACTGTTATCTAATGTAATAGCCAGCATTTTACCTGAATGGATCATATTAAAATGGATGAAACCATCATTTTTAACACCCTTTGCAGCAGTCAATGCATTCTCCAGCAGATTGCCAAGCAAAACAGATAAATCGGCATCTTCTATGGAAAGGTGGGTATCTGGAATAGAGATACGGGTGGTAAAGGTAAGATGCAGCTCTTTGGCTATAGCAAGGTAATAACTTACCACCCAGTTGATTACGGCGTTATCACAGAGCTTGACGATCTCATATTCCTGTAATTGCTGAATATAATGATTCAGATATTCTCCCAGTTCCTGGGTTTTTCCCTCTTGATTCATACTATGCAGGATCAGGAGATTGTGTTTGAAATCATGACGCATTCGCCTGGTGCCCTCTATGGTTTCGGTGAATCGACAGTATTGTTCATCCCGAATTTCCAGCTGATGGTGTAACTCCTGATTATGCTTCTGTATGAGCAGCTTCTCGTGTAACGATAACAACAGTTTAAAATAGATCAAATAAATAAAGAAAATGGAGAACAATAAAGCAAAGAAAAGAAAAAGAAACATGGAATTTTGCAAGGGAGGGGTGATATCGATAAAGGAGAGACCGCTTGCCAATATTAAAAAAAGAACAAGAGACAGCACAGCAAGATAACGGTTTTCACGCTGGGAAAGACCTTCTGCTATGGGCATATAGCATTTCTCCAAAAGAAGCATAAGTAACGGCAGAAAAACAACGCTGACCACTAAAATAATCAAACTGGACCATCCTTTATAGGGTAATCCATCGGTTTCCACATTCCGATAGATCCAACTGATGAACATATTACAGATGGAAACCAGTGCAAGAGCACTCGTCAGTGTAAAAGAAAAAATAAAAAGTTTTTTCTCCCAGGAGGCAAGACTAATATAGATAAGCCAAAGGAAACATGGGATAAGACATAACAAAAATATAATGTTTGCTGCAAGAAACAAAGAATTATCATGGGGTAGCACTGCATACAGATACGTCCCGGAAAAAGAAAAGAGAAAGGCCAGCAGAAGCAAAAAAATACCGGTGCTGATGATGGCTTTCTTTTTGGAGTATCGCAGTTGATTCGTAAATGGATAAAACCCCAGAATCGCAAACGGGCATACCTGAACGAGATAACCACAAAAAAGTCTCATAAAAATCAAAACGTATCCCTCCTTGCCAAATCAAATAAATAATTTTGATATTGCTTTTTCAGAACAGAACGGTTACTTCTGGATAATGTGATTTCCAATCCATTCTTCAGAACCAGATGATCAAAGAAAAATGAATCGATTTCTCGCATGTTTACAATGTAACTGCGCTGTGCTTTGAAAAATAATCCCGCATCCAATTGCTCAAAGAGTGCATCCAGAGAAATATAAGTCTGATAGATGCTATGAGCAGTATGAATTTCACATTTTTTGTTAAAAACCTCAATATATTGAACGTTTTCCATAGGGATGGCAAGCCGACCGTCGCTGGTCTTGATATCCAGCATCTTCATGGTGGATTTGCCGGCACGTTTCAGGCATCGTTCCATGGCCTGTGTCACAGAATCATTTGTAATAGGCTTTACCAGATAATGGGTCGCATTCAGCCCGAATGCTTCGATGGCATATTCCTCACTGGTCGTGGTAAATATAAGTTGTTGTTCACGGGAAAGATTCAGTCTTTTCGCCACATCCATTCCATTTTCATCTTCCAGGTAAATATCCAGAAAAACGATATCGTACTTGGAAGCTGCATTGGCAAAAAGCAGAAACTGTCCAGAAACAAACTGTTCTATCTCAACTTTAAGATTTCTTTTCTTTGAAAAATCCAGAATCAATGTTTCCAATAGATCCAGACATTCCATTTCATCATCACAGATCGCTATTCTCAAAATTCATACTCCTTGTCTATGTATAAAATATACCAAAGCGTTTCGACAAAATCTGAAATAATTCGTGAAGTGTATCATTCAGGGTGTGAAGTGCAGGTCTCTTTATCTATGAAATATTTTATAATAAGTTCATAACAATGAAAAGGAAAAGATGTTTTGTAATACAGAAAAATATTAAATACAAGATGTGGAGAAAAAATATGAATATTGAAAAAAATGTAAATGGAACGCAACTGCAGATTGCATTGGAAGGAAGACTGGATACAAATTCTTCCCCGCAGTTGGAGGGCACGTTAAAACAAAATATTGGAGGGATGGATTCACTGATTTTTGATTTGAAAGATCTTGTCTACATATCATCTGCGGGGCTGCGTGTATTATTAAATGCACAGAAAGTAATGAACAAACAAGGAAATATGATTATTAAAAATTCCAATGAGGAAATCATGGATATCTTTGACGTAACCGGATTTGTAGACATTTTAAATATTGAGTAGAGAATGAACAAAACATTGAGGCAGGCACAGTCGTTAAAACAGAATACGGATTTTTTGAAGAATACCTTTCGCAAGGCGGTATTTCCCTGCATGTTGAGCACCCTAAGCGCCAATATTAATGTTTTTGTAGATGGCATGCTGGTGGGAAACAGAATCGGAATAGATGCTTTGGCGGCGATTAATCTGAGTTTGCCATTGTATCTGCTTTTTTGTGTTGGCGGATCTTTTTTCGCATCGGGAACAGCAATCAACGCAGCAAGAGCAATTGGGAAAAATGATTCGGCAAAAAGTCAGGAATATTATTGCACCTGTATCACAGGACTTTTTACCCTGTCCATACTCATTATGGTGATAGGACTGCTTTTTCGAAATCCGCTGGTTGCTTTTTTGTGCAGTGACAAGAACATACAGCCATTTGTCATGCAGTATGTGGTGATCACATTGATTGGTACACTTCCAAAGATTATGATTTATGCACCTTTCTGGTATCTGCGTCTGGATGGAAAGAATATGGAAGTTACAGCGATGATGGCTGTTATGTCTGTGGGTAATGTACTGCTGGATGTTCTGTTTGTATATGTATGGGACATGGGAGTATTCGGAGCAGGGCTGGCAAGTGTAATTGCCACGACAGTGGCCTGCGTGATGGGAATGGTCTGTCTGCTTCGCAAGGATGGGACTTTTCACTTTCGTCCCTTTTGTTATAAAAAAATTACGGAGTGGAAAGAGATTGTCGAGGCGGGAATGCCTGCTGCATTGAATAATCTGCTTTCGGCCATACGCATTTTATTTATTAACAGCATATTGATGAATTACGGTGGTGGTGCCATGGTGGCTGTATTCACTGCAGTGACTGGAATTGCAGGATTTGGAGAATGTATCACCCTGGGAATACCGCAGGCAGCATCAGCTATGCTGGGAGTATATAGTGGAGAAAAAGATAACGGAAGCTGTTCTTTGCTGGTAAAACTGCAGTGGATGACAGGATGTGTGTATACCTGTATTTTTCTCATTGCGTGTATGGCAGCAGCAGGTGTCATACAAGACATTTACAGATTAGAAGATTCCCTGCTGGCTCCATTGGTGTGGATGGCAGTCTCTGTTTTTCCCGCTCTGTTTTGTAATATTGTATCCGGTTACTACAATATGGCAAAAAAAACGATCTGGGCAAATGGTATTATTTTTTCCCGTGTGATTGTTATGACATATATTGGAATACGTCTTGCAGTTTACTGGAATTGGCCGGTGTATTCCTTCCTGTTATTTGCGGAACTGGCAACCATTACAGTCTGGTTTGCGGCAACGGGTATCAACCATCGGCTGCATACAGAGGAGACTCGTTTTCTGCTTATGAATACTGTACTGGAGCAGAGGGGAAGAATTCTAAATTTTTCCGTCGGGGCAGTAACAGAAGAAATATGTAATGCCAGTGAGCGAATCATGACATTTTGTGAGACAAATGGAATGAATCAAAAAAAGACCATGCGTCTTCAACTGGCCATAGAAGAAATCATGACATTGATCTGTCAGGTCAATGAAGAGAAGGGAGATAGGAATCTTACCTTTGATCTGCGTGCCTACTCCCTTGATGGTATTACAGGAATACGGATCCGATATAACGGAGTGCAATTCAATCCTTTTGATGGAACGACAAATGAAGATGACCGGTATATGGGTATTCATATGATTAGAAAAATGATAGAAAAATCAGTTTATCTGAGAACATTTGGTGTGAATACGCTTCAGGTGATTTTGCGGGAGGAATAGGCAGACATGGGAATAATCAGAGAAGCACGAGAGCAGGATGTAATAAAAATCAAGCAGTTGACAGACGAAAATATTAGTGTGAATTTCTATACCCTGTCTTTTTTAAGGACCATAATCGATGATCCGAAACAGTATCTGCTGGTCTATGAAAATGAAGAAAAAGAAATAGTGGCTTATTTATATATGTTTTGTGCCAGTTTACAGGAGGCACTTACCATACTGCATATACCGGTGGAATTATTAGTATCCAATGGTGTTTTGCCTGAGACGAAGATAGTCGTATTCAAGACCACATGTACACATAAAAAATATCGGAGCAGAGGCATATTGACGAGTCTGATCGACTATGCACAGAAAAAGGTCTTACAAATAGATTTGCATTCTATTTTGCTTACCGCATTGCAGATTCCAAGCGAAAAAATACCTGCACATACGGTTCTTATTCAAGCGGATTTCGTTCCGGTCGGTCGTGTGAAACATCCGTGGAGAAATATAGAGGCTTATTGTCCATACTGCGGAAAAGATCATTGCATCTGTGATGCCGTCGTATATAGGAAGGAACTCCCATGAAGAGCAAAATGACGAAAAGAAAACGAATGAGTCTGCGCCGCAGGATTATGTTTAGTATTATCCTGTTGTCTGTCCTGATCAGCGCGGTATCCTGTCTGGTTGGCTATCTACAGTATGAAAATACCATTCGTAAACTTTATAATGAAAATGGTTATGTGATTGGCGATATTATCATGGACCAGATTGATCATGATAAAATTGCGGATTATGCCATAAACTGGTCGAAAGATAACTATTATGAAGAAATGACGCAGTATCTGAAAAATGTAGAGAAGTCTTCCGGATGCGCGTTTATCTATATCGCCATCCCAGATAAAGAAAGTCAGACCATAAAGTATATTTATGATTCCTCCGGTTTGTCTATTGGGGACAGTGATACCGTTTCGGCTTTGTTTGATGAAATGTACGCAGTGTATGAGACAGGTGAAAGACAGGATAATAAATTTGTGCGCAAGAGTCCCAAATATGGTTATCTGACTTCCAGCATTATTCCGATTAAAGACAGCAATGAAAAGGTAGCTGCACTTCTTTTTGTAGACGTACATATGCAGTTGATTGTGTCTACACTGATGGAATATGTATTGCGGGCAGTACTGATTTCCGGAGGGCTCCTTCTTATTTTCTGTATTTTGTACTGGTATTTTATGAAGCAATCCCTGATCGTACCTATTTCCATTATTCGAAAAAATGCGCATGATTTTGCGGAAAGTGACGGAAAACTGACCGATACACTGGAACAGGTTCAGACAGGGGACGAATTGCAGGAATTGGCAGATGATATATCTATGATGGAACATGCGATTGTGCAGTATATCGCTCATATTCAAAGGGTTACGGCAGAAAAAGAACGCATCGGGGCGGAACTGAATGTGGCAACACAGATCCAGGCGGATATGCTTCCAAGTATCTTTCCTGCATTTCCGGGCAGGAAAGAATTTGACATTTACGCTTCCATGCATCCGGCTAAGGAGGTAGGTGGAGATTTCTACGATTTCTTCCTGGTTGATGACGATCATCTGGCGCTGGTAATGGCGGATGTTTCGGGGAAGGGAGTTCCGGCTGCGCTGTTTATGGTAATCGCAAAGACATTGATCAAAAACAGGACGCAGATGGGTGGTTCTCCATCGGAAATATTGTGCGATGTAAATGAGCAGCTGTGTGAAGGAAATGAAGCAGGACTTTTTGTCACGGTATGGCTTGCCATACTGGAAATATCTACCGGTAAAGGAATTGCGGCAAATGCGGGTCATGAACATCCTGTGTTAAAGAGAAAGGATGGTTCTTTTGAGCTGATAAAGACTAGACATTCACCTGCTGTTGCTGCTATGGAAGGAATACGTTTTCGGCAGAATGATTTTCGACTTTATCCGGGTGACCGTTTATACGTCTATACGGACGGTGTACCGGAAGCTACCAATGCAAAAGATGAACTGTTTGGTACGGATCGCATGCTTACTTCCCTGAATCAAAGAATGGATGAAAAACTGTCCAACTTGCTGGATGGCATGAAAACGGATATTGGACAGTTTGTGGGAGCGGCTCCACAGTTTGATGACATTACCATGTTGTGTCTGGATTATTATGGGGCAGGAGGTCTTGCGGATGAAGATATTGACCATTGAAGCCAAAACTGAGAATCTGGAGCAGGTGCTTCGGTTTGTCGAAGAACAGTTGGAATGTTATGCATGTCCCCAAAAGGTAGTTATAAAAATCGACATAGCGGTGGAGGAACTTTTTGTGAATATTGCCCATTACGCTTATAGATCCAATGAAGGGAATGTATCGATATGTATGGATGTGACAGAAAATCCGTTAACGGCTGTCATTACATTTATTGACCGGGGTATTCCTTATAATCCGCTTGCCAGAAAAGATCCCGATGTTACGTTATCGGCGGAGGACAGAAAGATTGGAGGACTTGGAATTTATATGGTGAAG
>JAQUWF010000138.1 GCA_028692975.1 Lachnospiraceae bacterium
AAACAGAAACCTTCTCAATGGCAAAAAATCACACCATAGGTGTACATAGCACAAATACTTTTTATCTGTTACCGGAATCCATGTTCCCTTGCGGAAAAACTGTGATGCCACCCCGACAACAGTCTCATGTGGAACAATTTCTCTCCGCCAGCAGTTATCGCCATAGAAATAATAGCAATCTTCATTTACTTTCATTATACGATGGAGCACATATTGGTTTGTCGTTTCACGATAATACAGTGCAACATCATATTTTTTCAAAAGCCCATCAAAGGGAACGATGTCTACTACATTTTCCCTGTTTTGAAGCATCGGCTTCATGCTGATGCCTTTTGGCACACTATAATAGTGACCTTTTTCCTGTATTTCTCTAATCTTGGCTTTATCCATCAATCGCTCCAATGCTTCTCAGTGAATCAATAATCTTAACAACATCTTTCTCAATTACATCTTTCGATGCATCATACTTTGCAAATACAGCGTCCACGATCTGCTCTACGGTCGTTTCTTCCTTTAGCTGCTCTACGATAAAGGCTGCCGTCTTATTGTTGCGAACCAGTCCGGCAAATGCGGTACTTCCAGTTGCAACCATGACATGTTCATCTCCTGTGTTATGAGTAATAAAATCACTATTTAACTTCATTTCCGATTTCCTCCTTGTTTTGTCTCCTGCATTCCCTCATACGAAACTATGGCTGCCTCTGGCTCCATGTTGCAGCCCAGCGAATAGATACTGGTATTCTGTATCAGTCGATCCAGCAGCTTCAATGTATGAATCATCCTCACCGGATCTTTGCTGCGGTATGTCTGCTGCAAAAGTAATGGATAGACATCCTTGCCAGACACTTTTTCAATATGATTGGTCTTATCTCGATTCAGTATACAGACCGCTTTTAATGGAACGGTAATATTATTACTAAGTCGGTGCTTTCCATCCCATGGTGTTCCATATACTTTGATCCCATCCTCTGCAATATGTAACAAGGGTTTATCATCATTAACCATAACGGCTCTGTCTGCAAAGTGCTGTCTCCATAGTTTTGTATGGGTTGATTTACCCGTCCCACTCTTCGCTGTAAACAAATATCCCACTCCATCTACTGCGATGACAGAGCCATGAAAAAGGAGCGTATCATAGTCTATCATCTGCTCTGCAATCTTGCGGTAGACCGCCAGCGTTTCCAGATATCCATCTATATAGGGAGGGATAGGCATCCCTTCTTTGACATGTTTTGCTTCTGATTTTTTTCGTTCATATGCAATATCTGTTTGTAAAATTTCAATCATGATATTTTGCTGTTCTTCTGATTGTAGTTCTACCTCGTAATCTTTGCATAGCGTCTGAACTTCAGAATATAAGTTGTTGATTCTGAATAAATGTTCTGCTAATTTTATATAAAACACAAGTGCTCTCCTTATTGTACCGGGATTATTGGCAATTCATAGGGATCCTTTTCCAACGTATTATCATCCTTACCCCCACTACTGTTATCCGGTTCCTTCGTGTCCTCTGGTTCTTTCGTGTTTTCTGGTAACGTCTGCTGCTTCGAATCTGTTTCATCTGAATTGTCTTGACCTTCATTTTGCTGATTCGAACTCTGTGCGTTACCCGCCACATTGTTTTTTTCAGATGATGTATTGTCTGTATCTGTCATAATTGGAAGTTCATTATTATCGCTCTGCTCTTCCTCAGTCGCTATATTTTTATCAGAACTGTTTTTCTGACCATCACTCTTTGCATCTGAATGATCAGCGTCATTTCCTGCCTGATTAGATGTGTCCTTTTCGCCTTCTGTTACTCTGTCCATCTGCTCTGGCAGTTCACTTACGGATTTTTGCGCACCTGTTGTCTTTCCATTTTTTCTGTTCTGCAGCATTACAACACTGATACAGACGATGAGCAGCAATACACCACATATCGCAATTATAGATATTTTTTTCTTATTCTTCATCTCTCGTCTCTTCATCCTTTTCCTGTTAAGATTCCATTAAGCATGCTAATCGAGTAGGGGCGGACGCATACACGCCCGCCCTTTGCTTTTGTTTTCTGCCTAACTGTATTATTAGTTAGCAGGTAGAATAGGTAATTCGTTACTGTCCAAAATAACATCTTCTGTCTCAAATTCAATTACTTCCATTTCTGGTTTTTCATATACTTCTTTCATTTTGTCATTTCCTCCTGTTTATTGGTTTGTACTAGCAAAATATATATCTGCCTCTGTTCCATACTGGTACAGCGCTTTTAAAAGATTCTTCAGTGTATCTGATGTAGAATCTTTTGAAGCCATTTTCTGCGCATAGCTGAATGCGCTTTCCTTAAGATTGAACTGAACAGCTCCGTCATAACTTACTGCTACGTTCTGTTCCGTTCCTAATTTTCCTGCTTGAATATTTGTGATTTCCACATAATACAGGGTGTCTGTTTTCTTTACAATCCTGCCATTATCTGTTGTGAGTTTTGATGCATCAATGCTTCCATCTATTATATTAAAGTAAATACGAAGCGTGGTCTCAGATTCAAGCACGAGACTGGAACCATAGTACTTAATCTTATCTGTTGCTGTTTCTGTCAATACTGTAGGATAGGTATCAGGTATGACAACACTTGTCAGATCCGATGGTATGGCAGCCAGATTGGCTGTATCATATCCAAAGTAGTTCTGTGCATATGCACCATAATCTAACATCTTAGTAACCAGCGTCTTTAACTTCTCATCCTGAGAACCCTGTGAGACCTCCATATAATCTTTTACCGCATAGGAACCTAAATCAATGGGATTTGTATCCTTGTCATCGCTATATAACTTTGCCGTAATAGGCTTGGCCATCTGCTTTGCGACAACATTACATGAAAACTTATAACAGCTATAATCCTTGCCAGCAACTGTTACTATCTCGGTTCCCTTTCCCACAGCATCGCTAATCATTACCTTTGTATCTGCTCCATCACAGCTAAGAAGTATATACGCCGTCGTGCTGTTCTTAACCGCATCTTCCAGTGTCGCATAGAAATTCACACCAATATCTCCATTCAACGTAAGCGAATGTCCCTGCACTTTCGTCTCTGTTGGTATGACAATCGGTTTCGTGTTCGTATAGGACGTTCCATCAAAATACACCGTACCATGGCTGCCATCTAACACCGGATAAGTATCTCCGCCTGTGCCAAGTGTCTGATACCACACTTGGCTTCCATCAGTTTTGCCGGGGGTAAAGTTTTCGCCACTATAGCTGCCGTTCAACAGCCACGTTACCGCACCGCTTGCAAATTCCGTGGTGGTTTTGCCCTCGGCACTGCCTGCTACATCTGCACCTGTAATGCCTCCAACGGTGCAGTTATCCTTATCGTAATAACAGTTCGTGATGGTGCCCTCATAATTAACGCCGCTCACGCCGCCTTGACTGTCAGCTGTACCGCTCACACTGCCGCTGTTGATGCAGTTTGTGATGGTGCCCTTATAATTAGCGCCGCTCACGCCGCCTTGACTGTCAGCTGTACCGCTCACACTACCGCTGTTGATGCAGTTTGTAATAGACCCACTCGAATTTATACCACACACACCACCAACGACATTTTGACCGTTACTGCGTACATTACCACTATTGATGCAGTTCGTGATGGAAGCGTTTTCACTATTATAGCCGCATACACCACCAAAATTCAGGCTAAAAGCACTAACACTAACACTAACGCTGCCGCTGTTGACGCAGTTTGTGATGCTGCCACCATTACTGCCGCACACGCCGCCAGCACTCGCCACGCCGTTGACGCTGCCGCTGTTGGTACAATTCTCGATGGTACCATTATTATAGCCGCACACGCTGCCAGTTAGATTATTTGTATTCTTAAAATAAGAGTCAACCACGTTTACATTTTGAATGGTGCCATAGTTATAGCCAACCAGACCCACACCGACGGTAGAGGCGTTGACATACAGTCCATGGATGGCGTATCCAGCTCCGTCAAAAGTTCCGGAATACTGGGAGTTGCCGATTGGTGTCCATTCACGGAAGCTCGCACTGTTTTCACTCAGCGTTCCATCCTCTTTCAAAACACCGGTGTTCACGGTAATGTCGTTTACCAGTTTGGCACACGCAGAGCTATTTGGGGTTCCATCTGCCTCCGTTCCATTAACCTTGGCGGCAAACCAGTACAATTCATCGGCTGTGGCAATCTGGTATACACCATCAATCTGTGCCGGTTCCTTTTTACTGGCGTTAACCGTATAAGTAACATCCTTTGCGGGCATAACGGTGGGGACCGTGCTTGGCCATGTTCCCCCCGGTGCAACGGGCGCAGTGAGTGCTGCACCTGCTTTTAAGTAGAAAGTAGCAACAGGCGTTTCACCCTCTGCAGGCATAAACACCGCGCGGTAAACGGCGCTGTTGGTGCCATCCGCAAAAATGGGTGCGGTGTCGCCCTGCGACCATACGCCACTGTGCGCGGGTCCTGTACTTGATGTGTAGTTATCCTGGTTCAGTTTCCAAGCTAATTCACCGGAGGTTTCGAGGCCGCTCTCAGCGTTATAAGCTTCACTGCAAATCGCATCTTGTGTCTGTATGCTACCAATTGCTTGATCAGCCATGCCTGTAATGGAATAGCTATCCTTAACGCTATAACAGTTATAGCCAACCACACTGCCAACATTAGTTGCTCCGCTAACAGCGCCAAGATTCAAGCTGTTATAAACGTAGCCTACGTTCTGTCCGATGATACCACCAACGGATGTTGTGCCGGTGACTGTACCATTATTCAGACAATTATAGATGTAACCTCTTCCAGGATAAAAAATTTGTCCGGTGATACCACCAACGTATGTTGTGCCTTGAATGTTGCCATTGTTTACACAGTTACGAATGTTGCAATAGAAGGCAGGTCCAGAGGCAGCTTCAGCCGATAGGCATCGAGCAAAAATACCTCCGGCATACATGTCGCCTGTAACCGAGGCGTTGTTGGTGCAACTGGTTACATCCGCAATACCGTAACCGACAATGCCGCCAATCATAACATAGGAAGCGACGCTGGTGGTTGCCGTGGTAGACATCGTGCCACTAACGGTGCAGTTCTCTATCGTTGCAAGTATCGCAACACCTGCAACGCCGCCGGTCAAGCCGGAATCTCCGCTGATATCACATTCAACATCTAGATTTTTAACTGTCGCGCTGCCTGTCTCGCTGCTCAAATAGCCGAAAAGTCCTGAGCCGTTGAAATGTTTAGCCGTAATTCTTAAGCCGGAAATCGTGTTTCCTTGCCCGTCCAAGACGCCAGAAAACGGTTTTTCATCTTCCTGATATAGGCCAATCGGTGTCCATTCTTGGTCGTTTAGGTCGATGTTGCCATCAAGGGCAAAATAGGTGTTTGCGTACGTTGTTCCATTGTTGACCAAATAGGCCAAATCGGCAAGCTGCTGCGCCGTTGTGATAACATAGGGGTCATCCGCACTGGTGCCGCTGCCCGTCCATGTGGTGGTGGGGGCAGTGCTGGGATATGCCCAGTCGCCCTCTGCCAGCGGCATCACATGGCTGTCTTCTACCAACACTACAATCTCCGGCACTTCCACACCTTCTTCCAGTGTGTATTCCTCAGGAATCACCGGCTTGTAGGTATAATAGGCCCCATCCATCTCTTCACTGGAATCGAAGTTTGCCGCAGCACTGTTGTCCGCATCTATCACCCATGTGATTCCGGTCAGCTCTGTCTCTACTTCTCCTGCCTTTGCCTGAAGTGTATCCGGCAGGACGATATCCGCCTCCGCTGCTCCTATGGCTAACTGCTGTTCCTTCGTCTCCTGTGCTAACGCTGTAAATTCTGTGATTACCTGCGCAGCATCTGCTGGTGTTTCAACCGTATCCTCAGCTGCCGCAGGCTGCTGTAGATCATTCGTAGTTTCTGCCGCCGGTTCTTCTTCTGCCTGCTCTGGTGTTTCAACTGTATCCTCAGCTACCACAGCCTCCTTTACTTCCGGCTCTGCTATCTCGGCTGCCGAGACTGGCATCGGCATCATGGTGCATACCATGAGCAGTGATAGTACAAGGCTTAAGATTCTTTTCTTCTTTTTACACATTTTCTTCTTCCCTTCATTTTTTATTTTCTTCATACAGACTTTTGTAACGTAATTTATATAAGAAATTTACGGTAAACCATCTTCCAATCCCAGTTGACGGGCTTTCAGTCTTGCTTCGCCCCGATTTTCTACATCCAGCTTACGGTAAATGTTTTTGTTGTGATAACGCACGGTGTTATAGGTGACGTCGCAGCTGTTTGCGATTTCTTCTATGGTGGCATCGG
>JAQUWF010000035.1 GCA_028692975.1 Lachnospiraceae bacterium
TTTCTCCCCCAGCAGGTGTGCCGCTTTCGCCGTGGTCCCCGTCTTACTAGCGTAAGCGATAAGTGTTCTCATACCCTTCTTTTCCTCCCCTTAGTGTGAAAGTAATTATAGCACTAAAAAAAATCCCACGCAATACAAATGCGCGGGATTAAAAAGATTTAAAAACTTTGTCACAATACGTCACTTTTCTGTCACGATTCAGGATAAAAAGTCCTCCGCCAGCGACATATCTGCCACAAATCCCACGGTGCCGATCATATGCATGGTTCCATCTGGATCCATATCCACTTCATTGGTTCCACCCGGCTGATTCACATTTACTTTATCATCCACCAGGCCCAGACGATGCGCCACCGCCATAGCCGCGCAGCTGCCTGTTCCGGATGCCAGCGTATACCCTGCACCACGCTCGTAGATCTCGATCTGGATATTCTTCCGGTCCACGATTTTCAGCAGCTGCAGGTTCATACGATTTTGGAATGCGGGGTTATTTTCCACATAAGGCCCGATCTCCTTCGCCAGTTCCTTCGTCACCTTTTCCATCAGGATGACACAGTGTGGATTGCCCACTGAGGTACAGGTGGCGTTGTAGAGCTGATCATTGAATAAAAATGGCTCATTGATGACTTCCCGCTCATCCCCTGCTACCGGGATCTCGCTGGCCGCAAAGGTTGCCTTGCCCATATTCACCTTGAATTCTGTGCCCCGCTCATTGAGCATCTCCACTGCCACCGAACCATTTTCCGTATAAATAGTGAATTTCTTTTCTTTTATATATTCATGATCCACCAGATATTTCGCAAAAATGCGGATACCATTACCGCTGGCCTCTGTCTCAGAACCGTCTGGATTGTAAATATGCACAAACATTTTTCCGTCCTTCATAATCGGGCCATAGAGCACGCCATCCGCACCAATGCCAAAACTTCTGCGGCACAGGGTCGCTATCTTTTTCCCCACCAGCTGTGTCTTATTTCTATTTGGATCGATTACCAGATAATCATTTCCCAATGCCTGATATTTACTGATCTTGATCGTATTTGTCATGTCAAATCCCTCTCTCTTCTCTATATTCTCCCAAAAAGTCTTCTCATAAAATATAGTATACCCAGACTTTTTCCCATAATCTATAGCGATAATTGCTTGAAACATTGCAAAAAATGCTTTATGATATTATAAATAAAACGCATTTCGAACAGTCGTATACAGGGAGGTCAACCATGACACATGAAAAGAAGGGTTATTTAAATGAAAATTTCCAGTTATTCCATCTGCGGGACCAGTTGGCGAAGCCTTTTGATTTTCATTATCACGAATTCAATAAGATCGTTGTCTTTCTGTCCGGCAAGGCCACTTATATTATAGAGGGCAAAGCCTATTTTCTAAAGCCCTGGGACATCCTCCTGGTCAATCACTATGCGATCCACAAGCCGGTCATCGACCCTTCCGTCCCCTACGAGCGCATGGTCATCTACGTGAAAGAGGAATACATCGAAGCCCTCAAGGAAGAGGACTGCGATATCTCCGCCTGTTTCCGCAAAGCTAACGACCGCAGTTTCAGCCTGATCCGTCTGGACCCCAAACTCCAGGAGCAGATGCGCCATTCCATTCATGATCTGGAATCCTCCCTCCAGTCCGAAGCCTTTGGCAGTGCTCTCCTGTCCCGTGCCATCTTCACCCAATTCATGATTTATGTCAACCGCATCTTTCTGGACAAACTATACATCAAAGACAAAAAGGCCCTCCATATTGATTCCCACATGGAAGACCTCCTTACCTATATCCATAACAATCTGTCCGAGGATCTCTCCGTGGAGACCCTCTCCGCCAAATGCTTCCTCAGCAAATACTATCTCATGCACAAATTCAAAGAGGACACCGGCTGCACCCTGCACAAATATATTACCCAGAAACGTCTTCTGGCCGCCAACGCCCTCATAGCCCACAACACCCCTGTCACCAAAGCTGCCACCATGAGCGGCTTCGGTGACTACACCACCTTCTCCAGAGCCTACAAAAAAATGTTCGGCCATTCACCAAAACAGGAGCATCAGAAAATGGGGCGGGCGGAATTGCTGGATTGACTATATCTTCTGTTTCGGAACAAACTCAATCTTCAGAACCATCCCCATACCATCCGCCAGCCGCTTAAGCAGATTAAGCGTAGGGTTTCTCGTTCCATTCTCCAGTTTGCTGATATCCGCCTGATTAATCCCTGTCCTTTTTGCCAATTCTTTCTGTGTAAGATTCTGGGAAATCCTGGTATCAGCAATCGCCCTGATAATATTCATCTCCGGCTGTATTGCCTCATATTCTTTTGCAAATTCAGGATCTTTCATCAATTCTTTTTTCACATCATCTAGTGATCTCATCATTTTCCATCCTTTCCCTATAATCTGCTCTTCGTTTCTTCGCAATCACAATTTCTTTTTTTGGTGTCTTTTGCGTCTTTTTACAAATCCATTTGTAAGTATTATTTTTCTCCCATAATAAAAGAAATACAGAACCCTTGTGATATTATTTCCCACTTTACACCGTAATTCATATATACCATCCCCCATATACTTGCTATATGGTTCGCGCAAATCATTTCCCTGCTCCGCTAGAACATCCAGCAAACCGATCATTTTTGCCCTCATCTTATTATCAAGACCATACACAAAATAATATACCGGACTCTCTCCATTTCTTTCTTCATAAAAAATCACATCAAAGTTTGTAAGATTACTCATATTCACCTTTCCATTAACATTGTATGGTATATATGCCATATTGTCAATTCATATTATTTGAATTTTTAGTTCCAATTAAATTTGTGAAATCCATGGTCGAATTGACCGAGATGAAGTACAGATCGCACTTCTACTTACATTATACATGCATATTTCATATTTGCAACAAAAAATATATTTTCCTTCACAAACATAAATCACATTTATCATAACTTTTTTTATGAAACTTTTATAGAAATCCATTCAAAAATTAATTTTCTCCAAAAATATTCCATTTTTTATATGCTTTTATGTAAAACAATCCCTACCAAAGCACTATAATAACATCATAACCAAAACCGAATCAATAAGAACCTATAAGGAGGAACGATTTATGAACTCAATGGAACGTATGGTCAAAACGATTAATCACGAAGAAGCTGACCGTGTACCGGTATTCCCTGTTATTGCGGGGGCAGCAAGACGACTGGTGGGGGCAAGTTATCCGGAATGGTCGGTAAATGCCGATATCTGCGCCGAATCCTTCATCAAAGCCCAAAAAGAATTTGACATGGACTGCGTAGTCACCCTCATCGACTTGTCCGTAGAATGCACCGCCTGGGGACAGGAACTGGTCTACCCGGAAACCGAAGCCGCCCACCCCAACTACAAAAACACCGTCATCAAAGACATAGATGAATACGAAAAAATCAAAAAAGTAGACTACCGCACCTGCGACCGCATGATGATGCACATCGATGTCTGCCGCCAGATCGCAGCCGCCGCCAAGGGCGAATACCCTGTCATCGCCTTCGTTTTCGGCCCCCTGGGCACCCTGTCCATGCTCCGCAACCAGAGTGAAATGTACATGGACATCATGGATGACCCGGATGCCGTCCACGAAGCTGCCAGAGAGATCAAAGAAACCCTGAAGGATTACTGCACCGCCCTCATGGAAACCGGAATCCAGGGAATCATGTTCGACACCCTCTTCTCCTCCGGGTCCATCATGAAAAAGCAAATGTGGGATGACCTGGAAGGCGATCTGGTCCAGGACCTGGCCGAACACGTACACGCCCTGGGCGGCATGGTCATGATCCACAACTGCGGCGGCAACATCTACTTCGATGCCCAGATCAAACGCATGCAGCCCGAAGGAATCTCCTTCCTCTATCCGCCAGATGACTGCGCCGACTTTGCCGAAACCAAAGCCAAATATGGCAGCCAGACTACCCTGATTGGAGCCGTTGCTCCAACCAAAGTAGTTTTCGGAGACGAATCCGACTACGAAAAAGACTGCCGTGACCACATCGACTGGATGTCCAAAAACGGCGGCTTCGTACTGGCCCTGGGCTGTGAATACCCCGCTAACGCCGACTTTGACCGTGCTAAGAAAATGGTAGAAATCGCTCACACCTACGGTCAATACAACAAATAATCCCACGGTTCATTAACCACATAAAAACTCCCACGGTCACACACAACCGCGGGAGTTTTTTATCTTTATGCTTTACGCTTTACGTCCACAACACTGTTTATACTTCTTTCCACTGCCGCAAGGACAAGGATCATTGGGATAAATCTTCTCGGCAGTCCGCTGCACCGGTTTCTTAGGACCACTGTCATCCTTGTTCGTTCCAGTAACCTTAGCAACCTCCTCACGTTCCACCTTCTGCTCAATACGAACACGGTACAAGATCCGCAGCGTATCCTGCTGAATAGCTTCCGTCATCTCATTGAACATCTCATAACCGAGCATCTTATACTCAACCTTCGGATCACGCTGTCCATAAGCCTGCAGCCCGATACCCTGGCGAAGCTGATCCATATCATCAATATGACTCATCCATCTCTGATCGATCACCTTGAGCAGAACCACACGCTCCAGTTCACGGATCTTATCTTCATCTGGGAACTCGCTCTCTTTCGCTTCATAAAGCTTGACCGCTTCCTCTTTCAGCTTATGCTTCAGTTCATTCTTCTTCATGCCCTTCACATCCGCATTGGTCAAAGCCTGAATCGGAATGATCGGCTGGAGCGTCGTGTCCAGTTCTACCATATCCCATTCTTCTGGATCCACCTCATCCGAAATACACATATCCACCGTAGAATCCACCGTGTCCGCCATCATCTTAAAGATCGCGTCACGCATATTCTCGCCGTCTAAAACACTGCGGCGCTCCGCATAAATAATCTCACGCTGCTCATTATTCACCTGGTCATATTCCAGCAGATTCTTACGGATACCATAGTTGTTGCTCTCGATCTTCATCTGAGCCTTCTCAATAGCATTAGAAAGCATCTTATGCTCAATCTGGTCACCTTCCTCCACACCGAGAGAAGAGAACATCTTCATGAGACGCTCCGAACCAAAAAGACGCATCAGGTCATCTTCCAGAGAAATGTAGAATCTGGATTCACCAGGGTCACCCTGACGACCAGAACGACCACGCAGCTGATTATCAATACGACGGGACTCATGACGCTCCGTACCGATGATCTTCAGACCACCAGCCGCTTTCGCCACATCGTCCAGTTTAATATCCGTACCACGACCAGCCATATTGGTAGCGATGGTAACTGCACCGGCAATACCGGCCTGGGCAACGATCTCAGCCTCCAGTTCATGGAACTTGGCATTCAATACATTATGCTGGATACCTTCTTTTGTCAGCATCCGGCTGATCAGTTCAGAAATCTCGATGGTAATCGTACCAACCAGAACAGGCTGCTTCTTCGCATGAGCTGCTTTCACTTCCTCAACGACAGCCTTGAACTTCTCCTTCTGTGTCATATAAACCGCATCCTCATTATCATGACGAAGCACCGGCACATTGGTCGGGATCGTGATAACGTCCATACCGTAAATATCACGGAATTCCTGCTCCTCAGTAAGGGCAGTACCGGTCATACCGGATTTCTTCTCATACTTATTAAAGAAGTTCTGGAATGTGATCGTAGCGAGGGTCTTACTCTCACGTTTCACCTTCACATGTTCCTTCGCCTCAATCGCCTGATGCAGACCGTCCGAATAACGTCTGCCCGGCATAATACGTCCGGTGAACTCATCTACGATAAGCACCTGATCGTCCTTCACCACGTAATCCTGATCACGGAACATAAGATTGTGCGCACGCAGAGCCAGGATAATATTATGCTGGATCTCCAGATTCTCCGCGTCAGACAGATTCTCAATGGTGAAGAATTTCTCCACCTTCTTGATACCCTCTTCGGTCAGAGTCACCAGTTTGTCCTTCTCATTGACGATAAAATCACCAGTCTCCTGAATCTCCTCGCCCATAATAGCCTGCATCTTGGTCATCTCGCCGCTGGCTTCACCACGCTGGAGCTGACGGGCCAGAATATCGCAGACCTCATAAAGTTTGGTGGATTTTCCGCTCTGCCCAGAAATAATCAGAGGCGTTCTCGCCTCATCGATCAGGACAGAGTCAACCTCATCGATAATCGCATAATGCAGGTCACGCTGCACCAGCTGTTCCTTGTAAATGACCATGTTATCTCTCAGATAATCAAAGCCAAGTTCGTTATTGGTAATATAAGTAATGTCACATGCATACTGCTCGCGACGTTCATCGTTCTTCATGGGGTTTAAAACAACACCTACAGTCAGGCCAAGGAATTCGTGAACCTTGCCCATCCATTCTGAATCACGGTGCGCCAGGTAATCATTAACCGTAACAATATGAACACCTTGACCCTCCAGGGCATTCAGATAAGCTGGAAGTGTCGAAACCAGAGTCTTACCTTCACCGGTACGCATCTCGGCGATACGGCCCTGATGTAGGATAATACCACCAATCAGCTGTACACGGTAATGTTCCATATTCAACACACGCTTTGCCGCTTCACGAACCGTGGCAAACGCTTCTGGAAGCAGATCATCCAGAGTCTCACCCTTACCGAGACGTTCCTTATATTCTTTTGTTTTATTCCGTAACTCCTCATCACTGAGAGCCTGCATAGAAGGTCGCAGGGATTCGATCTGATCCACCAGTCCCAGGACACGTTTTACTTCGCGTTCACTATGCGTTCCGAAAATTTTCTCCATAATACTCATATATATTCTCTCCTATTTCATGATACGAAATCGTCAACACCTATTCTAACACTAATCATACGGTAAAACAACCAAAAAATACCGAAGACGCGGTGTTCTGGCCTTCGGCATTTTTTATTCTTCTATGAAATTTCTTTTTTCCTTTCTTTCTCTTCCGATGCCAGCACATCCGGCAGGAATATGGTCAGGATCAGTATAACAAATACCGCAGCGATTCCTGCGATTCCCAGTGGTGTCTTGATATAAATCGTCAGATATCCCAATAGCGGCAGGTGGAAATCCACCCTCCCCACCACTTGGGTGAAGGCTACCGGCGCTGCATCTTCCGCATCGTTGGCATCCCCCTTGGTGATAATCTTTTGTTCCGCGGCATCCATACTCTTGATTCGGTGCGTCACTCTGGTGTCGCCGCTTAACTGATAGGTGATCACATCACCCACTGCCAGAGTATTGGGGTCTATGCCGGTCTTGGCATACACCACAGAGCCTACGGGTATCCCCGGTTCCATACTGCCGCTTAAGACAGCCATATTGTCATACCCCAGCACCCTGGGCAGGAACAGCAAAACGGCTATCACTGCCAGGCAGAGTATCATTAGTCCACTTATGAATCCACACACTTTTTTGATCATGCTCTTGTTCTCCTGGTCTGTTTTTATTTTTTGCAAACATATCTGCTGAGATATCGTGGGGGCTCCCACCGCCGTTGTTTGCTATGCCCATGGCCATTCTACCAGTACTATTGATACAATTATAGCGTATCCCCGACAACACTTCAACATCATATGTATGGAAAGGCGGCTCCAGATACGGATCACAGCAGACAAAAACCCCAGAGACATCGCTCATATCTCTGGGGGTAAGGAGTCTTCACTCAACTATTTAATTTGTAAGAACTAGAATTCCGGTTCGATCAATCCATAGGTATTGCCCTTACGTTTGTATACTACATTGACCTGCTCAGTCTCTGCGTTGTAGAATACAAAGAAATTATGTCCTAATAATTCCATCTGTACGCAGGCATCTTCCGGATACATTGGCTTGATACCAAAGCGTTTCGTACGGATGATCTTTACCTCTTCGTCTTCATCGTAGTCTTTTTCCATGTAAGCCTTCTGGAAATTCACACCAGCCTGCTCTTTATCCACGATCTTGTTCTTGTACTTGCGCAGCTGACGCTCGATGACTTCTTCTACCAGGTCGATGGACACGTACATGTCGTTGCTGACCTGTTCCGATCTGATGATGTTACCTTTCACCGGGATGGTTACTTCGATCTTTTGTCTCTCCTTTTCTACACTGAGCGTTACCATAATCTCTGTCTCAGGTGTGAAATACCTTTCAAGTTTACTTAACTTGTCCTGTACTGCTGTTCTTAATCCGTCTGTCACATCAATGTTTTTACCGCTTATAATAAAATTCATGATGCCACCCCTTTGCCGTTTATTTTATAGATTTGTTACCTCTATAAGTAACTACATTATACCAATGATGCGTCACTATTGCAAGCGTCGAGCACTTTTTCGTATGCCATGTTTCCGCCAAAAATATCCAGGGCACTGCCAATGGTCACATCGATTTTGTTTCTGCCTTTTTCTTTTAATTCCGCCAAATCTGCAAAACTTCCCACGCCGCCCGCATAGGTCACCGGAAAGTGCTCCAGCCGGGTCAAAAGTTCTACCAGTTCAGCCTCGATACCGGAGGCTTTTCCCTCCACATCCACGGCATGCACCAGAAATTCATCGCAGTGTAAAGATAATTCCTGCAGCAATTCTAAGGTGATTGGCACCTGGGTGAAGTGCTGCCACCGCTCGGTCACGATATAATACTGACCGTCTTTTTTGCGACAGCTTAAATCCAGAACAAGGTGTTCTTTTCCCACGGCCTGCTCTATTTTGTGCAGATTTCCCCGGGATATCTGGCCGTTTTTGAATACGAAGGAAGTCACGATCACATGGCTTGCACCCGCCTGAAGATATTCGGCTGCATTCTCATCTGTAATTCCGCCGCCGATCTGCATACCGCCCGGATACGCCGCCAGAGCCTTCCGCGCCTGCTCCTTTGTGGCCGCATAATGCTCCGAGGTCACTGGATTTAATAAGATAATATGCCCGCCCTTTATGCCGCTTTTTTTATACATGTGCGCATAATAGGCCGCATCCTGCCCGGATACAAAGTTTTCCTCTGCCTGATCTCCCCGATCCAGCAGACTGCCGCCTACGATTTGTTTTACCTGTCCATTATGTATATCAATACATGGTCGAAATCTCATGCTTATCCCTCTTCGCTTTCCATATCCTGCTGCCCATTTCTCGATTTTCACCT
Source organism: Lachnospiraceae bacterium (assembly GCA_028692975.1). Taxonomy (GTDB): domain Bacteria; phylum Bacillota; class Clostridia; order Lachnospirales; family Lachnospiraceae; genus JALENY01. The sequence continues at coordinate 9,115 of JAQUWF010000035.1, forward strand.
GCTCATCTCTTCCTGCCAGCAATAAAACCTATATTTGTTCCCAATCTCCCCGTCCATTTCCCGCTTTTCACCTGCTCATCCTTTGCTCACTGGCGGTGAAACCTAAATTGCTTCCTAGTATCTCTGCCGTCTGGGTAAATAGAATCTAGTATTTACCTATTTTACCCAAAAATGATTAGAAAGGGAACCCCTGAATATTACTTTGGATAAAACTTGTATTGTTTTTTCATATTTACCCAATTATTATACATTTCCAGAAATACCTGGGTAATTTCTATTTCTTTTAGATTTCTGTTACCCAATTCATATTTTTCACATTATGTAAACCCTGGAACATGTCTCAAAGACACTCCAGGGTTCTATGCCTTTTTACTGTTTGTATAATGGCATACTTATCAACGCTCGTGCATTACGGGTTGTTCTGTGCATTGTTCTGCGTGTTGTCGCCAGTGAGGTCATTGACCCCTTCTCCTACACCGTCACCCACATCTTTTACGGCATCGCCAACACCGTCTCCAACATCTTTTACTGCATTACCCAGGTCATCGGCTACGTTGTTGCCGTTTCCGTCCGTAGTTTCGGTATTCTTATCATTTGTATTATTGTTTGTGCCGTTGGTATTGTTGTCATTTGCATTGTTGCCATTGGTGTTTGTGTTATTTTTGTTTGTCTCATCCTTCCCGGCAGCATTATTTTCTCCTGACGTGGCATCATTTACATTGCCATTTTCCGTCTTACTGTTGTTTCCACATGCTACCAGTGCGCATACCAGGACCAGCATAAGCAGCCCTGTCATTATTCGCTGTTTCATAAGATTCCTCCTTTATCTTTCATCATAGAGATAATGTGTGCACTTTGCGGGAATTTTATGCAAAAAATAAAACAGGCCAGACATTTTTTTCAAAATGAACTGACCTGCCAGTTTTTTTATTATTTACCAATTACATCGGCCATATCATAGAGGCCCGGACCTTTTCCTTTGAGGAATTTGCCTGCTTCTACTGCACCCTTACCAAATACAGCCTTAGAATATGCGGTGTGCTTGAACTCGATCACCTCGTCCGGTCCGGCGAAGATGATCTCATGGTCACCAACGATGGTGCCGCCGCGCACTGCGGAGATACCGATCTCTTTGTCATCACGTTTCTGATGCACCTGACTGCGATCGTATACGTAATGATACTGGTTATCCATGGCATCATTGAGACTGTCGGCCAGTGCCAGCGCGGTGCCGCTTGGGGCATCACATTTCAGTTTGTGATGCTTCTCCACGATTTCCATATCAAATCCTGCAGTTGCCAGCACTTTGGCTGCATCCTGGATTAATTTTAATAAAGTATTGATACCCAGTGACATATTCGCAGATTTGAGAATCGCCACCTTCTTGCTATCTTCTTTGACTCTCTCAAGCTGCTCCGGTGTCAGCCCTGTGGTGCACAAAACTACCGGTAGTTTCTTCGCCACGCAGTAGTCCAGTACGCTGTCGGTAGCTTTGAAAGAAGAAAAATCAATCATGGCATCCGCTTCCACATCACAGTCGTTGATGTTGGTAAATACCGGATAGCCATTGTTTCTGTTATCTGCCAGATCGATTCCTGCTACCATCTCCGTCTCTGGATCCTGTGCTACCAAATCAGAAATCACCTGTCCCATATGGCCATTACAGCCATGCATAATCAATCGAATCATTTTTTACTCCTCTTATAATACTCCGAAGGCTTTCATAGCCTCAGCCAGTTTTTGCTGATTCTGTGGTTCCATCTCCGTCAATGGAAGTCTCGGAATCCCTACATTTTTGCCCTGCAGATTCAGTCCTGCTTTTACCGGGATTGGATTTACTTCACAGAATAATGCGTCGATGAGCGGGATAGCTTTCAGTTGAATCTCCCGTGCACCTGCTGTGTCACCTTCCAGGAATTTCATTACCATGTCATGGGTCTGCTTTGGTGCCACATTCGACAGTACGGAAATAACACCGATGCCGCCCAATGAAAGGAGTGGAAGTACCTGATCATCATTGCCTGAGTACAGGTCTATGCATCCGTCTGCCATGGACATAAGTTTTGCAACCTGTGAAAGATCTCCGCTTGCTTCCTTGATACCAACAATATTTTCCACATTTTTTGCCAGTGCCACTGCGGTTGCGGGCTGGATATTGCAGCCTGTTCTGCTGGGCACATTGTACAGAATCATCGGCACGGAGATAGCATTTGCAATGGTGGTAAAATGTTTGATCAGACCGTTCTGTGTGGCTTTGTTGTAATATGGTGTCACTACCAGCACGCCGTCAACGCCCGCTTTTTCTGCTTCCTGAGACATCCACAAAGCACTCTCGGTACAATTAGAACCAGTACCTGCCACGACCGGAATACGTTTTGCCACTTTGTCTACCGCACATTTGATGGTCGCTAAATGCTCCTCATTGCTGAGACAGGAAGACTCTCCTGTAGTTCCGCAGATGATGATCGCGTCGGTTCCCCCTGCGATCTGGTCCTCGATGATCTCGCCTAATTTGTCGAAATCAACCTCATGGTTTTCTTTCATTGGTGTAACGATAGCTACACCTGCTCCCTTGAAAATAGACATTAAAATATACCTCCTTGATTTTTCTGTGTATCTGCTCTTTCCCGCAAAAGTGGGGCCAACCTATGGTCCGCCCCTATCTTAATTTCTTAGTCCAGGATAGCGCTCCATCTTTCGACGACAGTCATACAGTTCTTCGCTGCATGCCCAAGGAAAAAGATTCAGGTGCCCTCTCCTTTCGGCATCTTCCCCTTTCTCCTGCCTTCCTCTGTTCCCTGAAACATCCGGAAGGATACTGATGAAAAATGCGACCTCTATCAACACAATTTTTTATTTAGATTTAATATAACACCGATAAAACCGCTTGTCAACCGCAAGCCCTGCGGAAATGCATATATTGGCAGTATCTGCAAGGCCCGCAGGATTTGCAATATCAAGGTCATCGGCTGCCTCAATATACCGCCGACTAAAAAACGGCTGAAGAATGAACTTCCCTCAAACCTGTATACTCTCCCCCAGCGTAAAGGAATAAATAATCTTCTCCGACACAGTTTTCCCCGTAAGTCGTTCCAGAGCCTCGGCGTAGTACTCCAGCTGTACATGATATTTTTCCACCAGTTCCTGACCACCCTCCGGCCCAACCCGATCGGTTTTGTAGTCCACCAGCACAATATTCTCTCCTTCGTAGAAGAACGCATCGATAATTCCCTGTACCAGAATCGTTTCCGACTGGCTCCACTCCGGGCGCATGGTGTTGGCTGGGACACCCAGTACAAAGGGCTGCTCCCGGTATAGCTGATGAGCCGCCTGCGCAGCACCCATGCGTTTGCCCAAAGGACCTTTTACAAAAAGCTGGAAATCCTGCAGTTGGATACAATGCGTTTCCTCTTCCTGCATACGCCCTTTCTGCACCAGCTGCTCAATCTGAGCCGCCAGCTGTTCCTCATGAGCCACCTGCGCATAATCCAGCAATTCCATGAATTTGTGATACACTGTACCACGTCCTGCTCCAGAAAGGGATTGCTGAGATTCTTGCAAGAATTTAGGAATACACGGCGTGATCGGCTCTTCTTTATAATAATCAAAAGTTTCCTCATCCTGCATGCTCTGTTTTTTCAATTCTGACACGCTGGCCTTCACTGGAATATCCCGCTGCTTGTGAAATGGATATGCATAAGCAAAACGTTCCTGAAGTGTCTCATGCATAGCCTCATCGTATATCTGTTCGCAATCCCAGTGCAGCAGTGCTTCCCTGGCCAGCGCATGGCTGGTCTCATGGGCAATCTCTTCCACCACCAGATCCTCCGGTGCAATGCGTCTTTGCAGAATGTCTACCTTTCCCTCCGCCCGCATAAGCGCCGGCAGGATCCAGGACCAATAGCAGGACGCCTCCGACAGCATGGTCAGCGACAGAGGTTCCTCCCTGCGACAGCGCACACTGCCGTACTCTGCCAGTTTTTTGTCCAGATTGCTGATGGTTCCTGTGAGGATCAGTTTTTCCTTGGCACGGGTCATGGCCACGTAGAGCACACGCAGCTCTTCCCCAAGATTTTCCTGTTTCAGGCTCTGGCGAAGGATCATTTTCATAAGGGTCGGGGCCTTAACACGGTCTTTATAGTTTACATAAGTGGAAGAAATCCCATACTGCGGATGGGCGATCACCTCTTTATTCAGGTCCTGCTGGTTGAAGCGTTTGCTCATACCGCCCACGAACACCACCGGGAACTCCAGTCCCTTACTCTTGTGAATGCTCATAATGCGCACTGTGTTCTCGTTTTCTCCCACCACATTGACCTCACCGAAGTCTACATTATATTTCTGCAGAGATTCAATATAACGTATAAAGTTAAATAGACCGCCATAGCTGGTCTTTTCATAGTCCATGGCTTTTTCCACCAGCATACGCAGATTCGCCATGCGCTGTTCGCCGCCGGGCAGCACAGACACATAATCCCCATACCCGGTCTTTTGGATAATGTACCAGATCACCTCATGAATCGGCGCATAGACCACGCGCTCCCGCACTTCCTGATATAACTGGTAAAATGTTTTTACTTTTTCATATAACGCGCTGTCTGTGGGATGTTCCAGCAGTTCCAGCACATTTTCATATAACTTATGTTCTTTGCTGCGGCATTTTAACTCTGCCAGTTCCTGAGCCGTCAGCCAGGCGATGGGGGATGCCAGCACTGCGGTAAATGGAATATCCTGCCGCGGATTGTCACAGATATGAAGGTAATTCAGTATGGTCACCACTTCCACTGCGGAAAAATATCCGGTCTTGGAGGTGCTGTAGGCAGGAATTCCCTGCTGATTCAGGATGCGCCCAAAGGTCTCCGCCCAGCCTGACATGGTACGCAGCAGGATCACACAGTCACTGTAGCGCACCTCCCGGTATGCCCCCAGTATGCCGTCCCAGATCTTTTCCCGGCCCACGATCTCCCCGATGCGTCTGGCGATAGCCCGCGCCTCCAGCTCCTTTGCATTTTCCGATCCTTTATCATCCAGCAGGTCATCACCGCCATCCATCTCGATCATGAGCACTTCCGTCCGGGCGAATTCTTCCCGATTCCCCTCAGGGTAGTGAGCACCTGTGTAAAGTGCCGCCTCATCGTCATAGTCAATGCCCCCCAGTTCGGGGCGCATGAGTTGACGGAAGAAATAATTCACACTGTCCAGCACCTGCCCGCGGCTGCGGAAATTCTTATGCAGACTGATGCGCTGCTCCGTACTGTCCGTCTTCGTATAGCGCTTATATTTCTCCATAAAGAGTTCCGGCCTGGCCTGACGGAAACGGTAAATGCTCTGTTTCACATCGCCAACCATGAATACGTTATATTCCCCGAATATCATGCGGGACACATGGGTCAGCAGAAGTTCCTGCACCAGATTGCTGTCCTGATACTCATCGATGAGAACCTCTTTGTAGGTATTGGCCAGATCTTTTGCCGCCTGATTCAGATGGTAGGTTTCCCCCTCTTTCTTCACCAGGATCTGCAATGCATAATGCTCCAGGTCGGAAAAATCCAGTATATTCTTATCCCGCTTTTCCTCCTGCAGCCGTTCCATGAAGCGAAGTGTCAGCGTGATCAACATACGCACCGGCCCCGCACAGCCCTTCATATAAGAAAGCACCGTGTCACTGGATGCGTAAAAATACCGTTTCTGCAATTCTCCCAGCATAGCCTTGATACGGGCGCGGTTGTCCGCTGCCAGAGCGCGCTTCTCCGGCTGTTCCCCATCTGCTTTCTTGCTGGATAGTTTGGCATAGGGCAGTTTTTTTAACTGATGATACAGGGCATCAAAATCATGTCCTGCCTCCTGCAGCCCTTCTGCCAGTTCCAGATCTGACTCCATCATGGGGTGATAAAAGGCCGGACCGCCTGGCTGCCTTGCCAGTTCCACATTGGACCTGGCAAGGATCAACACCTCGGACAGTGTCTCCTCCACGTCCCGCCACATGAACTGCATCCAGTCCTGTTCTTCCATCTCTTCCCATGTCTCCAGCGCATAAATGTCCCTGCACTTTTCCAGCCATTCCTCCGGCCAGGGATCACTGACAGCGAAGTTATACAAATCGATAATCATGGATTCGATCCCATCATCCGTCTTTCCTGTGGAATAAAATTCGATAAAGTCAAGGAAGTCCCCCTGCCGCTCTTCGTAGGCTTCTTCCAGCACCTGCTTCGCCACGTCCGTCAGCAGCAGTTTTAATTCGCCCTCGTCTGCCATACGGAAGCCCGGGTCCAGGTCTATGGTATGGAAATAATTGCGGATCACCTGGGTACAGAAACCGTGGATCGTACTGATCTGAGCCTTATGCACCAGGGTCGTCTGCTTCTGCAGGTGCTCATTGTCTGGGTCGTCCAGCAGACGCATCTCCAACGCATTGCCGATGCGCTCCCGCATCTCTCCTGCCGCGGCCCTGGTAAAGGTAACCACCAGCAGTTCATCGATATCCATGGGGTGCTTTGGGTCCGTCACCATGGAAAGGATACGTTCTACCAGAACGGCGGTCTTTCCGGAACCAGCAGCGGCACTGACCAGAATATTGCGGTCACGCAGGTCTATAACCTGCTGTTGTTCTTTGGTCCATGATACGCCCATTACACTTCCTCCTCTATCTTTGTCCATACCTGGTGTTTTCCCATGTTGTCCAGTCTGCGGTATGCATAGCCCGGTATCTTTCCATCGAACCCGCAGACACCCTTATACGGACAGTAGGTACAGCTGTTTCTGGTACCCATCTCATAGGGATTGATATCCACCTTTCCCTGCAGGATTTCCTGTCCGATCTGCCGTGTCTTGTGTTTAACGTAATCCCCCAGTATCTGCATCTGCTCCTTCGTCGCCACATTGGAGGACTTGGAGAGACTGCCGTTTTTGTTGTATTTCACAGGGATGACGCTGGATCCGCCCTCCTGCTCGGCCATCTTTGTATCCAGCCGGTCGATGACTTCCTTTTCCGCGCAGACCAGCCCATTCACACAGAGATCCTTCAGTATACGCTCCTGCAGGTCCTCCTTTGGTTCCCCTGGTATGACATTTTCCACCGGATCCTTCACATTATAATAGAAGATACCTGCTGGTTCTGCAATCTTGCCGGACTTATTCATAAGATCCAGTGCGGCATTCATATATACTACCAGCTGAAGCTGCAGTCCATGGTACAGAGATACAAGATCAAAGGAGGTATTGCCTGTCTTGTAATCCATGACCTTTACGTACACATGGTCATCCTCCTCCAGCAGATCCATACGGTCGATGCGGCCCTTCAGGCGCATTTTTTCTTCCTCGGTCACAGGGTCCTGCCAGTTGGCAAGGTCTTCTTCGATCTGAAAGGAGACCTCGAAGCGGCTGGGTACAAAATCACTGCGGCGCAGCTGCTCCTGCAGAGCCCATATGGTGCGCTGCAGGATACGGCGCACTCTGGCGATCTGGTATTCATTGCGGGCGCTGCTGTGAAGAATGGTGTTGCCATAGTCATTGACCACCCGCTCCAGACTCTCGTCCAGTATCTGCTCACGCTCCTCGTCCGTGATGTCAGTCCAGGTCTTCTGTGCCTGATTGAGCACCTGCGCGAACTGTTCCAGTGTCTTATGCACGATATTTCCCATATCCATGCCTGTGAATTCGTACTGGGCGCGCTCCTGCAGACCCAGCCCATAGCGCAGGAAATGTGCATAGGCACAGGAGGCAAACTGTTCCAGACGGGTGGCACTGTTTTCCAGCACATTGCCGTAAAGAGCCTTCGCCACGCTGCGACCGATCTGATCCTTTTTGACCACCGCCCCGGCTGCCTCCACCAGCTGCTCCAGCCTCCGGCTGTAGGCCGGGTCCGCTGCATACCAGGTGTACAGTTCCTTCCAGTCATCTCCCGGCTCTATGCTGCCACATTGGCGCAGCCCGTCCAGCAATAGTTCCATGCCCTGCTCCGGCTGTTCCACCAGCCCCTGCAAGTCCTGGCTCTCTGTCTGTGTCCGCAGCGCCGGGAACAGTTTCTGTATCACGGCGATAAGATAAGCCGGCCCGATCACTTCCCCCGCCGAATCTGACATACTATAGGAAAGATAAAGTTCATGATCCGGTTTGGTCAGATTCAGATAGAGATAAAATTTCTGGATATACATGGCTTCCCGGGCAGACGGTTTCAATTCGACATCTATCGATTTGATAAAATCACGGTCCGTCTCAGAAAGAATCCCGCCTGTGGACGTATTCTTGGGGATCAGCCCCTCATTGACGCCCACGAAAAACAGACATTTGATGTCCTTCAGTCTGGTTCGTTCCATATCTCCCACCAGCACCTGATCTGTGGTAGGCGGAATGATACCTATCTTCGTCTCCATGAATCCGGCTTCCACGATCTGCTGATATCCCCTCAGCAGCATCTTTTCTTCTCCCAGAACTTCCACGCATTTATCCAAAAATCCCATGACCATGCTGTACACCTGGGCATACTCTTTGACCAGTGACCCAAGGCCCCGGCTGGCGAATATTTCCTCCTGATGTTTCAGTTTTTCTTCTATACGCATACGCTGGAGGAAATAAACCAGTGCTGTGGTATACTCCCGAACGGTGTGCCGTCCGCCTTTCAGTGCATCGGTCACCTCGTCCAGTTCCTCCAGCAGCTGCAGCCGTATCTCGTTCAAGTGCGGCAGTTCCTCCGGATTCTGGCCACGGTAATGGCGCACCCACACCTCCTGCCATTTCTTCCGCCCACGGATGCCGAGCCCCAGGACATAATTCTCCAACAGATCCATATCTGCCTGTATAATATCGGACATGCCGCTGCGCAGATAGCGAAAGATACTGTCATAACTGTAATTCTGAACCATAACCTGCAGCACGCTGCGGAAAAATTCGATAAAAGGATTGTCCAGGACAAATCGCTTTTCATCGATAAAGTACGGTATCTCATGTATAGCAAATACCTGCCGCACGTAATTCCCATACATTTCCAGATCTCCTGTGATGATGGCTATATCGCCGTAGCGATAGCCGCTGCGGATCAGGCGGCGTACGGTATTGGCTGTCTGCTGGATTTCTTTCAGGGGATTCTTTGCGGCGAAGATGTTTATCTCCTCCGTTGTCTCCTGATAGTTGTGTTGTCCGTAACGAAACAGATTCTGTTCCAGAAAATCCAGCGCCGGAGTCTGGGCAAAACGTCCCTGATGCTCCGCGCGCACACAGACTGGCTCCAATACCTCTGTCCGCGTCTCTGCCGCCATTTTCCCAAGGGTGTGGATTGTCTTTTTGCTCATGGCAAAGAGCTGGTGGGGACTGCCCTTTGAAAAAGGGTCCTCACGCCAGTCCAGCGTCACCGTTATGGCTACTTTGGGACTCAGCCGGAATAATTCCTTTAGTAATTTGTTCTGTATGGGGGTAAAACCCGTAAACCCGTCAAAGGCAAATTCACTGCGATGGATCAAATCGGATTCTCCCGCCAGGTCACACAGTACGTCCAACACCTCTTCCCCTGTCAGGTAGCGTCCCTCCAGGTAATGAAGATATGCCTCATATACGATGCGGATATCCCTCAGTTTGCTCTCCAGCTGGGGTTGTCCGGCGGCTGCCCCGATCATATCATCCAGATCATCCAGCGTGATATCATACTGTGTCAGTTCGGAAATCAGGGATTTCATTTCATAAATATAGCCCGGTTTTCCCAGATTATTGCCCAGAAAATGCAATGCTCCCCTTTTATCCTGCGCAATTTTTTGCAGCACAAAGCTCTTGCCGATCTCCTCTAACCGCTCCTGGGTCTGATTGCCCACTTCCTCTAATACACGGTAAGCAAGGCGCTCAAAACTAAGAACATCGATATTCATGATGCCCCCGCGTGGATGCATGCAGACCAACTCTTTCTGTGTCTGCATGGTGAACTGTTCCGGTACCAGCACCAGATAATTCCGTTCGGGATGCTCCATGGATGCCCGAATAATGTTTTGAAACAGGTAATGGGATTTTCCGCTTCCCGAATTTCCGTATATAAGTTGTAATGACATATCTGACCTTCTTTTCTATGTTATACGTTTCCGTTTCTATGGGGTACACCATATCTCTGTTCTATTGTAACAAAGGCAGCGCTAAACCTCAATACCCCCTTCTGCCTGAAAGGCATTGCCCTTTACACGGGTTTTGTTTATAATAAAAGCAGAAATGGAGAATCTGACATGGAAAAAATAAAAAGCACCTGGCTGCAGCGCCACATGACACGGGAATCACTGGAACTGGCCATAAAAATATCTCTCGGGATCATACTGTCCATCCTGATTGCCGATCTGATTGGTATGGATTTTGCCCCCTCCACCGGCATAGTTGCCCTGCTGAGCATACAGGCTACCCGGCGTGAGACACTGCGCACGGCCGGCCGGCGTATCCTTTCTTTTGTGTATACTGTTGGTCTGTGTTATCTGGTACATGAGCAGATCGGTATGGACACCGAAGCCTTTGCCCTGGCCGTTTTATTTATTGTTTTGTGCTCCGTCTTTCTTGGCTGGGCAGATACTTTATCCGTAAATATTGTTATTGCCGTACATCTTTTTATGATGCAAAAACCCTTTACCCAGGCTCTGATTTTAAACGAGACTGAGCGGGTGATCATCGGTATGGGCATCGCCTTTCTGGTAAACTGGTATACACCGAATCGGGAAAAGCGGTATCAGAAACATTTCCAACAGGTGGACGAGGACTTTAGCGCCCTGCTCACGGACTTTTCTGATTTCCTTCTGGGCCACGGATCCATGGAACTGTATGACAAACATCTGGCGCAGTTCCGCAGTCTGATCGAATCCGCTCTGAGGGATGCAAATACCTTCTATAATAATACCCTGCATTCCCATGCCCGCTATTATCTGGAGTATATGACCATGCGGGAGCAGGAATGCGATGTATTGGAAAACATCGCCAAAGAAATGCATACCCTGCATACTATTCCGGCCAGCGGTGCTTTTCTGTCCGACTTTATCCTTGGCATGGCGCACAGCGTTTCCGCCGAACAGCCCGTGTCCATCTGGGAAGCGTACCGGCAGACCACCTACACCAAAATGAACGGTATCCCCCTGCCCACGACCCGGGATGAATTCCAGGAACAGGCTACTCTGTTTTCTATGCTGAGCGGTCTCAATGAGATCATCGACATAAAGCGGGATTTTATCGAAAGCCTTACTCAGAAGCAAAAGCAGTTATACTGGTCCAAATCCGCCACACCAAAAATAGAGAACTAACGTTTCCTGCCCATGTTAATAGGAAAGTCTGTCATAGATACTGCTGATACCGGAACCGATCAACACACTAAGTCCCACAAGAACTACCAGAAAGCTTACCATATTCCAGGACGCTGCGTCCCATCCCATAATATTCTGGAATCCATACAGTAGCGCTCCTGCGGTCAAAAAAGAGACTACGGTGCTCACAACAGCTCCAAACGTACTCATTTCATTTCTTTTTCTCATAATAAAACCCTCCCTGTTCTTCTTTTAATAAAAGAATAGCAGAGAGGGTGTCCAATAAAAATACCATCATATTTTTTATTTTAAATTTTTATTCCAAAGTGCCAAATAAATCGTTCAATGATTCGCTCATAGTCGGGTGGTTAAAAATATTATCACGCAGCACGGTGTAGGGAAGATTAGCATCCATGCACAGTTTCACCAGATTGATCATCTCCTGGGATTCTGCACAGAAGAAATGCGCACCAAGGATCATCCCATTTTCAGCATTTACAATGGCTTTCAAAAGTCCCACTGACTTTTGCAGCACCTGGGCCTTGGGGATAGCACCTGCTGCCAGGCGGGCGATTTTTATCTCGTACCCTTTCTGTAACGCTTCTTCCTCCGAAAGTCCCACACGGGACATAGGCGGATCCAGAAATACCGTATACGGTACCTCTCCGCGGTTCGCCGTGGTGCGGCCGCCGTCTCCCAGCAGATGGGATTTGACAATACGGAAATCATCCAATAAAATGTAGGTAAACTGCAAGCCACCTGCCACATCGCCCATGGCCCAGATGTGCGGAACGCTGGTGCACAGGTGTTCATCCGTCTTCACCGCACCGCGGGAAGTCAATTCTACTCCTGCTGCCTCGAGATTCAAATCTGCAAGATTCGGCCTTCTTCCCGTTGCCACCAATATGGCATCGGCTTCTACCAGCGTCTCCGCTCCATTATATTCTAACACCAGCGCCGCGTGATCTTTTTCATCGCGCACTTCTTTCGTTGCCGCACTCTGCAGCACATGTACACCACGGGCGGTCAGGCTGTCCAATACGGACTCCGCTACTTCCCGGTCCTCTCTGGGAATAAAGGTATCGCCATTTTGTATTACTGTTACCTCCGAACCAAAATTAGTAAAATAAGAAGAAAATTCCAGTCCAATATAGCCGCCTCCAATAATCGCCAAGCGTTTGGGCAGCACATCCTGGCTCATGAGCGTCTCGCTGGTATAAACAAATTTACTGTCCGCCAGCCCTTTTACCGGAGGAACAAACGGTCTGGATCCCGTATTCAGGAAAAATCGCGCACCCTCCATCTCTTCTGCCGAGCCGTCCGGATAAGCCACTGAAATGTGATGCTCATCCACAAATGCAGCGACGCCTGTATAAACCTCTGCCCCCGCTGTAATTACCTTATCATAATTCTTCTGGCGGAGCATGGCTGTCAGGCGATTCTTGCCAGCCACCGCGGCACGATACCGCTCCGCTTTGCCAGCGAAATCACCGCCCTGGGCTGCGGACATCCTTGCACTGTATTCCAGTGACTTGGTGGGTATACAAGCTACATTAATGCAGGTTCCACCGTACATATTGGGGTCACGCTCTATAAGTGCCACACTCTGGCCCGCCTTCGTCAGTGCACCGGCCAGAGTTTTTCCGCCCTTACCGAATCCGATAATAATATTATCATATTGTTTCATGTTCCATTCCTCCTTTTCCATTTTCAGAAATCATCATATTGTTCTTGACTTTTCGAACTGTAACAACTAATATTACAGTATGAGGATATTATAGCACGCTTCTATTTAAAAAGAAAGTAATATTTATATTCATACTAAAAATCTAGCATAAAGGAGATATGGAAAAATGACAAGTGAGTTTTCAATCGCTATACACACGCTGGTATTTCTAAATCACAAGGGCGATTATCAGTCCAGTGAAAAAATCGCAGAAAATGTATGCACCAACCCGGCAAGAATACGCAAGATCATCGGCAGACTGAAATCCGCCGGCTTTCTGGAGACAAAAGAGGGAGTGGACGGCGGCTGCCGCTTTACAGGTGATCCCCGCGCGATCACCCTGGATATGGTTGCCCATGCTCTGGGCGAGACCCCCATCCACGTATCAAAACAGACCGGCTCCCTGGATATGGACTGTCAGATTGCCTCCGGCATGGGTGCCGTGATGGACAGCATTTACGAAGAACTTAACCATTCCTGTTTTGATACGCTAAAGGGCATTACCATAAAAGATATTGACACAGCTATTTTTCAAACTACTGCAAAAGATTCCTGACCATCTCCCGGTCAAACGTAACCTCAGACACATGGTTCACCTCGATCTGATAAAGGGCATTGGCTGCCATATGTTCGGCCGCCTGCTCCAGATCGCGGATACCTGTGGTATTCTTGTATTTCTCAATGACTGCGTCCAGCGCTTCCTTTGTCACAACACATTCTTCCGGCTGCATACCCATGCGCTTTAGCACCTTGGGCAGGGCAAATTTGGAGAAAATAATCTTCTTCTCTTCCTCAGTATAGTCCGGGATGTCGATGACCGCAAAGCGCGACATCAAAGGCGCACTGATCTGATTCTTATCATTGGCCGTAGCGATGGGGTAGACACCCACCGTAGGCACCATACATTCCATATAATTATCTGTAAATCCCAGATTGTCCAGTAAGGTCAGCAGCACATCCGCCGGATTGCCATTTCCTTTTCCATTGGAGGCTTTATCCAACTCGTTGATAATAAAGACCAGATTGGACTCGCCCGCCATAGAGAAGGATTCCATGATAATACCCGGCTTCGCATTGGCATAAATACGGGAGCTTCCGGTCAGCTGCTCCGGGTCATTGATGGAGCTCATGTCCAGAATCGTCCATGGGAACTTCAGGATCTTTGCCACCGCATATGCGATCTGGGACTTTCCTGTCCCGGCAGGCCCCGCCAGCAAAAGACCGTAAGCCGGAAGGGTGTGGGTGCGGTTGATCTGGATAATCGTCTCGATAATCCTCTGTTTTACACGCTCCATACCGTAAAGTTCTTCGTCAAGGATACGGCGGGCTTCCTCCGGATCAATGGACTCAAAATAATTATTTTTCCACTGAATGTTCATCATAATCGAGAGGGCACGCTGGGCATGACGGCGTTCCTCAGGCGTAACCTCATGGGAGCGGGCCACCGCCAGATTCCTTCTGGCCCACAGGCGGATATTCTCCGGCATAGTACCTCCCGCGCAGGTCATAAAGTCCGAAATGCTCTGCAGACTGGTGAGTTTCATATCGTCACCCGCCTCATCCTGATCCTCATCTTCCAATATCTCTACCGGAGCGCTGCTGGCAAAAAGCCGCTCCATCATAAACTGCAAAAAACCATCCTCTGCGGAAAGCTTTGTCCCGCCGCCAAAAGCGATCTCCCGGATCTTATAGACCGCATAGCCGTCCGCCCTGTTCTTTCCTGACAGCCGCACATTGATATGGTTTTCTCCCAGCCAGCGCAGCAGGCTCACAAAGCGGGCATCAATCTGTAAAATATCCGCCGTGACTACACCGTCCTCCTCCTTGAATTCAAAGGTGGTCCGCTTGATGGGATTGGTAAATACACCGGTGGAATGATGCTTCCACTCCCGCTTTTTATTATCCAGAAGCAGGATCGGCTGTTCCACGGAAGCCGCCGCCTCATTTGAACGAAATGTGGTGTAGGTACATTCGGAATAATCTTTTTTCTCCGGTGCATTGCTGAAATCAAATACTGGCATACTGTGTACTCCTTTATACTAAACTATTTTTGATCTGTATTATAAGTGATACTGCTTCATCAATCGTTTTATTTCCTGTTTCGCCTGCTCTACCACATTCTCAGGACCAAGGATCTTCGCCCCATTTCCAAGAGCAAAGACCCATGCGAAAAACTGCTGGCTGACGGCCACATCCACATTCACCGTAAAATGCGTCTCGTCCGTCGGTATCATGGAGGTGTCTTTTCCAAAGCGGTCAATGACGACACCTGCCATCTGATTTTCCATAAGCAGTTTCACCCGCTCTTCTTTTCCGCCAAACATGGCAAAATTTTTTCTGGTATAAGATGCGATATCCACCTGCTCAAAAAATTCTTTTCCTTCCCGCTCCTCTTCCGACATGCGGATCTTCAACATTTTATCTACCCGGTAATGCTTGATGATCTGGTCTTTGGAATCATACCCCACCAGATAATAATTCTCATCATCCCAGGAAAGTCCCCAGGGGCTGATATGATAATACGCTCCACTGTGCCGCAGTTCCATTTCTTTTTTCAGATTCCACTGGTAATATTGGAACCGTATCTTTCTATTTTCCCCAATGGCGTTGTGTATGGCATCCACATTATAATAGATGCTCTCATTCATGGTCTTGATACGGCCGGACACATAGACCTGCCGCTGTAGTTTTTTCGCCTCGTGCTCACTGCAAAAGCCTTCCAGTTTACGGATCAGTTCTCTGCTCTTTCTGGCTGTGATGAATTTGGAGGACTGGATGGTATCCACCAGAAGCTTCAGTTCCGCAAGTTCAAACTGCCTGCTGGACACACGATAATGATACGTGCTGCCTACAGGCTCCCCGATCACCTCCACCCCCAGTTTCTCCAGGGCATCAAAATCCGTATATATGCTTTTGCGCTCCGCAGTAACCCCATATTTCACCAGTTCCGCAAGGATCTGCGGCATAGTGATATAGTGTTCCTCATCTGTTTTTTCCAGCATGATCTTCATGAGAAAATATAATTTAAATTTTTGATTGGTACCTTTTGGCATATATATCTCCCATCTTCTACTAATTACTGCAAAAAAATTTTCTTTCCATGCGCTTCCATAAACTATACCACACATTATACACGGAATAAGAAATGCATACCAGTCTAAATTATGACATGGTTTGAGCCTTTGTTTTATGACGCAAAACAAAGGCTCACCCTATAAGACCATTACAATTTAGAATATCCGAAACCATTTACCATGGCATCAATCTTTTGCCCCGCCTTGCAGAGCGGACAGTCATGCGGGTTGTACGCCGCATAATTCGGTATATCCCTGGCACCGAAGATGTTTACCACCTCCATGCCTGCCACCTTGGATACATTGCTGAATACTGCACAGATACCACATACATTGCCGCCATAATATAAGACCGCATCGATAGCCTTATTGATAATAGAGCCCGTCACAAGCATATCCGTCAAGAGCAGGACCTGCTGCCCCTCCACCAGCCTCCGATTATTATCACGGAACATAATCTGTCCCATCTGATTAAATTCCGGAGATACCACGGAAATATTGATCTCCCGGCTGAAAGAATCCTGCAGATTGTCTGAGAGTTCTTCCGCCATAAAGGTCCCGATCACACTGGTATCGCTCAGACACACGATGGTGCTCACCGGTATGCTCTCATATGGCGCCGCCAGAGTCTTTGCCGTCTCCCGCGCATTGTTATGGCGGCACTTTACCGTAGACATATCAATATACGTATTCACATGGGCATTGCTGGTCACAAAATGTCCGTTCATATATTTGATACGTGCTTTCACATTTTTTTCCGATCTCAAATCCTGTAATCTACTCTCCATAGCATGTCCTCCCTTTCTTGCATGATAACCGTTATCTGATAGTTTTATTTTACCATAGGAAGGCCGATTAGAAAACCGCGATTTTTAATGTTCCTGCATTACATGAAATCAGGATTATGGCATATACCACAATCCTGATTCGGTGCATTAACTAAATATACTCCAGCACGCCGCGGATATCTCGTATTACTGCATCCGCTCCGGCTTCTTCGTACTTTCTTTTTGCTTCTTCTAATACTTTCTCTCTCTCAGCCAGGGAAAGTCCCTCGTACTCTTCTCTGGAAAGTCCGATCAGCGAACTTCCTTCCAGAACGCCGATTGTAAATACACCTGCGTTCTTTCCTTCCAGGATGTCAGAAATGGTATCTCCCACCTTCACGATTTCCTCCACAGAAGGCACCTGCAGCTGCTCCATATTTTTGTAGATCATATACGGATATGGGCGTCCCTTGCTTCTCACTGCATCCGGGCTGAACCAGCAATCCGGCGCATAACCTGCCGACTTGGCTCCTTTTGTCACAATATCCATCATGATGTCCGTGTAGCCCGTGGTGGAACCGATTTTAATTTTTCTTTCCCGAAGTGCCTGAACCGTCTCCAGCACATAAGGGTTTGGCTGTGCATATTGATCCAGGATCTTGAGCAGTGCCGGTTCAAACTCCTTATAAAGGCGATCCGCATCTGCATCTTCCGGCTCTTTTCCATATTTTTCCGTCCACAAGGCATGGATTCTCGGCATTTCCAGCATGGTTCGAATGTGATCCCATTTCAGCATACCCATGGGTTCTCTTACCTCTTCCATGGTGGGGTCGATCCCTGCATTTTTAAATACCTCTGCAAATGCCTTGACCGGGGCAAAACATCCATAATCCACCGTAGTACCTGCCCAGTCAAAAATCACGGCCGTCTTGGTCTGCATGCGATGGAAGAAATCCTGGAATATCTGAGCCAGCTTCTGGATATCCTCCTCATAGATCTCACCGATATTGCCGATACGGAAGGTGTCTACATCCGTAAGTTTTCCCGGATAAATAGCGTAGCCGCGCTCCTTGACATACGCATACATGTCCCCAAATGAGAAGTGGTGATGTTTGGGATACAGAAACGTAGTGATAATCGGTCCCTGATGTTCCTCGCTGATATAAGTACGGATTCCCAGTGCTTTCATCTTGCGGATCAGCAGTCTGTTATTGTCATAATAACGCCTGGACCTTGCCGCAACGCCCCCTTCTTCTTTGAATTCTTCCAGTGCCTTCGCAAAAGCAAGCACCGTATGGGTGGGGGAAGTAAAACGCCACTTTCCATCCTTTTCCATGGTCTTCCACTGATCAAAAAGATCCAATGACAGGCTTCTCGCATTTCCCTGGCTCTGCATCAATTCTGCCCGATTACAGATGATAAAAGAAAATCCCGGAACGCCTTGAATACATTTATTGGCACTGCTTATGAGAAAATCGATCCCCAACTCTTCCACAGGGATTTCCACGCCGCCAAAGCTGGACATGGCATCCACGATCATGGTACAGCCTGCCGCTTTTACCACCTTCGCCACCGATGCAATATCATTTAGAATCCCGGAGGTAGTCTCGCTGTGCACCATTACCACGTGGGTGATTTGAGTATCTGCATGCAACATCTCCTCCACTTTTTCTGCCGATGGAATCTGGTTGTAGTCCACCCGGTATACCTCACAGGAAATGTCCGCATGTTCCGCGATATCCACCATTCGCTCGCCGTAAGCACCATTGGATAAGATCAGCAGTTTCTGGTCTTTTCCCACAATGCTGGTGATCACAGACTCCACGCCAAAGCTTCCGCTTCCCTGCATCAATACAGTGGTGTATTTCTCCTCCGATGCACAGGCAATCTCCAGCAGCTCCTTCCTGATTTTCTGCGTAATCTGCTTATAGTCATCATCCCAGGTACAGTGATCTTCCATCATCACACGCTTCACAGAATCGGTTGTGGTAAGGGGTCCCGGTGTTAATAATTTATAATTTATCATGATTTCATCCTCGCTTTTTCTTATGATTCGGCACAGCAATTTCTATTCTATTTGCAACTCTCGGACAGTTCCTGATGTTTCTTCAGCAGATCAGCGGTCAGCGGCTCTGAAAATACTTCCGGATAGGTAGACTCATTTGCCTGGTCAACACTCTCCCCTTCATAGATTGCGTTAGGATACGTCTCCTGTAATTCCGCTCTGCCGTTTTTGATAATGCACTCCGCCATCTCCATTGCCAGCGGATTCGTCTTGTCACCTTTATCGATAACTGCCACAGATTCCGTCAGTGAGTAGTTTCCTTCCGTTGGATCTACAAAATCAATGGGAAGACCGTCCGCTTTGTCTGCCACCGCCTGATGTCTCAGACCAAATCCAATAGCAACCTCGCCTGCACGCACCTTCTTGATCGGGCCGGAACCGGAATCTTCAATATGGGAACCTGCATTTTTATAGATGCCTGTCAGCACTTCTTTTGCACCATCTTCTCCATATTCGCTTACCAACGCCTGGATCAGAAGCCATGCTGTGGACGAGCCCTTGATATCCGTCACGGAAATCTTTCCCTCATAGGCCGGATCTGCCAGATCCTTGATGGAAGTCGGCATGGTGAGCCCTTCTTCTTTCATCACTTCTGTATTGACGATAATCGCTCCCTCCTGAGAGGTAATGGGGCGGTAGAAATCCGGTGTTTCCACAAGGGTCGGCGCATCGAAAGTCAGTGTCTCGAACATTTCATTCTGCTCCTGTGCGCTGTCCAGATAGAAGGAACTCATGGTCACCAGATCCGCCTCAATATTGGTTCCCTCCGCCAGAAGTTTTCCGCCCAGTTCTGATGTTCCAAAACTCTGGAACAAATATTTCCCTTCGTACCCATTGCTGTCCAGTGCATTTTTCATGGCTACCATAGCCTCATCATCTGCATTCGAATAAATAACCACCTGCTCACTGTCCTTGCTGCCTGTTGAACATGCGCTTAACATGCCTGCACTTGTTATAGATAAAACCGCTACCATACATGCTGCTATTATTTTTTTTGCTTTCATTTTTTTCATCTCCTTATTGTTATTGTTTTTGTCTTTTTTTGGTGTTCTTTTATGATTTGCTATAAACCAGAATACTGCTTTTGCCACAATATTCACAAATAAAATTCCAAGTGATAACACAAATATTTCGTTGAATTCCGCAAAATGCTGTAATTCTTTGATTTTCGTGGTAACGACCATGGTTCTTGCACCTGCGATGAACACCACCGCGCTGACCGTTACCATTGCATTTACAAAGTAATAACTGAACACTTCCAAAATGGTGGGCAATGCATTGGGCGTCACTACCCGGAAGATGGTCTTCATCCAGTTATCTCCCATGAGCATGGCCGTAGTCTCCCATGATGCGTTCATTTTTTCCAGCGAATTCTTCATCATCAGATACGGTGTGGAAAAATAATGCACTACATTACACAGAATCATTAACATAAATGTGTTCTGGAGCGATGTTCCGGAAAACATCAGCAGGAACGCAATACCGATCACCATGCCAGGTATGGTATTCGTCACCATGGCAATAGCTTCCACCATACGCTTGCACTGGCCCGACAGCCTGCTTCTCGCCGTGACCAGAGCGGCACCATACGCCACAAGGGAACCTACAAGAGCCGTCAGAAACGCCACGAACAGGGAATTTTTGAACACGCCTGCCAGGGCAGGATCCTTGAGCACATTGTTGACATTATCCATAGTAAAGGACATATCATAGGGCCAGCCGGTGACAAAGGGTACAATAAACACTACCGCAAAAATCGTGGCTATCATAAGCATAACGCCCATGGATAAAGTCGCACACACGCCGTCCCTTGTCTTATTCTTCCAGTTCTCTACTACGGAAATCTTATTGTATCGCACATTATAACGTTCCAGATAATGAAGCAGCGCAATGCTGACCACCGATGGCACCAGCATGACCATGGCCACCACGGCTCCGTTATTAAAATTCGGAAGACTTCCCAGCATTTCATCATACAGGACCGATGCGATCACTTCGTATTGTCCGCCCACAGATGCGGGAATACCGAAATCCGTAAATGCCAGGAAAAAACATTGGACCAGAGAAGCTGCCAGTGTTCCAAGAAGCGGTCTCAAAATGGTAATCCCAAAAGTTTTCAGACTTTTATCTCCCATAATGCGGGATACCACCATGAATTTCTTGTCAATGTATCCCATGGTATTATGGATCAGCAGGAAGGAAACCGGGAGCGTATAGATCACATACCCCAGCAGCAGGCCGCCGAATCCATAGATGTCGAAAAACTGATGGT
>JAQUWF010000139.1 GCA_028692975.1 Lachnospiraceae bacterium
AAGAGAAATGTGGGGATCTCATAGCGTTCCAGAAGTCTCCACAGGGTTTCCGTGTGCCCCTGCACGCCATCTGCACCGCTGATCACCAATATGGCAGCATCCAGCACCTGCAGTGTCCGTTCCATTTCCGCAGAGAAATCCACATGTCCGGGAGTGTCCAGCAAAGTGATCCGGGTATCCCCCAGCATAAAGACCGCCTGTTTCGAAAAAATGGTAATGCCTCGCGTTTTCTCCAGTGCAAACGTATCTAAAAAGGCATCACCATTATCAACTCTTCCCGCTTTTTTGATACTTCCGGAGAGATACAACATACTCTCCGACAGTGTCGTCTTACCCGCATCCACATGGGCCAGCAGACCCACACATATATGTTTTTCCGGTTTCTTTTCCTCTGTCTGTACGCCCATAAAACAGCCTCCTCTCGCCCAAATACGCATTTAAGTATATCACAGGAGGAGGCAGTAGTCGATATGCGGTTCTTCTCTATGACCGATAGTCGAGGGTAGATCTCAAGTGTGTGTTGCATGGCAGGAAAGTCAAATTCCGAATGAACTCTTTTATATTTTAACAATTTGTAAATACTTGTTTGTCGTTAGCGTGTCGATATAATTTCGCAAAATACATTTGCACAAGCGTAGATTTAGGATTGAATGTATGCACCCATACAGGATAAACCTTAGTACCTCGTGCATCTTTTCATATCATCACCAGCCTTTCTTTGGCGCAGTATGCCTGCATCTTTTCTTTGTAATACTTTTTCTATCATTTACAGTCTTTCACGGACGACTTGTAGGGCCTTTGCAAATTCAACGGGTTGCTCAAACATAGGGTTGTGTCCGGCATCTGGAATCACGGTTAGGGATTTGCAGTCAGCACTAATTGTTTCATAATAAGCAATAGAGATTTCGATAGGGGCATTTGTATCATTCTCTCCCAGAATATAATAGACAGGGACATTATAATGATTTCCAAGAGAGGATAGGTCAACAGAAAATAATTCTTGTATAAGCTTCCCATTCGCTTTTGAAAAACAGGTCATATTGATTAGGTCATGCCACTTGAAAGAAGGGCTTTTGAACATGGTTTTTATAAGATTCCATGTCCCCGCATCCTTTTCATAGCTTTCTTGTACTTTGCGGACAACGGGAAGCTTTCTCATCGTTTCGTCAAAATCGTCTGTCGGATATTTATCAATCTGCTGTAGCATTTGCACATGTTTTTCATTACCGCTTGTTTGTGCTAATTTCATTGCGTTCTCGTAGCCCACACGTTCATTTTCCATCATATTAACGACCTGTCCACTACCTATATAGGCCGATACGTTTTCAGGATACTTTAGAACGTATAAAGATCCTAAAACACTGCCCCAAGAATGTCCTAAAAGAACTATTTTTTCAGTTTGGTACTTTTGTTTCAGGTGCTGAACAACGCCATGCAAATCATCAATCATCTGCGAAATAGACTCTGGATTATTTTTTCCTTTATTCCTTTGCAGTGTTTTCCCTGCTCCGCGCTGATCCCAGTGAATATGGGTAAACATGTCTCCCCATGATTTATCAAACATATAAGCAAATAGGGATTCTGAAAATCCAGGCCCACTATGCAGATACAACAGTACCGGCGTTCCGGGGCCTTTGGAATAGTGCAGTAAATAATGTTCAATGCCGTTTATGCGGACAAATTCTTCCGTATATGTCTTATCACTCATTGGGTGATGCCTCCTTATTATTTCGATTTCGGCGTAAAGCAAATTCTTCTAAAGCCTTTGTTTGCGCTTCTTGATATCCTTCCATATGATTAAATTTATAATTGACATCTTCCTCAAAACCGTCCTGCTCTTCTCCATCAAAGTTATATAGTTTTTTTAATAAGTTCCATAGAGTTTCCAGCTCTTTGCAGGTAAAATCGTTGAAAATATCAGCCATAAATTCTACTGATTTTTTACTGCATTCTAACAATACCTGAATACCCGTTTCCGTGATTGCCACATTGATTGCACGCTTATCCCGCTTACTCGGCGTTGAAGCTATATAGCCTTTATTTTGCAAGTTAGTTAGCAGCTTATTTGCACTCTGTTTGCTCGTGCCTAATTTTCGCGCTATGTTGACAAGTGTTGTATCATCTTCCGACAAGTGAGCGATTGCCAACAAGATCATGTACTGCCTTACCGTCACATTTTCCAAGTAACTGTCACCCAATATTTGCAGCTTGTTTGTAACAGAAAAAAAAGTCGCGTAAGTTTGCGCCATCAAGCCTAACTCCCGAATTTCCTTAGAATAATCCATAAAGTTTTAAACTCTCCTTTTAACATAATCACCATGGTTACAATATTAAGATAGCAGATAGATTTCATTTTGTCAACATGGTGACTAAATTTATTTTTGGCTCTCCACAATTCCCTCAACAAGGCACTTTGAACACAGAATTTCATTCTGTGGCTGCACGTTCTGCGAACGCTTTTTGAATAACGGAAAATCTGGCGCAACACACATTAAATGGAATTTACGACAAGATATGGAGAATGATACTACCGTGGAGGACGATGGCTGCCGTGGTATGAGGACGATACCGACACCGAGGAGGGCAGCCAATGAATTTTACCGATAAGTTACCAAAAATGGAAACGCTAAAATCAGAGTGGCGGGAATTGACCGAGCTTGTTGAGCGCATAGCAACAAAATAAGCCAGCGGGCAAGGATTGATTGGAACTTCCTTGCCCGCTGGCTTTTCTGTTGCATGGCAGGAAAGTCAAAATTCTAAACTAAATCTATCATATTCTATCAGTTCGATACTTTCCCGTTGTCACTAAAAGGTCAATATACCCTCGCAAAACAGTTGTTTTAAGTGGCAGATGTCTACACAACTTGGTTCATGCTAAGAATTACCTCTTTATTCGCTAATATTCTGTTTTCGGTACTCTGCCGGAGGAATCTTTAGAACGTCCCGAAACGCAGTGGCAAATTTACTCTGATTTTCGTAGCCCACCTGACCTGCAATCTCTGCTATGGATGCCTGAGATTGACGAAGCAGTACAGCGGCTTGCCGAATGCGGTACTCTTTCATATAGGTTCCAATGGGCTGCCCGTAAATGCCCTTAAAAGTAGTTTTTAAGGATGCCGTGTTAATCAGATATTCTTTTGAGAGTTCGTCTATGGTGGGACGCTTCTGCAAATCTGAAATCAACTTTTTATGAATATCTTTTACAATCTCCACCTGCGGGGATGTATATTGTTCACGCTGCTTCTCTTTTTTTACATCCACCAGACACAGAAACAGCAGCAACTCCTGTATCTTAATCTTGAAATAAGGCTTTTGCAGACAATCAGGCACCGAATATAATTCAGAGAAAATGTGCTCAATCTCATCTTTTGCCCGCATAATAAAACAATTGCCATCCGAGCAAAATTTTTCTTTGAATTGTTGTATGTCAATTTCTGCTTCGCTTAAAATTTCCAAAGGATTCTCGGACACGATTTTCAAGTTGATGACTACCGATATTCCTCGATAATGCTTCAGTGGAAAGCTCATTTCTGGTGCGGAGTTATCCATCATATGAATGGACAAATCGCCCTCTCCGAGATAGAGGCAGGAGCCGCTTAAAAGACGGCTTCCTTCTCTGCCTTCTCTACAATGATTGATTTCAAGAATATCTGCATCCATATCTTCATTCCATGTACAACTTGTCGCTTCAAAGTCGTTATAGATAATCTGTATACCCGGATATACCTGATAAACCGTCATAAGCCCTAAACCGTCCGCACAATCCATTTTGTAGACGGTGCAGTACCCATCATTATCTTTTGGAATGACTGCCGACAATCCGCTTGCATAAAATAAAGATTTCGAATTCATCTTTGTCCCTTCTATCATTCCATTACTATTTATTTGTTCAGCCAAAGCTTGATTTACACTTTTTATTATAAACTGATTGTCCATTTTGTTCCGCTCCATTTGGCAGGTTTTTAGCTCCAATCAGAATTATATTACGAACTGAAGCACCTTGCAAATAGAGCATATGAAAAATCGAAGTACAAGCGTTTATTTCCCGCAATACCCTTTCCCTGAACAGCCAGAACAGCTACTACCGCCACAGCAAGAACCGTTTTTGTGGTTCCTATATATTTTTCTGATTGCCCATACTGCATAGACCACAATTCCTAAAATAATAATGCCTGTAATAACCATGTCCTTACCTCCTTAAAGCATCAAACCAATTCTGTAAATCAAAAGAGTTACAAACCATGCGACCACCAACTGAAAGCCTGCTGAAAAGGCCATCCAACGGGTGCTGCCGGATTCTTTGCGGATGGTTGCCAGTGAAGCGGCACAGGGGATATAAAGCAGGCAGAATACCATCAGGCAAAACGCATTGAATGGCCCAAATCCAGCCGCACCAAGGATGCCCACTAGCGTATTCATGCCCTCACCAGAATTGATGTTTGAAACACCGAACAGCACTGTGCAGCTTGATACCACCACTTCTTTCGCAGAAACTCCGGCAATAAGCGCCACCGCAATCTGCCAGAAGCCAAGTCCAATGGGGGCAAACAGCGGTACAATCGCATGGCCCAAAACAGAACCGAAGCTGTCAGCCATTTCTGTTGTATATCCATGAGGACCAAAATTCAGGATTCCCCACATGACGATAGATGCCACAAAAATCGTAGTTCCTGCTTTCGTCAGATAGTCTTTGACTTTTTCCCATACATAAATTGCCACCGTTCTTGCACTGGGAGCCTTATATTCAGGCAGCTCAATCAGCAGATAATTTTCCGCTTTCTTTCTATCAATCAAATGGATTGCAGCAGCGACAATGATTGCGACCAGCAGGCCAATTAAATACATTGAGTAGGCCACCAGCATGGCATGATCTTTGAAGAACATCTCCGAAAACAGAATATAAATCGGCAGACGTGCGCTGCAACTCATAAACGGAGTAATCAGCATAACCTTAAAACGGTCACGCTTATTTTCCAAAGCTCTCGATGCCATAATCGCAGGAACCGTGCATCCAAAGCCCAAAATCATGGGAATGAACGCCCGCCCAGAAAGTCCCAGCTTGCTCATCACACCTTCCATGATGTAGGCCACCCGTGCCATATATCCGCTGTCCTCCAAAAATGCCAACGCAAGGAACAGGATAAAGATATTCGGCAGAAACGTAAGGATACCGCCCACACCGGCAATGATGCCATCCACCAGCAAAGAGCGGATCATACCGCCTACACCGGCTGAAATAAGTCCGCTTTCTGCCCATCCGGAGAAGGCTTCAATCCCCATCTCAAAATATCCTTTCAACCCTGTCCGTTTTCTGGCAGACACAGGAATGACGGGAATCCCCAGCATTTCCGGCAGGCGATGGATATCAATTTCCATTCCTCGCTTTTCTACAATATCCATCATATTTAATGCCAGCACCACTGGCTTACCCAGCTCCAAAAGCTGTAACGTCAAATACAAGTTGCGCTCCAATGCGGAAGCATCGGCAACGTCGATAATCTCATCCACCTCATCACTTAAGATAAACTGGCGGGACACCTGCTCCTCCATAGTGTAGGAAGTCAAGCTGTAGGTTCCGGGCAGATCTACCAGTCGGATATTCAAATCATGATCCCGGATTGCCCCCTCCACTTTTTCTACGGTTACACCGGGCCAGTTGGCTACTTTTAGATTGGCACCGGTGTAGGCATTAAACAGTGTGGTTTTTCCGCAGTTGGGATTGCCGATAAAGCCGATTGTTAAGTTTTCCTTCATCGCATATCACCTCACCACAATATTTTTTGTTATATTCCGCCCAAGAGCGAAACGTGTTCCGCGCACCTTTACAATCTGTACGCCCTTGTCTTTGCTATTCAGAACAGATACCGCAGTTCCCATGGTCATGCCCAGCGCCTCTAAGCGTTTTTCCATGTGAACAGGCAATTTGATTTCTGATACCTGATAGCTTTTTCCAATCTTTCCTTCACTCAAGACCATAGGATCACCTTTTCCTTGCTGCCTCGGTAGCAGGCATTTTATGAAATTCTCCAAGCATCATGGACACCGTAATTACCACAAGGATTGCATCGGCCAACGCAATGGCAAGCCACACGCCGCGAATGCCAAGACCGCCAATCATGGGCAAAATAACGGCCAGCGGGATAAACAGGATAATCTGACGGAGCAGAACCAACATCGTTGCTTTATTAGCCTTTCCCAATGACTGGAACAGTGTCACTGCAA
>JAQUWF010000140.1 GCA_028692975.1 Lachnospiraceae bacterium
TGAAGCTGCACCAGGATGTGGAAGATATCCGCACCGTTCAGGGCACATCCGTAGACCATCTGTTCAGGGAGGTATTCAAATGTTAGGAAAATTAATGAAGCATCAGACAAAATCGGTGTACCGCATTTTATTGATCATACATGCCGCAGTGATTCTGCTGGCTGTACTTGGCGGCATTTTTAATGCATTGTCCGGATCCATGGTACATTCGTCCATATTTAATACTATCATCGGTTTCCTTTTGTTCTTCTATGTCATGACGTTGATTTTTGTATTTTTCGCCACACATTTTATTATGATCTCCAGATTCTATAAGAGCATGTACACGGACGAGGGCTATCTGACCCACACACTTCCGGTGAAGCCATGGCAGCTGCTGGTCTCCAACACACTGGTATACTTAATCGTCTGCATACTGGACGTGATAATTCTGCTTGGATCACTGTTTATGTGGGCACTTCCAAATCTGCAGTTCAAGTTGAATGTAAATGGTATTTCCTATGTAATGGATTCCTTTGGCAAGGGACTTCAGACGATAGCTGAATTCTTCGACATTTCAGTTCCTGCATTGATTGTCATTGCCATCGTGCTTGTACTGATTTCACTCCTGTATTTTATCGGCAGTTTTTACTTTTCACTCAGCGTCGGCAGCCTGTTCGCGCCTCATAAAGTGGTTGCATCTGTGATTACTTACATCGTGCTTTATATTATCACGCAGATCGTCTCATTGGTAGCTCTGGTTGTCTCACCGGCTACGCACAAGCTTCTTACTATGCAGTCTATGCACTCGGAGGAACTATCTACTATTTCTGATTTTGCAGGTTCCTTGTTCACCATGGGTTTGGTCATAACAGTCATAGTGTCCATCCTCTACTACGGCGTGACGCACTTTATCCTATCCAGAAAATTGAATCTGGAATAAAGAAAAACAACATAAAAAAACCATTCTGAATGATTTGCATTTCAGAATGGTTTTTTATGTTGCTTTATGATTCTATTTCTCTTCCAATATGAATTCCCGTATGCTCTCTACCAGTTCCTCACACTGTTCTGTATGGATCACCATTTCAATAGGCTGGGACAGATCCAGGCTCAGAACGCCCATAATGGATTTGGCATCGATAATATAACGGCCTGTGAGCAAATCGATTTCAAATGGATACAGGTTCGCAGCGTTGACAAATGTCTTTACTGCCTCAATATCTTTTAATCTGATTTTGATTTTCTTCATAACAACTCTCCTCCTCATTCAGTCCTACAATTCTGCTAGTTTCTGTTCCACATCTGCACGGAAGGTATCCCATGCGTCTGCGTTTTCCACAAAATATTTGGGGCATTCCTTGCCCGTTATGTCGTAGTGGCGGATCACTGCCTCCGAGGTCAGCCCAAAGCGTTTACACAGCCATGCCGTAAGATTCACCACCGAATCATAGGTCGCCGTATTAAACTGGCCTGTCTCGTCCGGGTGGCAGCACTCTATGGAAATAGTATCGGAGTTCCGGTCATTGGACGCATAGGATATTTCCGCCGTGGGGATACACTGTACGATCTCCCCCTCCAGGCCGACGATAAAATGGCTGCTGGCCTTGGTCGTATGGTTATCCTTCAAGCCTTCGAAATAATCCCGATTCGCCCGGGCACTGCTGCCTGGATTGGCCGTGTAATGGATCACAACACCATTGACCTGATTCAGTGCGATACCCGGCCGGGAATATTCATTCACCGTCAAAAGCTGCACATCCATATCAGGAGCACCTTCTAATCCAGCTTCCTGGGATGTTCCCTCCGATGTTTTTTCCGTTTTTTCTGTTTTCCCTGCATCCATCGCTTTCCTGACCATCAGAAATATCATGATTACCGCAAGCAGCACAATACCTCCGCCGATAATCAGACGCATACGCAGGATCTGTTTCCTGTTCCTTCTACCTCTCCCACTACTTCTTTTTCTATTTTTTCTCATATGTTTTCTTTCATGGAAAATGGGCAGGTAACCTTCGTCAGCCTGCCCATTTCTTCTTATTCATAGTCACTGTACACTTCGTGCACAGTGCATGCATAAATCCATGAAAATCGCCTTCGGCGATGGAATTTATGCACTCCTGAATCATTTTCGCACGCACTGTGCAGTAAATGCACAGTACTGAATGGACAGTAACTATTCATCTACACTGTAGTTCGGTGCTTCTTTGGTGATATGGATATCGTGTGGATGCGATTCCTTCAGGGATGCTGCAGAAATCTTCACGAATTTACCTGTTCTTTTCAATGTCTCGATGTCCGGGGCACCACAATAACCCATACCAGAACGGATACCGCCGATCAGCTGGAATACGGTATCTTCTACCATACCCTTATAAGCCACACGGCCTTCTACGCCTTCCGGTACCAGTTTCTTAGCATCCGTCTGGAAATAGCGATCCTTGCTGCCGTTTTCCATAGCCGCAATAGAACCCATACCACGGTATACTTTGTATTTTCTACCCTGGAATAATTCGAATGTTCCCGGACTCTCATCGCAGCCTGCGAACATGCTGCCCATCATACAAACATCGGCGCCTGCTGCCAGAGCCTTTGTCATATCGCCAGAATATTTGATACCGCCATCGGCGATAATCGGAATACCATATTCTTTTGCCACTGCATAGCAGTCCATAATAGCAGTAATCTGCGGAACACCAATACCTGCAACCACGCGGGTGGTACAGATAGATCCAGGTCCGATACCGATCTTCACACAGTCAGCACCAGCCTCGATAAGATCCTTGGTTGCATCGCCTGTAGCCACATTACCTGCGATAATCTGTACTTCCGGATATTTTTCTTTGATCTTTTTCACGGTGTCCAGAATATTCTGGGAATGACCATGGGCAGAGTCAATGACGATAACATCCACGCGTGCATTAACCAGCGCCTCCACACGGTCTAACACATTGGCTGTGATACCAACTGCAGCACCGCAGAGCAGTCTGCCCTGTGTATCCTTTGCGGACTGTGGGTATTTGATCTGCTTCTCTATATCTTTGATAGTAATAAGACCCTTCAGATTGAAGTTCTCATCAACGATAGGAAGCTTTTCTTTTCTTGCTTTGCCAAGAATCTTCTTTGCCTCTTCCAGGGTAATGCCTTCGCGGGCTGTGATCAGTCCCTCAGTAGTCATGGATTCTTTGATTTTCTTTGTGAAATCTTCCTCAAATTTCAAATCACGGTTGGTAATGATTCCTACCAGTTTTTTTCCTTCTGTAATCGGAACACCGGAAATGCGGAATTTGGCCATTAATTCATTGGCATCTGCAATCGTGTGCTCTGGTGAAAGGGAAAACGGATCTGTGATAACACCATTCTCTGAGCGTTTTACCATGTCCACTTCTTCAGCCTGCTGCTCAATGGACATATTTTTATGAATGATTCCGATACCACCCTGACGCGCCATTGCGATAGCCATGCGATGTTCGGTTACGGTATCCATACCCGCGCTCATCATCGGAATATTAAGTTTTACAGTTTTTGTTAAGTGTGTTTCCAGATTGATCATATTTGGTGTAACCTTTGAATAGGACGGTACCAGTAATACATCGTCAAAGGTTATGCCTTCACCAATTATTGTTCCCATTTTTCTTCCTCCATTCTTAAGTATTGTCAACTAGTGTAACAAAAAACAGAAAACATGTCAATCATTAAAAACTTTTCTTGGCATCCTTCGTTTCATCTCCTGCAGCATAGTATCATCCAACTGCAGAACAATCTTTTTGGCCTCGGATTTCTCACTGATCACCAGCACATAAGGCTTCTGCTGTGGATCGTTAGCGGAATAATCGTATTGTTTTGCATTCTTATAAGGATCAAGCTGATGGGATCCCAGCGGCGCAACGACTTCGGTCTGCTCCAGATCGATGGATATTACTTTTTTTCGTTTCGACCGGGACATGATTTTATCCACGTCCAGTTCCCCATTTACCTGCAGATATTCATACTCCAGATCCAGCATGGGAAATACGAAATAATCCGCCACACCCAATGCAACTGCTCCAAGTAAAATAACCGGATCAATAAGCAATCCTGCTACCACAAGAAGTGCCGTCACTGCGATCATACCCACGCGAATCACCATTTCTTTTGCCCCAGAGTTTCTTTTAATTAATAATTCCGAATACAGGTCACTCACACCTTTTCCTCCTTATGTTTCGTAATTGTTTTTATTCATGAATCACTTTCTTACATTCTACGCAGTAAATACGTAGACCTACTGAATAGTTACTATTGTAGCACAACTGCTTCTAATTGAAAAGAGAAAAGGGGGCAGGAAAGATTTTTCCTTCCTGCTCCCTCGTATATTCAAACTCCAGAACTACGTCCCGGAGTTAACATGCCTGGCGAAAACGAATACGAACTACGTTCATGCTCATTTTCCTTCCCACATGTTACATCATTCCCATTCCAGGGTTGCCTGCTGGCATTGCCGGTACGTCTTCTTTGATGGTAGATACTACAGACTCGGTGGTCAGCAGTGTGGATGCTACGCTGGTAGCATTCTGCAGTGCACTTCTGGTAACTTTTACCGGATCCAGGATACCGCTCTTTACCATGTCTACATATTCTTCTTTGTATGCATCGAAGCCTACGCCAACTTTTGCTTCGCGGACCTTGTTGATGATAACAGAACCTTCCAGACCTGCATTGGCTGCAATATGGTACAGCGGAGATTCCAGAGCCTTCAGTATAATACGTGCACCTGTCTTCTCATCTCCCTGTAATTCAGTGATCAGAGTTTCCAGTTCTTTTGCTGCATGAACATAAGCAGATCCGCCGCCTGCGATGATACCCTCTTCCACAGCTGCTCTTGTAGCTGCCAGAGCATCCTCCATACGGAGTTTTGCTTCTTTCATCTCAGTCTCAGTAGCAGCACCTACACGGATAACTGCAACGCCGCCTGCCAGTTTTGCAAGTCTTTCCTGCAATTTTTCTTTATCAAACTCAGAAGTAGTCTCTTCGATCTGAGCCTTCAGCTGTGCGATACGTGCCTGAATAGCGTCTTTTGCGCCTTCGCCGTCAACGATAACGGTATTTTCTTTCTGAACCTTAACAGATTTTGCTCTTCCCAGCTGATCCATTGTGGTTTCTTTCAGGTCTAAGCCTAATTCATCAGAAATAACTGTTCCGCCTGTAAGGATCGCGATATCCTCCAGCATTGCTTTTCTGCGGTCACCATATCCAGGAGCCTTTACAGCTACTACGGAGAAGGTTCCTCTTAATTTGTTTACGATCAGCGTGGTGAGTGCTTCACCTTCGATATCCTCTGCGATGATCAACAGCTTGGAACCGGACTGTACAATCTGCTCTAACAGTGGCAGCAGATCCTGAATGTTGGAGATTTTCTTATCTGTAATCAGGATATATGGATTGTCCAGAACAGCTTCCATTTTTTCCATATCGGTTGACATATATGCAGAAATATATCCACGATCGAACTGCATACCTTCTACCAGGTCAAGCTCAGTCTTCATGGTCTTTGACTCTTCAATGGTAATAACACCGTCGCCGGAAACTTTTTCCATAGCGTCAGCAACTAACTGTCCTACTTCATCATCACCGGAAGATACAGCTGCAACACGTGCGATCTGATTCTTTCCTTCTACCGGTTTGCTCATAGCAGCGATTGCTTCTACTGCTTTGTCGGTTGCTTTCTTCATTCCTTTACGGAGAACGATAGGGTTAGCACCTGCTGCCAGATTCTTTATTCCTTCGTTTACCATAGCCTGTGCCAGTACGGTAGCTGTAGTAGTACCATCACCTGCAACATCGTTGGTCTTTGCTGCAACTTCTTTGATCAGCTGAGCACCCATGTTCTCGAATCCGTCTTCCAGTTCGATCTCTTTTGCAATGGTAACACCGTCGTTTGTAATAAGCGGAGCACCATAAGCCTTCTCCAGTACCACGTTTCTTCCTTTCGGTCCTAAGGTAACTCTTACGGTATCTGCTAACTGATTTACACCTGTCTCTAATGCAGCTCTTGCTTCTGCACCATATTTAATCTGTTTTGCCATAATTATGTCTCCTCCTATTCAACAACTGCTAAAATATCATTCTGTTTTACGATAATGTACTCATCATCGCCAAGCTTCACATCTGTTCCTGCATATTTGGAATAGATAACCTGGTCACCGACTTTAACATCCATCTTTACTTCTTTGCCATCAACCATCCCGCCAGGTCC
>JAQUWF010000002.1 GCA_028692975.1 Lachnospiraceae bacterium
CGGGGATGTTCATTCCTATTTTTGAAAAGAATGGTTTTATTATGGAATTGGATCGCTATATGTGGGAGCATGTCTGTATGTTGTTGCACCGCTGGATCGAGGAAGGAAGAGATCCGGCACCTATTTCTGTGAATATGTCCCGTGTCAGCATGTATAGCCACAGGACGGTATCTTTCCTGACAGAACTGGTCAGAAAGTATGAGGTGCCGTCGCAGCTTCTGCATCTGGAACTTACCGAATC
Organism: Lachnospiraceae bacterium; assembly: GCA_028692975.1. GTDB lineage: Bacteria > Bacillota > Clostridia > Lachnospirales > Lachnospiraceae > JALENY01. The sequence continues at coordinate 242 of JAQUWF010000002.1, forward strand.
TGCCTATATGGAAGATCCGGGGGCTATGAAGCGACGTCTCACCCAGTTGAAGGAGCAGGGCTTTATGATTATGATGGATGATTTCGGAAGTGCGTATTCATCGTTGAATACCCTGCGGGAATTGCCCTTTGACTATCTCAAGGTGGACCGGGAATTTCTTGGCAGTGTGGGTCAGGACACGCGCAGCCGTATCGTGCTCGCATCTGTTGTGCAGATGGCATCCCTGCTGGACATGACCGTTATCGTAGAAGGCGTGGAGACGGAGGAACAGCGGGATTATGTGGCCAGTATCGGGTGTGATTTCATTCAGGGATATTATTATGCAAAGCCCATGCCGGTAGAAATGTATGAGACATACATATTATAAAGGGCAAAGGCCTTTTGTTGGGAAATACAAAAAAAGGATGACGAAAGTTGTCCTTTTTTGAAATTTTCAGGGAGATTTTTGTGGCATATTGGAAACAAGTGTGATAAAATATTTTTAGGAAACGTTCGGTCCCACATTTATGGAGGGATTTTTTTTTGCCTTTTGTAACGGGGACGGCGGAACGTTTATGAGGAAAATAGTGGGAGAAAGATAGGTTAAATATACATGTCAGCAGAAAAGGTTTTTATGGGCAAAATGCAGGAACTAGTCGAAAAAGGTAAGAAAAATGGGAACGTTTTATACGAGGAGGATATCATGGAAAACTTTCCCGGTGCTTTGTTTTCGGAGGCACAGATTGTTCAGATATATGCTTACATTAAGGGTTTCAAGATTGAGATTCTGGCGGGGGCAAAAAAGGAGAAGGTGCTGACGAAGCCTTCCAGATGCGAAGAGAAAATCGCGGAAGAGGATACAGAGGAAGATATGGAAGAGGACATGGAGGAGCCGCAGGAACCAACGGAAGATTTCGACGTGCCGGAGGATGATATCCTGCTGGATAAGGACATTTCCCTGACCAGTCTTCTGGATACAGGTGTTTCCGGTGATCTTTATGCGGATACAAGACTTGCCGGAATGGATAAGAGCCGGGAAGACTATCTGGATGAAGGTGGATTCCATGGAAAGACGGACTCGGAGGAAGGGTTTTCCTATAAAGAGCCGGAAGAGGAAGAAGTGGATCAGGCCGACCTGCTGGATGGAGTTGGTGCATCCGATCCGGTGCGGCTGTATCTGAGAGAAATCGGCATGTATCCGCTGCTTACCAAAGAAAAAGAAATGGAACTGGCACAGAGGAAAAATGAGGGCGATAAGGCAGCCTTTGACGAATTGATTAACTGCAATCTGAGGCTGGTGGTCAGCATCGCGAAAAAGTATACAGGCAGAGGCCTGACCTTTTTGGATCTGATTCAGGAGGGGAATCTTGGGCTGATCAAAGGAATCGAGAAATACGATGTTACTAAGGGGTTCAAGGTAAGTACCTACGTGACCTGGTGGATCAAGCAGTCCATCACCAGATCCCTGGCGGACAAGTCGCGGATCATTCGCGTGCCGGTACATATGGTGGAAGAAATCAACAAAGTGGTTCGCGCCCAGAAGAGCCTGACTCTGGAACTTGGCTATGAGCCGAACCATAAGGAACTGGCAGAACATTTGCAGATCAGTGAGGATCGCTTGCTGGAGATCATTCAGTATGCGTCAGATTCTTCTTCGCTGGATACCCCCATCGGTGATGAGGATGATTCCACGCTGGCGAATTTTATTGCTGATGATAAGATGCTCTCCCCTGAGGCTTCAGCGGAACAGGTGCATTTGCGGGAAAACATTGACCAGATGCTTAATGGACTGAGTCAAAGAGAGAAGGACGTGCTGGAGAAACGGTTCGGTCTGGTGACCGGTGAACCGAAAACTCTGGAGGAAATCGGCGCTGAATTAAATGTAACCAGAGAAAGAATTCGCCAGATTGAAGCGAAAGCGCTGGGGAAATTAAGAAATTCCAGAATGCGGCATTTGATTAAGGACTTTTTGTGATAAAAGACAAGGAGGAAAATATGGATAATTTTGAATTCTTATCCCACGATGGGGTGTCTGTGATTCATGGAGTCATATGGAAACCGGAGGAGGCGAATTATCCGGTGCCCAAGGGGATTATCCAGTTATCCCACGGGATGGTGGAGTACATAGAGCGTTACAGCGGTATGGCACAGTACTTGAATGAACAGGGATATGTCGTGTTTGGAAATGATCATGTAGGGCACGGGCAGTCGGTGAATACCGGTGAGGACTGGGGATACTTCGGGGATAAGGATGGCGGACGGCTGCTGGTGGAAGATCTGCATACGGTGACAGAAAAGGCGAAAGACCTGTATCCGGGGCTTCCGCTTATTCTCATCGGGCACAGCATGGGTTCCTTTATGGTCAGACGTTATATCATGGAATACGGCACGGAGGCGGACGCCGCCATTATCATGGGCACGGGGAATCAGCCGTTTCCGCTGCTGCTGGCAGGGAAAACACTGGTGAGCCTGATCGGATTGTTCAGGGGCGATCGGTATAGGAGCACATTTGCATCCAATGTCATGTTCGGAACATACAACAAAAAGATTCCGGATGCAGTTTCTCCACATGCGTGGATTTCCTCTGACGTGGAGGAGGTTGAGACTTATGATGCCAATCCGGCCTGTACCTTCCTGTTTACCATAAACGGCATGAAGATGCTTATGAATACGATTTGGTATATCAAGAAAAAGAAGAATATAGACAATATTCCCAAAGACCTGCCGATCCTGCTGCTGTCCGGCAAAGAAGATCCGGTGGGCAGTTATGGCAAAGATGTCCTGCGGGTGCGTGATATCTTCCGGGCTGCCCACATAAAAAATGTGCATTGCAAGCTGTACAAGGGCTGCCGCCATGAACTGCAGAATGAATGCAGGAAAGAGGAAGTCTTTTCGGATATTGTGCGGTGGATAGAAGCACAAAAGAATGGTATACTTATAAAAACGGAAAGAGAGGGATAATTATGGAATTTATTCATTATGCGAATCAGATCGTGCTATATAATGAACGTGAAAAAATCCTTGCCGAAGTCAGTTTTCCGGCACTGGAGGGCGATACAGTGGAAGTGGACCATACCTTCGTGGACGATTCCTTAAGAGGCCAGGGCGTCGCCGGGAAACTCATGCAGGAAGTGGTGGCTGATCTGCGCAAGACCAACCGCAAGGCGCGCCTCACCTGCTCCTACGCTGTCACATGGTTTGAGAAACATCCAGAATGTGGAGATGTGCTGGCGGGGTAGACAGCATTGGAGTTTGAAAGGATATATGAAATAGTTTGAGGGCTTTGCACACGATGCAGGGCCCTCTTTTGTGGTGACAACACGAATCGAGTAGGGAACCTGCTTGATTTAAGCATGATTTTCAAAGAATGTCTTTTACACCGGGGCGGATTCGGGTTATAATAGAAACATTAAGATGACATAAAATGATATCATAACAGGGTGAAATGGATAGTTATAAGGAGGCATTTACTGTGGGAAATATATTTACTGAAAATTCGCATAATCAATTTTCCTGGGAAAAACTGGGGAATGTTAAGTTGGGACGTGAAAATCTGGGGGAGAGTATGCCGGTGGTGGTGTATCGCCTCTTAGAGTATTCCATGAATGATATACTGACGAAAGAATATGGCGTGGAGAAGAAGAATGAATTGTTTCGCAAGGCAGGACATCTGGCGGGGGTTGAAATGGCAAAGAATGTGCTGGACCTGTCTCTTGACATGGATGAGTTTGCTGCCCATCTGCAGAAAAAACTTATTGATCTGCAGATTGGTATCTTGCGTATAGAAAAATATGATACAAAAACAGGCGAATTTGTTCTGACCATTGCAGAGGATCTGGACTGCAGCGGTCTGCCGCCGACCAATGAGGTGGTCTGCATTTATGATGAAGGATTTCTGCAGGGGATTATGGAGGCGTATACCGGGAAGCCGTACAAAGTGCGGGAAGTGGACTGTTGGGCTTCCGGCGACAGGGTCTGTCGTTTTCGGGGTGAGGTCATGGCGGGAGAATGATTTCGCAACTGATCAGCACCAGATGAGGAATGTGAAATGAGCAAAGATACCAATGATATGCTTTTTGAATATATCAAAAATACCATTTATGAAAATCAAATAGAGCCACTGGATATCTCAAAATTACCGGAAGATTATCAGAAACTGGGAGCCGGTATTTCCCAATTCTGTATCTGGGTTCAGGAGACAAAACAATTTTCCGAGGAGATTGCAAAGGGAAATCTTGAGGTGCAGCCGCCCAACGTGGAAAATGTAATAGCGGCAAATCTGAAAGCATTGCAGGGGACACTGCGCCATTTGACCTGGCAGGCGGAGCAGATCGCCAAGGGTGATTATAATCAGAAAGTGGAATTCATGGGAATGTTCTCCGATGCGTTCAACCGCATGACGGAGCAGCTGCACGACCGGACCGAGGCGCTTGCAAATGAGATGCATTACGTTTCCGAGCAGAATGAATCTATGCGGAGAAATAATGAGATGTTCCAGATTTTCACTCAGAAATCACAGGAATATATCATCATTGTGGATGCCAGGACCGGAGAAAGCCTGTATTGTAATGATATTATGAAAGAATTGCTGGATTCTATTAAAGGAACGGATGAAGAGCAGTTTCTTGGGAAAAACGGCATGCTTAACCATTGTCCATGCAGTTCAGTGAACACAAAGGCCCAGTGGGAATACAAGACGGGCAGCGGTTCTTATTATTCTATCCAATCTGTCTACATTTATTGGGATGGCCGTGCGGCTATGGCGCATTCTTTTGCTAATGTTACCGTAGACAAGGAGCGGGAAGAGATGATCGAAGCCATGGCGTTTAAAGATTTCCTGACGGGGAATTATAACAGGCGTTTTGGCATGGAACTTCTGGAAAAGCGACAGGAGGAGCAGAACCTTTTTTCGCTTGGATTTGTGGATATCGATTTCCTGAAATACTGCAATGACGAAGTAGGACATGAGCGGGGCGACCAGTATATTCGAAATGTTTCGGACGCCTTGATGGCAATTCCTACGGAAAAGACAGTTTGCCGTGTAGGCGGTGATGAGTTTATGGTGATTATGGAAGGCATTGAGGCTGCCCAGGCAGAAAAATATCTGCGGCAGGCCAGAGCGTCCATCATGAAAAACAACATCGGAGGCAGCCAGAAGATTCCTCAGAGCTTCAGTTATGGTGTGGTAGACAATACAGATACAGCAGAACTGGATGTGTCCGAAATGCTGAGCAATGCAGACAAGAAAATGTATAAATACAAAATCGCACAAAAAGAAAAACTTAAAAAGTTCTTTCATGATAATCTGGATGGTTTTGTAGATGACAGACTGGAGCCGTGAAATGCAGGAACATAGTTTCAAAAACTATGCGTACATTGTAAAAATGTTTTCATAATATCATTTTTGTATTGCAGGAATTCATGAGACAGCATAAATTCATTGGTATCATGATTCTTTTTGTCCATAACGATTTCCTGAACAATGCCAGTGGGACATGAGCCGAGAATGTAAATACGGTCTGCAAGCAATAAGGCCTCCTCAATGTCATGGGTGACCATAAGGATTGTCTGCGCTAATTCCTGCTGGATTGATAACACAAGTTTTTGCATTTCGTACCGTAACAAAGGATCCAATGCAGAGAAAGGCTCATCCATTAATAGAATTTGTGGATGGAGAATAAGCGTCCTGGCCAGCGCTATACGCTGCTGCATTCCTCCGGATAACTGGGCGCCGTAATAGTCCCCATACCCGTCCATTTGTACAAGATGAAGATATTTTTGAATCAATTCTTCGCGCTGTGCTTTTGGCACTTTATTGCGTTTTAAGCCAAAAGCCAGATTCTCTGCTACAGTGAGCCATGGAAAAAGTACCGGCTTTTGAAATACCAGTCCACGTTTACTGGAAGGTCCGGAAATTGGCTTTCCTTCCAACAGCAATTTCCCTTCATCTGGGAGTTCAAACCCTGCAATCATATGTATTAAAGTACTTTTTCCACAACCGCTCGGCCCTAAAAGTACAACAAATTCACCTGCTTTTAAGTATAGATTCAGATTCTCTAATACCTGTTTTCTTTCATATTTACAAGTGTTTTTTTTCGTTGGAACTGCAAATGTCTTGGAAATCCCATTGAGCTCTAGAAGCATCTTATCGCCCATCGTTCTTTGACCCCTTTTCATAAAATAACCTATATAGGTGTAACAGTATACAGTCTGCCAATTTCCCCATCACCGCTATGACGATCATTCCTGTCATAACTAACTCTACGTTTCCAAGCATTCTGCCGTTCATCATAACTGCCCCAATGCCTTGTGATACACCTGTCATTTCACCAAGGACAAGATATGCCCATGCCACGCCCAGTCCCAACCTCAGCCCGACAAATATTTGCGGAAATGCTGCTGGAAAAATGACGGTAGCGAATAGGGATATGCCTTTAGCACCCAACATCTGTCCACTGCGAATATACTCCGTTGGTACATTGGAAATGCCCTCCTGCGTATTCAGATATATGGGGAAAAAAGCTGCTAAAGTAATTAAAAATAATGTGTTCTTTTCCCCCACCCCAAACCAGACTATTGAAATTGGTAGAAATCCAATTCCGGGAATGGCACGAACTGCCTGAAGCATAGGGTCTAATAGTTTACGACAACAGTTACTTCTGCCCGTCAGGAAACCCATAAGCATACCAAGGATCCCTGCAAGCAGAAATCCCTGTAACACCCGGGCTGTACTTTTTGACAGATGCATCCACAACTGTCCGGCATATGTGGTAAGTCCATAGCTCCCGGTGGCAAAGTCGACCAGCATTCTCCCCAGCTGTCTGGGTGAAGGCAGCGCATATCCGCTATATCCTTTTCTTTCGGTACATATAATCCAAATAATGCACATCACAACAGGGAGCAGCCATCCCATCCAATCCCATCTTTTGCTTCTATTTTTCATTTGCTTTTGCGTTCTCTAAAAACGTAAGATCAAACATTGCTTCTACATCGGGAACTTCGGAAATAATGCCAAGTTCTTTCATTTTATTGGCCAGTGCCTTTGTATTGGCTATAAATGTATCGTCTATATCCCAGCTTAATTCAATATTATCTTTTGCAATATTCATAACTTCCTTGTCTGAGCCAAAATCATACGAAGCATTTAACCATTTTTCTTCATTGCTGATCAAATCTTTTGTTGCTGCTATATGGGCATTTACCAGATCTTGTACTTTTTCTGGATTCTCTTTGATGAAGTCCTCGGTCACAATCATGGCAGCATTAATGGTTCCAATGCTATCGTTAAAATAAGGGTAGGATAAGATTTTGCCATATCCCTCTAACAGTGCTTGCGATGGGTATGGCTCACCACTTAAAAATGCATCAATACTGCCTTCTTTTAATGCCTGACCCATGTCAAAGAAGTCGATTTGAATTAATTCCACATCATTTTGTGGGTCTAAACCAGCACGATTTAGTGTTTCCAAGAGCAGCGCATGGTGCATGGTTCCCGGTACATAGGCGATTTTCTTACCCTTTAAATCTGCTGTGGATTCAATCCCAGAGTCTGTTCCAACTACTAATGCAGAACATTTATTACACAGGCTCGTTACTATTTTGATTGGTTCACCTTTTTCTGCTGCTGCGATTGCAGTAACAAGCGTCGTTCCGGTTATATCCAATTCGCCTGCCAGTAAAGCTGTTTTTTGATCTCCTGGATTTGTAAATGTAAAGGATTCTATCTCATATTGATCCGTATCTATAAAATCCTTGTAAAAAAAGGGCTGTATTGTCTGGGCTGTCTGCCAGCTTCCGACACGGACCTTTGCAGATTCCGTCTTTCCGCAACCACTCAATCCAACAACCAACATAGCAGCTGCCAAAAATACAGATGTCATTTTTTTAAATAGTATCTTTTTCATTTTTATTCTCCTTTGTTATAAACCGTATATCCCTGATTCTCAAACCACTCTGTCGCCTGTGCAATATCGAAATTATTCCATTTTTCTTGTGGAAAACAACACCGGTCTCTTGGAATGGAGCCTGTTTCCACTACTGCTACATTTGCCCCCCATCGAATTGCCGTTTCATTGGCTGGATGAACACAAATATCTTTTACCTGAAATCCACAAGCAAGTCGGACAACTGCTATAATTTGCGCGAGCCTGCGCTCACTTAACTGGGGATATCGGCCAAGAGGCGTACCCTCCACTGGTACTCTGGCCATAGCACCAGATACGATTGCACCATAATCAATGGTAAGCTGGCAGACATCGGCAATTTCCTCATTCGTATGCTCTATGCCGATCGGCTCTACTAAAAACACAAGTTTTAATGGAGAATTTTTTATTGCACTTAAAGTACTCTTTCTTACGTTTGGATCAAATGCCGTATCTTTTCCTTCTCCCATACGAAGAGAATGATATATAAACTGCACGCCTCGCTCATAAAGCTGATTTGCCTTTGCTTCGTCAAATTCACCGACATTTAATCCTATCTCATATACACCCGGCACTTCTTTTCTTATCTTTTCAATTAACTCACCCAGTTCATCTAAACTGTAAAATTCAGTGGTTCTAAGGACGATCCAGCGTACATTATGTTCTGCATAGTACCGCACATTTTCAATTACTTCTTCCATGGAAAATTCCTTTTGTGTAGTTATGATTCCCCACGCTTCGCCCAGGGAACAAAAATCACAGTTCATGGAACATGGTTTATAATCTACACCAAAAGCCCCCCATAAATAGGCTCTATCCCCCGATACCTGTCGGGCTACTTCAAAGGCAGCTGCTCCCAGTTTGTCACAAATTTCAGATTCCGGATCAATGGCCAACATTTCCAATATTTCCTCACGACTTAAGTTTTCCCCTGCTAATACTTGCGCTTTCCACTCGTTTATTTTCTTTTCCATTATGTAATCGTTCTCCTTATACATGATTCTTGTTTAGTAGACTAAGTCTTATAATTAAAATATAGCATGACCGATGATTCTGTACGTGTATATTTTTCATTTTTTTATAATTTTTTATAGAATGATACATGAAATAGGCATTATGAATTTGAGCACTACTTATTTAGTGCAACAGCCCCTTGTTTTTTTGTTTAAATATGGTCTTTGGCAAAATAATTCTTATTAGTAGAAATCGTTGTTTCTGTTATTTCAAGAAAAAAGCAAATCGGAAGAGAAGGAGCAAAAAAAGCAATAGAAATTTCATTTTAGGTGTTTTACCTATCAATATTAGAGTTTTCACTATACTCATATTTCCGGGGGTTGCAATTCTATCTGATATAATTCGTCGTCAGTTCTTAGAAGATAAAGATTTGCAGAATGCATTTTTGTGGATTTGACGAGAACATATTGAAAGTAGGAAAATGCACAAAAATTTACGTAAAAAAATATTGTTTACGTAAATTATATGTGAAGATTATATGACTTTAGTTAGTAGTTTTATAGAAATATATGAAAAAAATTGGAGGGATTGTTTCCATAAAAAAGATATGCTATGGTTTGATTAAAGAAAAGATTTCGAGAAATATGATCTTGTGGTCATAGAGAACGATATTGAGGAGGGCCTGATGAAGAAATTAACTATAAAAGAGATTGCGGATCAAGCCAAAGTTTCTATCGCTACGGTATCCAGGGTAATGAATCACAAAGGGGGCTATTCACAAGAGACCGGTCAGCGTGTAAATAATGTAATACAAAAAAATGAGTTTGGAGCACAGAAAACAATAAAAAATCGTATGCAGAGAGAGTCTGTCATAGGGATTCTTGTACCGGATATTACGAATGATTATTTTTCTAGATTTGTACAGGAACTACAGAAGGCCTTTACACCAGCGGGATATCTGACAGTTGTATGCAATTCGAATGGTGAAGAAGAGGTGGAACAAAACTATATTAGTCTTATGAAAAAGCACAGAGCCAGTGGCATAATATTGTTTTCTGGCACGAATCTAGATTTGCAGATGAGCGGAATGCCTACGGTTTATGTGGGGAGGGAACCGCGAAAAAACGCAAAGCCGAATAAAAATATTGTTTTTATTGAATCCGATAATCGAACAGGTGGGTATCTGATCACAAAAGAGTTGATTGAGAAAGGCTGCAAGAATATTGCTTTTATCTCAGATGTATTACGAGGCAGCAGCAAAATGGAACGGTACCAGGGTTATTGTAATGCATTAATGGAAGCAGGAATGGAATTAAGCCAGGAGCTAATTCTGAAAATCGATGAATTTGATCTGAAAACAATTGGGGAACGGCTACAGAATAGTTTGAATAAAGGCGTTAAAATTGATGGAATCATGTGTGTGACAGACGGCGTAGCCATGGAAACAATTCTGGCTTTGGAGAAAAAAGGAATCCGGGTACCGGAAGATATTAAGGTGACAGGATTTGATGATAGTTATTATGCGAAGAATTTTAAGATATCTGTTACAACAATACGACAGCAGACAGAAAAAATGGCATCTTTGGCAGCGGAGAAACTTCTTCAGTTGATAAAAGGTGAGGATACTGGAATTAGACGGATTGTTTTGCCGGTAGAAGTTATTACAAGAAAATCAACAGAGGAGATAGTTGATTACAATCCTCGGGAGATAATAAAAAGGAGAAAAGGAGACAGAAAATGAAAAAAGTATTGATTGTGGGGGAGTCATGGACCGTTCAGGAAACGCACGTAAAAGGGTTTGACAGTGTGGATCTTGGAAGATTGGAGCAGACCAGTGCAAATGTGCTGATTCAGACGTTGGAGGACGCAGGAATACAGGTAGATTATCTTCCGAGCCATGAGGCACAGTATCATTTCCCTGATACCATACAGGAATTACAGGAGTATTCCGCTATTGTGCTAAGTGATATTGGAAGTAATACGATTATGATGGATCCGGTCATGCAGTTTCAGGGGATCCGGAAGCCAAATAGATTTTATGCACTGGTTGAATATGTAAAACAGGGTGGTGGACTGGCTATGTTTGGTGGATATTTGAGTTTTTCCGGAATCGAAAACAAAGCACGTTATGCTATGACGCCGCTTGCAGATATTTTACCGATAACTATGCTAAATTACGATGATCGCATGGAACATCCGGAAGGAATATGCCCGGTCATTACCCAAAAAGATCATCCGGTAGCAGAGGGGGTAAATGGAGAATGGCCATGGTTTTTGGGGTACAACAAGATCAAGGCAAAAGAAGAGGCAGATGAAATTGCAGTGATTGGAGAGGGTGATACCTTTATGGCAGCAATGGATTATGGTCTGGGGAGAACTTTTGCATTCGCTTCGGACTGTGCTATGCACTGGGGCTCAAAAGAATTTCTTGCATGGGATGGCTACAAGATAGTTATGGTTAATATTTTCAAATGGCTTGCGCATGAAATATAATCGATTGAGTTATGTTCCAAATCAAAGCTGTAATATATAAAATCCAAGGAGGAAAAAAATGAAGAAAAGAATTTTGGTAACATTACTTACAATGGCAATGGTGGCAACGTTGTTCGCAGGATGCGGCAACAGTGCATCAGAAACAAAGGAAGAAACAAAAGCGGAAACCAAGACGGAAGAAACGAGCGAAGTGTCTAAAATGGAAGGGCCCGCTACAGAAAAAACACAGGATGATGCACCTGCAGTTGGAAAGAAATATGGTGTGGTTCTGAAAACATTGAGTTCAGAATTCTGGCAGACGATGCAGAAAGGTATCGAAGAAAAAGCAAAAGAACTGGGTGTAGAGGTAGAAGTACTTGGGGCTAACTCAGAAGATGATGTAGAAGGTCAGGTAAATGTTTTCGAGACTATGATTCAATCGGGAGAATACATAGCATTTGCTGTAGCACCACTTTCTGATGCGAACCTGATCAATACTATTGCTGAGGCAAATCAGGCAGGATATCTGGTAGCAGATATTGATGAAAGAGTAAATCCAGAATCTCTTGAGGCACAGGGCGGTTCCGTAATCTCTTTTGTAACTACAGATAATGAAATCGTAGGAAATACAGCAGGTAATTATATTGCTTCATTATTACAGTCAGGTGATGAAGTGGCTATTATCGAAGGAAAATCAGGTGTTACTTCAGGTGAGGCAAGAATTGACGGTGTAAAGGCAGCGTTTGAAAAAGCAGGACTTACTATTGTAGACAGTCAGCCAGCAGATTGGGATAAAACAAAAGCTTATGATCTGGCAACAAATTTAATCAATAAAAATGAAAACCTGAAAGCAATCTACTGCTGCAACGATACGATGGCTATGGGCGCAGAAGAGGCAGTCATTAATTCTGGTAAGGATATTATTGTAGTTGGTACAGACGGAAACAGCGATGCGATTGCATCTGTTAAAGAAGGAAAACTGACTGCTACCGTAGCACAAGATCCAGGGCAGGTAGGGGCAAGATCGCTAGAACTTCTGGTCCAAGCTTATAACAATGGCGAAAAACCAGGTGACAAGGAAATGATTGATGAAAGAATTGATCCGATTTTAGTTACCGAGACAGAGAATTAGTATAAAAAATGGGATGATGCATAATTATGCATCATCCTTAATTTTTTCAAATCTGTTCTTTAGACAAATAATCCTTAATAGCAGAAATAGTTGCTTCTGCTATTTCAAGCTGTTCAACGGTTTCCTCTGCGGAAGCAATGTAAAAATCATCATAATCAGATTTCTCACGCTTTTGCTGGAGCCGTCCTAAGCCTTTTCCGATTTCTCTGGGAAAAATTCCAGAAGCAACAAAATCTTTATTGAAGTAGGAGATTACATCTTTATGCCTCTTGAAATCTATTGTGCCCAAGGCTAAGACGGACTTTATAGAATAAAATGCAGCATAATAGGAACGGTTGATAGAGTCCTTAAAATGTTTGTTTTCATAACATTCTTTCGCAACAATCAGCGTTTCGCACGCCTGTTGCAGTCTGTATTTACACAAATCCTGTTTTCGTTCATCCACTGATTACAACACCTTCTCTCTGAACATTATCATAGAATGGTAATGCGCCAAGCCAATATTGAAACTGATCCTCATTTTTTATGATTACACTAATGTCAATGAGATAATCCATCTGAAAATTAAAGGCCAGGTCATAGATGCTATTTTCTATGTGGCGGATTTCTTCATCTGATAAAGAAGTTAGAATCATAACATCAATATCAGAGTTTTCGTTGTAATCGCCTCTTGCATAGGAACCATAGACAATGATTTTTTTTAGAGAACTGCCGATTATTTTTTGCGCTTCTGTACTGAATTTTAGTAATAACTCTCGTATGTGTTCCATAGATTCAACTCCTTCCATGTAGAATGAAAAATATCTGTGTATTCATTATACCCATATTTTCCATGTGTTGCAATTTTTTCTGATATAATTTGTCGTTAAAATTCATTTTTATTTGTTGAAAATAGGGGTTGTTGAGCCATACAGAAAAATCGGTGCAGTCTAGTGTTTATAAAGGCTGCGCTGATTTCGCCTCAAAACTCGAGATATAACTACTTTTTCATGGATTGTCAAGTGTTTAACAAGTTTTTCTTGTGGGAAATTATTTTGCCGTTTTGTTTATTTATAAAATTCTATGATTCTATCCAGTTTGGAGAACATTCCCGCAAACAACATATCTACTAAAGTAATGGCTACCATGGATTCCACAACAACTACAGCTCGCGGTACAATCACCGGATCATGTCTTCCTTTAATGTTGATCTCAATATTTTCCCCTGCCTGATTGACCGTCTTTTGTGTAGCAGAAATCGATGGCGTAGGTTTCACAGCAGCGCGAAGTATGATTTCGCATCCGTCACTCATCCCGCCGGTAATACCGCCTGAATGGTTGGATATTTTCTCTATTTTCCCATCGGCTCCCATCTGATAACAGTCATTGTTGGAAAGGCCGGTGGCTTTGGCAACCTGGAAACCATCTCCGATTTCAAATCCCTTGATTGCACCAATAGACAAAATTGCTTTGCCCAGATTTGTATTTAATTTCTCGAATACAGGATCTCCGATACCGGCTGGCATATTCTGTACACGACATTCAATCATCCCACCGGAAGAATTCTGCTCCTGCATGCAGGATTCCAGATAAGCCATAGCCTGATTTGCAGCATCAGCATCTGGCATATACACTGCGTTTTGTAAAATCTGATCTGCATCAAAGCGATCATAATCAATGGCAACAGGACCTATAGACTGGGTGTATGTTGTAATCGAAATACCAAGTTCTTGTAATATTTTGCTGGCAATGGCGCCTGCGGCCACACGTCCAATGGTCTCACGCCCGGAGGAACGACCACCACCGCGATAATCGCGAAAACCGTATTTGATATCAAAATTCAGGTCGGCATGTCCGGGACGATAGTAGGAGGCAATCTCCGAATAGTCCTTTGATTGCTGATCTTCATTGCGCACCAGCATAGAAATAGCAGTGCCTGTGGTTTTGCCCTCAAAGACGCCAGAAAATATTTCTACTGTATCAGATTCTTTCCGCTGTGTGGTGTAGCGTGACTGTCCGGGACGTCTTCGGTTCAGAAAGATTTGAATATCTCTTTCGTCTAGAGGCAGTCCGGCGGGGCAGCCATCCACAACGACTCCGAGTCCTTTTCCATGGGATTCTCCCCAAGTCGTTATTTTAAATAGTGTTCCAAACGATGAACCAAACATAACAACCTCCTTAAACAACATTTTCTACTATATTACACGAATGTGCAACATTATTCAATCCATAAAGTTGGCGGATGTATATAAAAAACGGTATTTATTCCAGAATTATGTTAACATAAAAAAAATTGCCTTTGAACAAAATTGGGCAAGAATAAAACAAACACTAGAAAAGAAAGGCTTGAAAATGTTGGTGCAGTGTAGTGTATCAAAACTTCCTTAATGTTAGAGAAGTGATTTGGTATTTCGCACAAAAAAATATGCTGATATACTACTCTTATCGGCAGAAGCAACAATATGAATTTGCAGAAAGGTTGAAAAATGTCCGGTTTAAGCAAAAGAGAGGTGGAATTTCTCCACAAAATGATGGAAAGTAAAGAATTTCAGCCGATTTCTTATTACGCTGAAGAACTGCATGTATCCACAAAAACATTGCAGTCTGATTTGAAAGAAATTCGTAAGTATCTGGAGCAATTTCATGTGTGGGTTGAGGCGGCGACAGGAAAAGGAATATTGTTGAGTCCAAATGCCAAGGGTAATGTGGATCTGCTTAATGAATTGAAGACCAATGAAACAGACCTGTTGGACGATGCGGAAGAAAGACGAAGTGATATTTTACAAAACCTGTTGATTCATACTGGAGAAAAAACATCCATTTTGAAAATGTCGGAAAAGTATTATGTGAGTAAGACAAGTATCGTAAACGATATGAAATGGGTGGAAGAAATTTTAAAAGAATATCACCTTACGCTAGAAAAAACAAAAGAAGGAACTTATGTAAGCGGGAAAGAAGCAGATATCCGAAAAGCCATTGCAGATTATTCTGTAAGAGAAAATGCAAAACACGAATTGTTTGAATTGTTTGAAAAAGAAGACGTAGTGTTTGTGGAACGCCTGCTCAAAACTGTGGATCCGGATCAAGCGAATATAGGAGACATTTATTATACGAATTTGTTAACCCACATTTTGATTTGTGTAAAACGCGTAAGTGGAAAGAAGAATATTGATCGGGATCATGAACCGCGAATGATTCAAACAAACACACTGCGGGAGTATCAAAAAGCAAAACTCATAGCAGAGGGAATTAATGAACATTATCACATTCAGATAGGAGAAGCAGAAACGTATTATATTTATCAGTACCTGGTTGCTTCTGGAATCGGACATGAAAAAGAAGAATTAGAAATTAATTATAAAGACATAACCATTGAGATCGCGGAAAAACTAACGGCAATCGTAGCAGCAGCATTTTCCATTGATTTTTACCAGGAGAAGGATCTTATGGAAGGATTGGTGTTGCATATCAGACCAATGCTCAATCGGGTAGAATATGATCTTCAGATTACAAATCCTTTGCTGGATGAGATCAAGCGTTCTTATCCAAATGTTATGGAGTGTTGTGTAAAGGCCTTTGATCAGATAACGGAAGAGTATCATCTGAAAAAAATAAGTGAAGATGAAATAGCCTATATTGTTTTTTATTATGAAGCGATTATTGAGAAATTGACAGCAAGGAAGAAAGTTTTGGTCGTATGCCACAGTGGATACGGAACATCGCAGTTGTTGGCAGCAAGAATAAAAAATGAATTTCCAAACTTTGAGATTGTGGATGTTGTGTCTTCCAGAAAAGTGGAAGAGATGGAACTTGAGGGTATTGATTATATTATAGCAACTGTGTCGATCAAACGGACGGATATACCGTATGCATTGGTCTCAGCACTGCTGACAGAACAAGATGTGAAGGTGATTCGTAACATCTTTATGGGTAAGTAATATGGATATTAGAGAGGTATTAAAAAAGGAACACATTCTGCTAGATATAGAAGCTTCCACCAGGGAAGAAGTTTTGCAGCAGATGGCAGAAAATTTGTTGGAAACAAAAGCGATTACTGACGCAGATCGGTTTGTAAAGCAAATTCTGGAACGAGAAAAACTGGGGTTTACAGGGGCAGGGAATGGAATTGCGATTCCACATGGGGTCTCTGATCAGATCAATCAGATTTTGGTAGCTGTTGCAAGAGTTAAAGAAACCGTCTATTGGGAATCGGAGCAGGAAAATATTCCAGAAAATGAAAAAAATGTAAATTTCATCATTCTATTTGCCATCCCACAAGAAGTGACAGAGAATCAGGAAATACGCTACATAAAGGTATTACAGACTATTTGCCAGAATTTGATGGATAAAGAAAAAATAAAGTTTCTAATGCGTACTCAAAACGAAAGTGAAATTATAAATTATTTTAATGGGGAAAGGAGGAATGAAAATGGTTGAATTAATCGTTGTGTCACATGGAAATTTTGCGAAAGCATTATTGGGAAGTGCAGAGTTGGTCATGGGTGAGCAGGAAAATGTCACTACTTTTGGATTTCACTTGGGCGAAAATGTTGAGGATTTGAGGAATAAGATTGAAGAGAAAATCAAAGCAATTCAGAAGGAATCACCGGAATCGGAGATACTGGTCCTGACGGATATGAAATCAGGAAGTCCATTCAATGCATCAACAATGCTTATGCAGAATTATGATTTTTACCAGATCGCAGGCATAAATCTTCCGATTTTTCTGGAGATTCTTGGCACCAGAGAGTTCGAAACAGCGGCATCATTAAGTGACATGGCAACAACACTTGGAAAAGAAACAATTGTAGATGTAAAAAAACTAATGGAAGATTGACGAAAAGGAGGATGTAAAGAATGAATGTTTTTCAAGCAATATTATTAGGAATCTTGTACTATCTTGGTAACAGTTCCATTATTGCTGGACCGGTAGGGTACTACACGGTATATAGACCCCTGGTAGGTGGTTTCTTAGCAGGCGTTGTATTGGGAGATCCAGTAACGGGAACTATGGTTGGTGCAACCATCAACTTAATGTATATCGGTTTTATCTCAGCAGGTGGTGCTTTACCAGGTGATATGTGTCTGGCAGGAATCTTAGGCGCAGCATTATCCATTTCAGGTGGAATGGACACAGAGGCTGCTTTGGCACTTGCAGTTCCAATTGGTTTGATCGGAACATTATTATGGTTCGGCAGACTGACTTTAGACAGTATCTTTGCTCATATGGCTGATAAGATGGTTGAAGAAGGAAAATCAGATAAAATTTGGATTCCAAGTGTTCTTCTTCCACAGTTAATGTTATTTATAATGACAGCAGTTCCATGTTTTCTGGCTGCATATTTTGGAACAACCGCAATCCAGGGGGCAATTGATGCATTAGGTGGAACGGTATTAGGTATTCTGATTATTATCGGTGGTATGATGCCTGCACTTGGAATTGGATTGACATTGTTATACATTTTCAAAGGGGATGCAAGGGTATTTTTCTTCCTTGGATTTTTGATCACTGTATATTCTGGATTAAGCATGATCGCTGTTGGTTTCTTGTCACTGTGTGCTGCAATTGTTTACACCCAACTTAAAAATGCAAAAGGAGGAGAAGCAAATGCCTGATATGGAAAACAAAGACGTAATGTCAGAAGAAACAACAGAGAAAAGCAAAAGTGCATATTCTCTTTTAGGTAAGAAAGATGTAAAATGTTCCTGGTTGATCTGGCTGTTTAATAATCAGGCGAACTATAATTATGAAAGAATGATGGGTATTGGATTCTTGCATTCAATGGTACCTGTCGCAAGAAAATTATACAAAGATGATGTTGATAAACAGCGTGAGATGCTACAAAGACATACTGGTTTCTTCAACTGTGAGCCATGTGTCGGCTCTGCAGTAGCTGGTTTGACAGTGGCTATGGAAGAGCAGAAAGCAGCTGGTGAAGAAATCGATGGAGAAGCAATTACCTCTGTTAAGACAGGTTTGATGGGACCTCTTTCTGGAATTGGTGATAGTGTAATTCAGGGTGTTATTGTTCCGCTATTACTTGCTTTTGCAATTGATATGGCAAGTAAAGGAAGTTTTGTTGTTCCGATTATCTTTTCTTTAGTAATGGTAGCTGTAGTATTTGGCATTTCATATCCCTTATTCATGCTGGGATATAAACAAGGCAGTAATGCAATTTTGAATATTCTTGAGAATGGCATTATTAACAAAATTATTGCAGGCGCAAATATTATGGGTTGTATGGTTCTCGGTGCATTGGTTGCAAATTATGTGAGTATGAACTGCGGAATTTCTATTCCGCAGGGCGAAGGTGATCCGTTCAGTATCCAGGCACAGTTATTTGATGTTATTGTTCCGAGTTTATTACCGCTTCTATTGACATTAGGTTCATACAAATTAATGAAAAAAGGCTGGTCTTCAATCAAAGTTCTTATTTTGATCGTAGTGATCGGTATTATTGGTGGATTGACCGGTATCCTGGCATAAAGGGACGGGCATGGTTTGGAAGGAGAAAGGTTTATGGTTAGAGAAAAAGTAACAGTAAAAGCAAAATCGGGACTTCATGCAAGACCAGCAAATTTGCTGATCAAAACAGCACAGAAATACAAATGTAAGGTGGAAATAGAGGTTGATAATAAAATTTTTAACGCAAAATCCTTAATTGGTATACTCGCTGCTGGAATTGATTGCGGGACAGAAGTTTCGGTCATTTGTACAGGAGACGATGAAGAGGCGGCTTCCAAAGAAGTTGTTGAACTTATTACAGGTGACATGGGCGAAGAGTGACAGATAAACGTAAGGAGGAATACCAACGTGCATGGACAGGGAGTTTCAAAAGGCTTATGTTATGCGAAGGTGCATGTATTGGAAGATAAACCAATACAGTTCCCAACAGAATATGCATCAGCCCAGGCGGAAGAAAAAAAATTCAGAGATGCTTTAGCAGACGTACTGAGCGAGACCGAAGAAATGAAAGAACGTGCATTATGCACAGTAGGAAAAGAAGCAGCAGAAATTCTAGATGCACATTGTAGTTTGTTAAAAGATGAAGGAATGCTAGATCCGATTAGTGAGTCAATTCAGGATGGAACAAACGCAGCACAGTCCGTGGAAAACGCCATGAATACCTTTATTGAAATGTTTGAGGGGATGGAAAATGAATATATGGCACAGCGGGCACT
This sequence comes from Lachnospiraceae bacterium, assembly GCA_028692975.1. GTDB lineage: Bacteria > Bacillota > Clostridia > Lachnospirales > Lachnospiraceae > JALENY01. The sequence continues at coordinate 19,862 of JAQUWF010000002.1, forward strand.
GGATTTAAAAGATATCAAAGATCGGCTGATTCGCAGGATTCTACATATTAAAAAGGATGATCTGAGTAATTTGTCTGAAATGATGATATTGGCAGGGGAAGACATTGCGCCTTCTATAACCGCGGGAATGGACACAGAGCACTTAGCAGGCATGCTCATGGAACTTGGCGGCGTCACATCACACACTGCGATTTTAGCACGAACATTAGATGTTCCGGCAGTGGTTGGTGCTTCAGGCTTGATGAATGAAATTAAGACTGGGGACATGATCGCTTTTGATGGAGAAACAGGAGAGATTATGATCAATCCTACTTCGGAGGAAGTGAAACAGTTTCAGGAAAGTATGAAAAAGCAAAAAGAGGAAAAAGAGAAGTTAAAACTTTTTTCTATGCGCCGGGCGGAGACGAAAGACCACCAGCAATTAAATGTTTGTGGTAATATCGGTGGCACGGATGACTTGAAAAAAGTGATGGAATATGGGGCGGACGGCGTTGGGCTGTTCCGCTCAGAATTCCTCTTTCTGGTTTCTGCTTCTCTTCCCACGGAAGAACAGCAGTTGGCGGCATACAAAACGGTATTGGAGGAAATAAAAGACAAGCCAGTTATTGTGAGAACATTAGATATTGGCGGAGATAAAGAAGTAAAAGCCCTGGGGCTGAAAAAAGAGGAGAATCCTTTCCTGGGATTGCGGGCTATTCGTTTATGTCAGGCAAAACCAGAAGTGTTTCATACACAGTTGCGGGCATTGTTGAGAGCCTCTGTATATGGGAATTTGCAAATTATGTTTCCGATGATCTCTTCCCTTCAGGAACTGAGATGGGCAAAGGAACAGTTGGAATACTGCAAGAAACAGTTAGAGGAAGAACAGATACCATATAAACAAAATATCAAAGTTGGAATTATGATTGAAATCCCAGCAACGGCGGTAATGGCCAGACAGTTTGCAGCGGAATGTGATTTCTTTTCCATTGGAACGAATGATTTGACACAGTATACACTTGCTGTAGATCGAGGAAATGACGATGTGGCCGGATTATATAGTTACTTCCATCCGGCCGTACTTCGGATGATAGAAATGGCAATCGAAGGAGCACATGCACAGGGTATTCCTTGCGGAATGTGTGGAGAAGCAGCAGGAAATGCCTATATGCTTCCGATTTTGATTGGACTTGGCTTAGATGAATACAGTATGACAGCCTCTTCGATTTTGGAATTAAAACAAGCAGCATCCCGTATAGATACTGCAGAATGTAAAGAGTTGGCAGCACGAGTTATGAGACTTGGCACCTGGGATGAAGTGAGAACGGAATTAGAAAAATTTGTGGCTGAGAGAAACTGATTGAAGATAAAAGGAGGATTTACATATGAGAACTATCGTATTAACAAGAATTGATGACAGACTGATACATGGACAGGTAGTAACTGCATGGGTCAAAAAAGTAAATTGCAATCGAATCTTGATTGTAGACGATCCGCTTACAAAAGATGTATTTATGCAGAAAATTTTGAAAAGTGCAGCGCCAATCGGTATGCATGTAGATGTTAAAGGTGTCGCAGATGCAACAGCATTTTTGACAGAACCAGAAGAAAAGGACGAGAAAATCTTGATTTTAGTAAAAACACCACAGCCTTTGGAAGCCTTAGCGGATGCAGGTGTTGTATTACCAACGATTATTTTGGGAGGCATGGGCGCAAAGGCAGGACGTAAGAAATTTAATCGGAATGTGTCGGCAAGTGAAGAAGAAGTGGCGTGCTTAAAGAGACTTTCAGAAAAAGTTTCTACGGTACAATATCAGTTGGTACCAGACGAGAAACCCATGTTACTTGAAAAATTGCTATAGAATAAATAAAACTATAGAGAGGCAAACAACCAGTTTATTAAGAAATGAAGCAGACAGGGAAGACCAAGGAGGAGAAAAAAATGTTAGTATCAATGATTGAATCAATGAAAATTGCGAGAGAAAAAGGGTATTGCGTACCAGCCATGACAGTTGCTAACGAGCATATGCTCAGAGCACTGATCGCAGGTGCAGAAGCGAAGAAATCACCTTTGATTTTACTTTACATGTACGGAAATAACCCTGATATTAAATATTTCGGAAGAATTATTCGTGACTTAGCCACGCAGGCATCTGTTCCGGTATCTATTGTTCTTGATCATGGTGAGAAATATGAGCATGCAATTGATGCAATAGCTGCAGGATTTACAGATATTATGGTAGATCGTTCATCTTTACCTTATGAAGAAAATGTTGCCCAGGTAAAAGAACTGGTTAAAATCGCCCATGCAATTGGTGTTGGTGTAGAAGCGGAACTTGGACATGTTGGTATGGGTGGTGATATGAGTCAGAATGTATTTACAGTTCCTTCCGAAGCAAAGCAGTTTGTGGAAGAAACAGGTGTTGATGCACTGGCAGTAGCGATTGGTACTTCTCATGGTAAATACAAAGGTGAGCCAAAACTCCAGTTTGATTTATTGGAAGAACTTCGTGAAACTGTGTCGGTTCCGTTAGTACTGCACGGTGGTTCAGGAACAGGGGATGAAAATCTCTCAAAGGCTGCAAAACTGGGTATTTGCAAATTGAACATAGCGTTCGAATTCTATCGTTCAGCATTAGATGTTGTTCAGTCAGAAGAATTTAAAAATACACCATATGCAGAATATGGTATGTATGGTTTTATGGCAAAAGCAATGCAGGAGACCGCAGAACATGTCATTGATGTATGTGGTTCCGCTGGCAAAGCAGAGTAGGGTGTACTGCGCAGGCATAGGATGATTGGAGGAAGAACATGTTAGAGAATTTTATTTATACATATCCAACGACCATGATTTTTGGTAAAGACACAGACATGGAAGTGGGGGCACAGGTTAAAAAGTATTCAGATAAATGTTTGATTCACCATGATGGAGGGGCATATCTGGAGGCGTTAATCAAAAGAGTGAAGAAATCGCTGGAAGATGCAGGGGTAGAAGTATTTGAACTTGGCGGTGTGAGACCAAATCCAAAGTTGAGCCTTATGCGTGAAGGTATGAAGATCTGTCGTGATAACGAAATCAATTTTGTTTTGGCAATCGGCGGCGGTTCTGTTATGGACAGTACAAAGTTCATTGCTTTGGGAACACATTATGATGGAGATCCCTGGGATTGCCCAAGTTTTGCACCTGTGCCAAGCGAAGTTCTTTCCCATGGCTGTATCTGTACACTTCCGGGAACCGGAAGTGAGGTAAGCAATTGTTCTATGGTTGTGAATGATGAAGGGGAATTTGAGGTAAAGCATTCCTTTTTTGCAGACGAATTAAGATTTAACTTCTGTATCATCAATCCGGAATTGACCTATTCTTTACCTGCAAAACAGACCGCTTCCGGTGCTGTGGATATTATCTCACATTTTATGGAGTCGTATTTTACATCGACTATCGATGCGGAAATGCTGATGGGTATTGCAGAAACAGGAATCAATAATGTAAAGAAAAATGTTAAGATTGTTCTGGAAAATCCAAAGGATTATACAGCACGTGCCAATATGCTTCAGGCGGCATATTATGCCATGGATGGAGCGATGTATGCCGGAACTACATCGGATTGGGCCGTACATGGATTTGAGAATCCTATGACAGTTACTTATCATTCTACCCATGGTTTAATGCTGGGTATTATGACACCAGCCTGGATGAAATATGTTTATAAGCGCAATATTCCGCTATTTACCAGATTTTGTGTGAATTGCTTTGGAGCCCAAATGGATTACATGAATCCGGAATTGACCATCAAAGAAGGTATTGCAAATTTTGAAAGTTTTGTGCAATCATTAGGCCTGCCAACCAGATTAAGCGAAATAGATATTGATGACAGTAAGTTTGATTTCTGCGCGCAGACAGCAGTGGATAATTCTTTTGGCGGAAAAGTCGGGATGGTATCACAGTTAAGCAAAGAAGAAATTATTAAAATTTATAAATTAGCATTATAAGAGAATGAACTTAGAAAGGTAGGAAGAGGAAAATGAGCGAAATAATGAAAGCGGTTGTCATTACCGAAGTAAATAAAGTTGAAGTGAAGGAGGTGGTGAAACCTGGCATTGAGAGAGACAAAGTGCTTATGAAGGTGCATGCATGTGCACTGTGCACCTTTGAGCAGCGTATGTTTACAGGTGATTCCCATATGCCACTGCCAATCATCGGCGGACATGAATTAGTAGGTGAAATTGCTGAGGTTGGTGATCGCGTTAATGAAAAAGAATTTCCGGTTGGAAAGAAAATCGCAGCAAGGCTCATCCATTCCTGTGGTAAATGCTATTTTTGCCGAAGAGGTGAGGAAAATCTTTGTACAGAGATTAACAGCCAAGGAACTAAATACGAAACAACAGATGGATCAGGAAGAATTCTTTCCATCGGCGGACTAAGTCAGTATGTATTGATCGATCCTTCGCAGATATATGATATTGATCAGGATTTGGCAGATACGCAGGCTTGTTTCGCAGAACCACTGGCATGTGTATTAAACAGCATTGAACGTGGACGGATTGAACTTGGCGATGATGTTGTGGTTATCGGCGGTGGTATTATGGGTATGCTGCATGTTATGGCTGCCAAGTTATCCGGTGCTCGTGTTATCATGAGTGAACCAGATGAAGTAAGACGTAAGATTGCAGAAGAGTTAGGCTGTGACATTACCTTTAGTCCAATGGAAAAAGACCCAGTTAAATTTGTTCAGAGTCTGACAGATGGCAGAGGTGCGGAAGTTGTGTTTAATACAACACCAATCGCGGCAGTTGCAGCACAAGCGATTCAGATGGTAGCACCTATGGGAAGAGTTGTTATGTATAGTTCACAGCATCCTGACAAACCAATTGAAGTTAGTCCGAATTGGTTACACAACACAGAAGCTGTAATCACAGGTGCGGTTAGCCCTAGTGTTCGTTCATTCAATCGTTCCGTAAATCTGCTGACTAAAAAACTCATTGATCCTTCTAAGTTAATGAGTGGTGAATTCGGAATGGACGAAGCACAGGCAGCGTTTGAGGCAGCCAGCAGACCGGATACCTTCCGTTGCATTATTAAATTCTAGTTAGTCAGGAAAAAATATTTCAGGTGTTTCAGAAAGATCCTTGCAAGGGGTTGCACAACATGGCATATGGTGGTACAATTCTGTTGTATAAAAAAATAGGAAATTCTTCGGGGCGGGGTGTGATTCCCCACCGGCGGTATAGTCCGCGACCCACGCAAGTGGCTGAATTGGTGAGATTCCAATACCGACAGTTAAAGTCTGGATGATAGAAGAAAAAATATCAAAGATATGACATCGCCCCGAGTCTCAGGATTCGGGGCTTTTCTTTCGTGGAATTTCCTACACAAAGAAAAAGGAGAACAAAATTATGGACAACACAACTGCAGCAAAAAGACCAATGGTATCACAGGCAACAAAGACAAGAAGATTAGCGCAGATCGGAATGCTTTCCGCTATCGCAACGGTGCTGATGCTTTTCGAGGTACCCCTTCCATTTCTGGCACCGTCATTCTATGAGATGGACTTGAGCGAACTGCCGGTATTGATCGGAACATTCGCTATGGGACCCGTGGCAGGTATCGTTATCGAATTTATTAAGATTCTTCTGAATCTGGTTATCAACGGAACAGACACCGCTTTTGTGGGTGAATTGGCAAACTTTATTATGGGCTGTGCATTCATCGTTCCGGCAGGACTTTTCTACAAATGGAAAAAGACAAAGAAAAACGCTGTTATCGGAATGGCTTGTGGTACGGTACTTATGGCTGTGGTAGGATGTTTCCTGAATGCCTTTGTACTGCTTCCGGCATACGCAACCGCATTCGGCATGCCTGTGAGTGCTTTCGTGGAAATGGGCGCTGCCATCAATCCGGCTATCGACGGACTCTTTGGATTCGTAGTGCTGGCTGTAGCACCGTTTAACCTGGTCAAAGGCATTGTGGTTTCCCTGCTGGCTCTGCTGCTTTACAAACACATCAGCGGATTATTAAAAGGCCAGAGCTGGTAAAACGAAAGCTTGATTCTGTAATTTCATAAGAGAGACAAAATGGACTTCCCTATTTTATTAGAAACACTTATAATAAAAAAGGGAAGTCCTTTATATTTGAAAAATGCAGCGACTCAGAACAGGAGAATAGAAAAAGCATGGGTATTATAAATAAAATTACCAAAGAAACAGACAACAAATTTTTGAATTTGTACTGTCTGGACCGAACGAATAAGGTGGGCAATAAAAGCAAGTATTATATGGCATCCAGGGCGAAAAGCCAGGATGATCTGAAGATCCGGACGAAGAATAATAAGGCGGACGGAGTTATTGTGTACAGCGTTTATGGAGAAAAAAAGGATAAGGTGGTATTGATCCGCCAGTATCGATATCCGTTGGATAGTTATGTGTATGAATTCCCGGCGGGCCTGGTGGACGAGGGCGAGGACTTTAAGACGGCAGGTATCCGGGAGATGAAGGAGGAGACCGGGCTTGATCTGGAAGTGATCCCTGTGTCTGAGGCTTATGAAAAGCCTTATTATATGTCGGTGGGCATGACGGATGAGTGTTGCGGGACCGTCTATGGCTATGCCAGCGGAATGGTGACGGAAAAGTATCAGGAGGAAGCGGAGGAGATCGAGGTGGTTATTGCTGATAAGGCGGAAGTGGCTCGTATCCTGAAGGAAGAACAGCTGGCCATCGTCTGCTCGTACATGCTTATGCATTTCCTTCATGACGAAGATCCCTTCGCATTTTTGCAATAAAAGGAGTCTGCCATGGAACAGAGAAAAAATGACTGGTCGATACTTGGCTTTGGCTGTATGCGCCTGCCGAAAAAGAACGGCGGATTTGATATGGAGGAGGCCGAGAGGGAGATCATGTATGCCCTGGAGCAGGGCGTGAATTATTTTGATACGGCTTATATTTACAAGGGCAGCGAGGAAGCACTGGGAAAGGTCATGGCGAAGAACCATTGCCGGGAGCAGATGACGATTGCCACGAAACTGCCTCATTATATGATTAAATCTATAGAAGGTCTGGAAAAGTATTTTCAGGAGCAACTGGAACGTCTGCAGACAGACTATATTGATAATTATCTCATGCACATGCTGCCGGATGCGGATATCTGGGCGAAACTGGTGTGCATGGGCGTGGCAGACTGGCTGAAGGAAAAGAAATCTTCCGGGCAGATTCGCCATGTTGGATTCTCCTATCATGGGAATTCTACGGCTTTTTGTGAATTGATCGATGCTTACGCCTGGGATTTCTGCCAGGTGCAGTATAATTATATGGATGAACACTCTCAGGCGGGCCGGATCGGTGTGCACCATGCGGCATCCAAAGGAATACCGGTGATTATCATGGAGCCTTTGCGCGGCGGTCGTCTGGTGAATGGGCTGCCGGAGCAGGCAAAGGAACTTTTTGATCGGGCCAAACCGAAGCGAAGCCCGGCGGAATGGGGGCTGCGCTGGCTATGGAACCAGCCGGAGGTGAGCGTGATCCTGTCCGGTATGAATTCTATGGAAATGCTGCAGGAGAATATTCGTATTGCTGAAGATGTGCAGATTGGGGAATTGCAGGAGCAGGATTTTGCCCTGTATGATGGGGTACGAAAAGCCATAAATGCCAGGATAAAAGTAGGCTGTACCGGATGCAGTTACTGTATGCCCTGTCCGCATGGGGTGGACATTCCGGGCGCATTCCGCTGCTACAATGTGCGTTATACCGATAATTTCTTTACGGGTATGCGGGAATACATGATGTGCACCACCTTCCGTGCCAAAAGGAGCAATGCCTCTTTATGCAAAAAATGCGGTAAATGTGAGAAACATTGCCCCCAGGGTATCGAGATCAGAAAAGAACTGGATCAGGTAGTGAAGCATATGGAAAATCCGGTCTATAAGGTGATCGCATTGTTTTCAAAGGGAATGTTCAAAAAATAAAAGACGGTTGACAGATGAATTTTTTTACTATATAATCGAGGCAATTGAGAAAGGCTGAGAAAAGAAAGAGTAACAGGCAGGGATATACAGAAAGTGACCGGTTGATGAGAGGTGCATATACAACTGACTGCGAATACATCTTGGAGCTGCGTACCGAAACAGAAGTAGGCTACGACGGAAGGCGCACACGTTATCGTGCGGAGTATGGTTGATGGACCGTACTTGCTGAGGCAGAGCATGTGAATGGTCTGCGAATAAAGGTGGTAACACGGGAATAGATCTCGTCCTTGTAAGAGGATGGGATTTTTTTGCTGGAAATTATTATGTAAATCAAAAAAGAAAAGGAGAAAAAATGACAGCATATGATGAATTAGTAGCAAGGGGGCTCATTGCCCAGGTAACAGATGAAGAGGAGATCAAAGAAATGATCAATAACGGGAAGGCAACCTTCTATATTGGGTTTGACCCAACGGCAGACAGCCTTCACGTAGGACATTTTATGGCACTGTGCCTTATGAAGAGACTGCAGATGGCGGGCAATAAGCCGATCGCGCTGCTGGGCGGCGGTACCGGCATGATCGGTGATCCATCCGGAAGATCGGATATGAGACAGATGATGACCGTGGAAACCATCGACCACAACATCGCCTGCTTCAAAGAGCAGATGAGCCGTTTCATAGATTTTTCTGATGGAAAGGCACTTATGGTAAATAATGCAGACTGGCTTATGAATCTCAATTATGTGGAATTATTAAGAGAAGTGGGCTCACATTTCTCTGTAAACCGTATGCTGACCGCAGAGTGCTACAAGCAGAGAATGGAAAAAGGCTTGAGCTTCCTGGAGTTCAACTACATGATCATGCAGAGCTATGACTTCCTGGAACTGTTCCAGAAATACGGCTGTAACATGCAGTTCGGCGGTGACGACCAGTGGAGCAACATGCTGGGCGGCACAGAATTGATTCGCCGTAAGCTGGGCAAGGATGCTTATGCCATGACCATCACATTACTTTTGAACTCCGAGGGAAAGAAGATGGGCAAGACCCAGTCCGGTGCTGTATGGCTGGATCCAAACAAGACTTCTCCATTTGATTTCTACCAGTACTGGAGAAATGTGGCAGATGCGGATGTCCTGAAATGTATTCGTATGTTGACCTTCCTGCCGTTGGAAGAGATCGACGCTATGGATAAATGGGAAGGCAGCGAATTAAATAAAGCAAAAGAGGTTCTTGCGTTCGAACTGACGAAACTGGTTCACGGCGAGGCGGAGGCTGTCAAGGCACAGGAAGCGGCGAAAGCACTGTTTTCTACCGGGGGCGCAGCCAACATGCCTACCTGTGAACTGACTGCAGCAGATTTTGAAGACGGCAAGATCGATATTTTGAATCTTCTGGTAAAAGCAGAACTGGTACCGACCAAGTCCGAAGCACGCCGTGCCGTACAGCAGGGTGGTGTGGCAGCAGACAATGAAAAGATCGATGATATTCGATTTGAGTTTGCCAAGGAAGATCTGGAGAAACAGGAAGTCGTGCTCAGAAGAGGAAAGAAGAATTTTAGGAAAATTGTTGTGAACGCATAAGAAAAGAGTTACTTGTAGTGTAGGGAAATGCCGTAAAAGGAGCTATTGTGCTAGGTGCATGGCTCCTTTTGTGTTGTCAGGGAAAATGTTTGAAAAATAAAACAATAATTACTTGACAAAAGGTGTCTAAAGTAATATTATATAGAAAACGAAGATAAATGAAAGTAAACGGAATAAATCAAAAGCATAGAGGTGGAAAATGTTTATAGAAGAGAGAAAAGAAAAAATTGTGAAATTTATAGAAGATAAAAATGCTGTGACAGTTGATGAACTTTGCGAATTGTTTAATGTTTCTGAGGTTACGGTAAGAAAAGACCTGAATGAGCTGAGCAATGCCGGATTAATCATAAGAACCCATGGAGGTGCTGTAAAGGTCAAGGAAACAGCTTTTGAGCAAAGCCAAAAATCGAAAGAAAACGAAAGCGTTAAAGAGAAAAAGTTAATTGCTGAACGAGCATATGAAGAAATAAAAGATAATGAGACCATGATTCTGGATGCGGGAACTACAACGCAGGAATTAGCGAAGAAAATAAAAAGTGGTCCAAAAACAAATTTGACAGTTATTACGAATGCCTTCAACATTGCAAACGAATTGCTTGGATGTGAGAAAGTGGAACTGATTTTCGTCGGTGGGACAGTAAGAGCACAGATATTATCCTGTGTAGGAATGTTTGCAGAGGAAGCATTAAAAAATATTCACGTTGACAGAGCATTTCTGGGAGTTAATAATCTGAGCGCGGAACATGGATTAACAACGCCCAACATGCAGGAATGCAAGGTCAAAAAATGCATGCTCGATGCTGCAAGGAAAAAATATGTATTGGCAGATAGCAGCAAATTTAAGACAAGTTCACTGTACTGTATTAGCGATTTCAAAGAATTGAACCTGATTATTACTGATAATGGGGTTGAAGAGTCATATAGAAAGAAGATTAATGAGAGGGGAGGACATATCGCAGTTGTAACAGTAAAATAAAAACTTTTGTACTCAGGGAGGTAAGTAAATGAAGAAGAGAATCGTAAAAAGACTGGCACTGGTAATTAGCATGGTATTAGCAGTTGGATGCCTGGCGGGATGTGGAAGCAAAGAGACTACACAAACGACAGATACCGCAAAAGCAGATAAAGAGACGACAGCGGAAAATGAAGCTACAGATACTGACACGAAAAGTGACAAGAAGGATATTACGATCGGAATTTCTATTTTTACAAGAACACATGTGTTCTATAACCGTGTAGAAGAAGCCATGCAGAAAAAATGTGACGAATTAGGCGTTACAGGCATTTTTGTAGATGCAGATACGGATAGTGATAAGCAGTTATCTCAGGTGCAGGATTTTATTACGCAGAAGGTGGATGCGATGGTTATCATTCCTGTATCCACGGCTGGCAGCAACAGCTGCCTGGAGTTGGCTAATAAAGCAGGTATTCCTCTTTTGACAGCTTTTACAAAATCTGATGGTGATTCTTTGTGTCACTTTGGGACGGATGAAAATGTTGGTGGAAAACTGGCAGGCGAATATATTGCCAAAGCACTGCCGGATGGTGGAAAAGTTGCAATCATCACCTATGATGACGTGGAAAACTGTGTTTTACGTGCTGAAGGGTGTAAAGAATATCTGAAAGAAAATGCTAAAAATATTGAGGTAGTGGACGAGCAGAATTATCAGGGAGATGCAGAAAAGGCATCTGCTATCACACAGGATTTTCTGCTGAAATATCCAGACCTGTCACTTATTTTTGCAGTAGGAGATCCGGCTGCAATGAGCGCATATACCATTGTTAATGGCGCTGGTAAAGATATTAAAGTGATTGGTTATGATGGAAATCCAGAGGCGGTAAATGAAATTGCAAAAAGTGGTAACTGGATTGCCGATGTTGCTCAAGATCCAGAAGGAATTGGGGAAGCTATGATTGATAATGCGGTAAAAGCAATCAACGGGGAGGAAATTCCAAAAGAAAAATATATTGAGCCATATATTATTGATGGAGATAATGTAAAAGATTTTGTGAAATAGGAATAAGAGTAAGAAAAAGGGCCTGCATTTTGCGGGCCTTTCTTAAAAGAAGACAAAGAAGAAAAGGGGTGTATATATGGAGCGACAGCCAATTATTCGGATGGTGAATATAACCAAAGAATTTCCCGGTGTAAAGGCATTAACGGACATTAATTTGGAATTTTATCAGGGAGAGGTACATGCGCTATTGGGTGAAAATGGTGCTGGAAAATCTACTCTGATAAAAATTATGAGTGGAGTATATCAAAAAAATACCGGAACCATGTATTACGAAGGAAAAGAATGCGATTTTGAAAATGCAAGACAGGCTTTGGACTGTGGCATTAGTGTTATTCATCAGGAACTCAGTGTTATTCCGGATTTAACGGTGGCAGAAAATATCTATCTGGGAAGAGAACAAAAACAAAAGAATAGGTTTTTGGACAAAGAAGCCATGAAAAAAGGTGCACAGGAAATACTGGATATGCTGGGGTTGAAAATTAAACCAACCGATGTAGTTAAAAAACTAAGTGCAGCGCAAAAACAAATGGTTGAAATTGCCAGAGCAATATCAGGAAATGCGAAAGTGGTAATTATGGATGAACCGACGTCTTCTATCTCTGAGCATGAGGTGGAAGCTTTATTTAAAATTATTGAGAAACTAAAAAGGGAAAATGTTTCAATTATATATATTTCACATCGGTTAAAAGAATTGTTTGAAATAGCGGACAAAGTTTCGATTCTTCGGGATGGACATTATATAAAAACTATTCCGCTAAGTGAAGTGAATGAACAAAAACTGATATCCCTTATGGTGGGAAGGGAAATAAAAACATATATAGACCGTTCCGACAAAAAAATAGGAGATCCAGTGTTGGAATTGCAAAAAGTATCACGCCGGGGAGCTTTTTCTAAAGTTGATATTACGGTTGGAAGCGGTGAAATTGTTGGAATGGCAGGGCTGATTGGAGCTGGGCGCACGGAAGTTTTGAGAGGGATTTTTGGTGCAGAACCGTTTGACGAGGGGAAAATGTATTTGTATGGAGAAGAAGTACATATTAAGTGCCCAAAGCAAGCCATTCAAAAAGGTATAGGGCTGGTTCCGGAAGATCGGAGAACACAGGGCGTAATGTTAAAAAAATCAGTAAAAGACAATATTACACTTTCGAGTGTGAAAGGTAAAGCAAAACATGGATTCATAAATAAAGCATGGGAATCCAAGAGCAGTCAAAATTATATTAATAAACTGGCTATTAAAACACCTGGTGGTTATACAATTACAAAGAACCTGAGTGGTGGTAATCAGCAGAAAATAGTTATTGCAAAATGGTTTTTGGCAGAATCAAAAATACTATTGCTGGATGAACCTACACGGGGAATCGATGTGGGGGCAAAGTTTGAAATTTATTCGTTAATGAAAGAGTTTACACAAAATGGAGGCAGCGTACTGGTCGTGTCCTCAGAACTCCCGGAACTTCTGGGGATTTGTGATCGAATCTATGTAATGTCCGAAGGAAAAATAACCGGTTGTCTGGAGCAGCATGAATCAACAGAAGAAGTGATCATGCATCTGGCAAGTGTGAATTAAGATAGGGGTGCGACTTATGACAAAAGAGGGAAATAAATTACAGGAAATGTTAAAGAATTATGCTTTGATAGGCTTTTTATTGCTGCTTTGTATCGTTATATGTGCGGTGGAACCAAGATTTATCTCGAAAGAAAATATAATAAATGTATTAATACAGATTTCGATTAATGCGTTTATTGCAACGGGAATGACATTCGTATTGTTGACTGGAGGAATTGATCTTTCGGTAGGTCCTGTATATTGAAAAACCAAAGAGGCTGTTCTTCGCTACTTATCAGGGAAGGATGGCTTCTTGTATTAACAGCGTCCAGATTATGCCCTATAGCTTGACAGGAAAGGGGATTCTGGTAGCCTGCGTGGACTCTGGGATCGATTATGCCCATCCGGATTTTCGGAATGCGAATGGTAGTACGCGGCTGGTGGCTGTGTGGGACCAGAGTATTGGCGGGAGACCGCCGGAAGGGTATGATATTGGAACAGAATACACATCGATGGAGATCGATGCGGCCTTAAAGGAAGATGACGTGGCACAGCGGTATGCACTGGTGCCCACAAGGGACGTGAGCGGACATGGGACGGCAGTCATGGGCGTCGCAGGCGGAAACGGATCGGAAAGCGGCGGGGCTTATCGCGGTATTGCCTACGAGAGTGATCTGCTGGTAGTGAAACTGGGTGTCACGGAAGAAGATTCTTTTCCCCGGACCACGGAATTGATCCAGGGGATTGATTATTGTATCCGCACGGCTATCCGGCGAAACCAGCCGCTGGCGCTCAACATCAGCTTCGGGAATTCCTATGGCTCCCACGAGGGGAATTCTTTGCTGGAAACGTATCTGACCACTGCCATGGGATATGGACGCAATACAGCCTGTGCGGGAACCGGGAATGAGGGGAATGCCAGGGGACATACCTCAGGGACACTGCAGGAAGGACAGCCGGTGGGCGTGGAATTATCTGTAGGCACGTACCAGACCGGAATTAATATTCAAATATGGAAAAATTATGTGGATCAGATCAATATTGAACTTATAGCCCCAGACGGGAGCCGCATCGGTCCCATACGGAATCAGCAGGGAACGGCACGTTACAGTTCAGAGGGAACGGAACTTCTGGTCTATTATGGAGAACCTAGTCCCTATAGTACGGCCCAGGAGATTTATCTGGATTTTCTTCCAAGGGAGACCTATCTGGCGACAGGTGTATGGACCATTCGTCTCATACCGGAACGTATCGTTGACGGTGAATATGACCTGTGGCTGCCGGGAGCCGCGGTTCGCAATGCAGACACGGTATTTTATCTGTCCAATCCCCAGCGTACCCTTACCATACCGTCTGCGGCGGAGGGAGTCATCGCCGTGGGCGCGTATGATTCCAGGCTGCAGTCTTACGCATCCTTTTCAGGAAGGGGTTACACACGCGTCACCAATCAGATCAAGCCGGACCTGGTAGCTCCTGGTGTTGCTATTCAGACCGCCCGCGCAGGCGGTGGCTACGCCCCAGTCACCGGGACATCGTTCGCCACACCTTTCGTCACGGGCAGTGCGGCACTGCTCATGGAGTGGGGAATTGGGCAGGGAAATGACCCCTACCTGTATGGGGAGAAGGTGAAAGCGTATCTAAGACGCGGGGCACGGCATCTGCCGGGGTTTGATGTGTGGCCGAATCCAGAGATGGGGTATGGAGCGTTGTGTGTGCGGGAGTCGATACCATTTTAAAGGTTAAACAAGTTTTTTCAAATACATCCCATTTACCAAGATGACGAATAATGAAAATGTTTTATTGGATGTGTTGGCTCGGATAAACATAGCTTTAGAATGCGGTTTGGATGATATTGTGGAGATTGAAAGGTAGTGAATACAAAGAAGTTAACAAACTAACATGATATATTGTATTTGGTGATCATACAAGGATTGTGAAATATGTATTATTTCCATTTGCCAGAGGTGCAGATGGGAAAAGTCTTGAAATCAGAATATATTCAAGTTGCTATGTTAATAATAATATTTGCAATTGTGCTACTTACAATACAACAGGTACAAAAGAAAAATGGAGCGGCGCACTAATTGCTTAGTACTACAGCTCCACTTTTTATTGTTGTGCTACTGAACTGCGAATTGTAAGTTGTGTTCCAATGCGGAGTTTCAAAGAACGCGTCATATTGGAGTCATGTTCTCTGCGTTGTACCATCTTAACCAAAGCGTCAACTGCCTCAGAACCAAAAGAATGTCTTGGTACATTGATTGAGGTAAGTGGCGGTGATGAAATCTCACAGGAGGGTCTGTCGTTAAATCCAACAATTGATACATCTTCCGGAATCCGGAGTCCTTTTTCAGTAAGAGCTTTCATAACACCAGTAGCGATTGTATCATCGTCCGACACAAAGGCAGTTGGAAGTTCTATGTTTGTGTCTAACAATTTCTTGAAAGCCTGATAGCTTCCTTCCTCTGTATATGGAATCTTAAATATATGTGCTGAGTCTAAAGACAAGCCAAAGGTATTCATTGCATTTTGATAGCCTTGTTCGCGCTCGCAAAAACTGCTGATCGTGTCATTACTCTGCAGATAACCAATTTTTTTGTGTCCCATATTGACCAGATATTCAACTGCCTGATAAGTTCCGATTTCATTGTTGATACATACTGTATTCACATCTAGATGTGGGAAATTGTTGTCAATTGCCACAAATGGAACTTTTAGAACCTCAAAATGTTGAATATCAGAGGCATCCATTTCTGTTGCAAAGATGATAACCCCTTTGATATTCATCTCCTCGAGGTTCCGAATTTGTGGCATGACATCCATTTTTTTATCAATCGTAGTCAGCATGATGTTATAGCCATATTTTCGGGCGCGATTCTCAATACTTTCCATTAAAAGCAGGAAAAACGGATGCTGGTTTAATATTTTCCCATTTTTCTTATAAATTACAAATGCAAAGTTAGATGGCAGAGACTCAGGTGTCTGCCGTTTTTTTATTAGATGAGAATAGCCCATATCTGTGATTGCTTTTAATACACGCTCTCTCGTACTGTCAGATACACCTGGTTTGTGGTTCAGAATCAGGGAGAGGGCAGCAGGTGAAATATTTAATTGATTTGCAATTTCTCGATTCGTCATGGAATTATCCTTTCTATCCTAATTTAATGATAGCTAATATAATAAATCGTTTGTTTGGATACTAATTTGAAATGCTATGTTTATTCTTATTATAAGTTTATTATCAAAAAATGTCAACAGAATTACTAAACGATTACTAAACGAAAATTATTACAGTTACTATTCATATAAATATTCAGAAAAGTATGTGGACAAAAATAGAAAATTGTACACAAAAAAGATAATAAAACAGCGAGTTTGAAATTTGGTTTGGTGAAAATAACTAAAAATAATACTGAATATTTAGCAAATGAAACTATTTACAAACTAAATGTTTATGGATATAATAAAACATTCAGTGAAATAACTAAACAGCGTTTTGAACAAAGAAAAGGAGAACAATTATGATTCAGTATGAGAAAGCAACAGGAGATTTTGATTTAACAGGAAAGGTAGCGGTTGTAGTAGGAGGAGCAGGCGGTATAGGAGAAGCAACAGCAAGAATGTATGCAAAAAAAGGTGCAAAGGTTGCTATTGTAGATTGTAAAGACAACTGCCAGGAAGTAGCAGATGCAATCAAAGCTGACTTTGGTGTAGAGACTGTCGGTGTGAAGTGCGATGTAACAAGTCAGGCAAGTGTGGATGCCATGGTGGACAAGGTGATTGAAGCGTTGAAGGAAGTTAATATCTTAGCAGCAATGCCAGGATTTGTAGACTTGTACCGTGCGACGGATATCGAGATTGAGACGATTGAGAAACATCTTGCAATTAACACTGTCGGTGTGTTCCGAGTATGTCAGGCAGTAGCTAATTTGATGATTGAACAGGGCAAAGGTGGAAAAATTGTGTGCATTACTTCGCAAGCAGATTTTATCGCTATTAACAAACATGTAGGATACACTATGAGCAAGGCTGCAGTTGTAGGAATGATTAAGGTATGTGCACTCGAGTGGGCTGAATATGGAATCAACGTTAATGGTGTAGCTCCAACGGTTGTAAATACATATATGGGAGAGAAAGCTTGGCAGGGCAAGGTAAAGACAGATATGATTGAGAAAATCCCAGCACATCGTTTTGCGGAGACTGATGAGATTGCAGCAGCTGTTTTATTCCTCTCATGCAACGAGTCGAACATGATTACAGGTGAAGATTTAGTCGTAGATGGTGGATTTACAATTTACTAAAACGAGAATAAGAAACATGGTAAAAATGTAAAGAGAAAAAGGAGATAGTTATGGATGCATTGACAAAAAAATCCTACGTGCTCAGAAGAGACATCATTGAAATGATGCATAATTCAAGAGCAGGGCATGTAGGTGGAGATTTAAGCGTAATAGATATTTTAACAGCACTGTATTTTCAGGTGATGAATGTGTCGCCTGAAAATGCAAAGGATCCAAACAGAGACCGTTTTTTGCTCAGCAAAGGTCATTGTGCAGACGCCCTGTACTGTGTGCTTGGAGAAAAGGGGTATTATGATAAGAAGGAGGCTGTTGAGACCTTTAGCCAGTTTGGCTCGAAGTACATCGGACATCCAAACACGGATGTGAAAGGTGTGGAAATCAATTCGGGTTCACTTGGTCATGGTATTTCCATCGGAGTCGGCATGGCACTTGCAGCTAAGATGAATGAGCAGAGCTATCGTACTTATGTTGTTGCCGGAGATGGTGAGTTGGCGGAGGGGTCCAACTATGAGGGGATGATGGCAGCCGGGCATTATAAGTTGGATAATCTGTGTGTGACAGTTGACCTGAATCATCTTCAGATTAGCGGAACAACAGAAGAAGTTATGGACAGTGCAAATCTGGCAGAGAAATTCAAAGACTTTGGATTCCATGTAATTGAAGTTGAGGATGGAAATGACTGTCAGCAACTTGTCAAAGCTTATGAAAAAGCGAAAGAACTGAAAGGAAAACCGACAGCAGTCATTGCGCATACGGTAAAAGGAAAAGGCGTTTCATTTATGGAAAACCAGGCATCATGGCACCATGGCGTCATGTCAGAAGAACAATATGCAAAAGCAGTAGAAGAGTTAGAGGAGGTGTTGAAAGATGAATAAGATTACAAACAGACAGGCCATTTGTGATGTGTTGCTTGAGGAAGCAAAGACAGATAAAGACATCGTCGTTGTATGTTCGGATTCACGCGGTTCAGCCTCACTGACTCCATTTTTCAAAGAATATCCAAAACAGTGTGTGGAAATGGGAATCGCAGAACAGAATCTGGTTTCTGTATCAGCAGGTTTGGCAACTTGTGGCAAAAAAGTATTTGCAGCATCACCAGCAAGTTTTATTTCTACAAGGAGTTATGAACAGGCAAAAGTAGATGTGGCATATTCGCAGACAAATGTAACTTTGGTCGGAATCAGTGGGGGTATCAGTTACGGTGCTCTTGGAATGACACATCATTCATGTCAGGATATTGCAGCGTTTACGGCACTCCCGGATATGAGAGTATACCTTCCAAGTGACCGTTTTCAAACAGCAAAATTAATGCAGGTATTGTTAAAGGATGAAAAACCTTCTTATGTGAGAGTCAGCCGTTCTGCAACAGAAGATGTCTATGATGAAAACATAGAGTTTACGTTGAATCAGGCAAATGTTGTTGTGGAAGGAGAAGATGTAGTAATCATTGCATGTGGGGAATTGGTGCCATATGCAAAGAAAGCCGCTGTGCTTTTACAGGAGCAGGGCGTGAAAGCAACCGTTTTAGATATGTATTGTCTTAAACCATATGATGATGCAACTCTTTTGAAATATGCGGAAAAGGCAAAGCTTATAGTAACCGTTGAGGAGCATTCACCTTTTGGCGGTCTTGGAAGTATTACAACACAGGTGCTTGCACAGCGATGTCCGAAAAAAGTACTGCAAATTGCACTTCCGGATGGACATATTATTGCCGGAGAAAATAAAGAGGTATTTGCATATTACAAAATGGACGACGAAGGTATCGCCAAGCGTGTGAGCAAGGTCTTGGAGGAATAAAAGATGGGATATGTATTAGGAATCGACCAGAGTACGCAGGGAACCAAAGCAATACTGGTTGATGGAAACGGGAAAATAGTTGGGAGGGCAGACCGCAGTCATGAACAGATCGTTAATGAAAAGGGTTGGGTATCTCATAACTTAGATGAAATATATCAAAACGTCCTGCTGGTAACGCAGGACGTTATCCATCAAACAAACATTGACAAAAAAGAAATCAAAGCCATTGGCATCAGTAACCAGAGAGAGACGACTGCTATCTGGGATAGGGATGGAAGAGCATTGAATTATGCAATTGTGTGGCAATGTTCCAGAGCAAAAGAAATAGCAAAAGCAGTGGAACCATATGCTGCTATGATTAAAAGAAAGACAGGACTTAAACTATCGCCTTATTTTTCGGCAGCAAAGATGGCATGGCTTTTGCGGAATACAGAGGAATTAAAAGAAAAACAGACACAAGATATTTGTTTGGGAACAATTGATAGTTGGCTTATTTATCGCATGACACATGGAGAATCTTTTAAAACAGATTATTCCAATGCATCGAGAACACAGCTTTTTGACATTGGAGCATTACAGTGGAGCAAAGAGATATGTGAATATTTCAGTGTGCCAATGCAGTGTCTTCCAGAGGTGGTAGACAGTAATGCACTCTTTGGTATGACAGACTTAGACGGATTTTTAGAAGAGAAGATTCCTATTCATAGTGCGGCAGGTGATTCTCACGCAGCATTGTTTGGACAGGGATGCCATTCCTCTGGAATGATTAAGACTACATATGGAACAGGCTCATCAATTATGATGAATACAGGAGAAAATTGTATATCAAGCAGACATGGGCTGGTAACATCACTTGCGTGGGGGATAGATGGAACGGTACATTACGTATTGGAAGGAAACATCAATTATACAGGAGCTGTCATTACGTGGCTAAAGGATGATATGAAACTGATCAGCTCTCCGGCAGAGACTGAAGACGCAGCAAAAGCTGCGAATCAAAAGGATAGTACAGTGCTGGTTCCTGCATTCTCTGGATTATCTGCTCCGTACTGGGATGATAATGCCAAAGCACTTTTGTATGGTATGACCCGAATGACGGGAAGAAATGAAATTATCAAAGCGGCATTGGAAAGTATTGCACTTCAAATTCAGGCGGTTTTGGCAGCGATGGAAAAAGACAGTGGCATGGAAATCAAAGAATTGTGTGTGGACGGAGGTCCAACGAAAAATGCATTTTTAATGCAGATGCAGAGTAATCTGGCATCATCAGCTGTGGCAATTGCAGAGACAGAAGAATTATCAGCACTCGGAGCAGCCTTTCTCGCCGGTATTGGAAGTGGATTATATAAAAGAGAAATGCTTTTTGGAAAAGAAAATCGCAGATATTTTTATCCGAAAATGAACGAAGAAGTAAGAAATAAAAAATTAGAAAATTGGAGGCGGGCTGTTCGGCTGACAATGAATTCAAAGGAGTAGTGAGCTATGGGAAAAGAAAAAAAGAAGTATCAATCGACGGAGAATTTGAGTACTTTTCATCTGACTCCAGCAAAACGAGTATATTATGCGCTGGGGGATTTCGGATATAATTTTATGTATTACTGGCTCAGTACCTACTTGATGATTTATTATACGGATACAATCGGTATTTCCGCAGCAACAGTATCAGTCATGATGTTGGTTGTGAGAATTTTCGATGCATTTAATGATCCGATTATTGGTTCATTAGCAGACCGAACGAATAGTCGTTGGGGGCGTTATCGACCATGGTTCCTAATTGGGGCCATTGCAATGGCAACGTTCATCGTGCTGACTTTTGCGGCCAGTCCTGATTGGTCTTACACCATCCGATTGATGTGGATGTGGGGAATTTATCTGCTTCTGACCGTTGCATCTACATGCAGCAATATGCCTTATGGTGCATTGAATGGCTGCATTACACCGGATTCGGAAGACCGTGCAAAAGTATCCGGGCTTCGCATGATGTTTGCAAATGTCAGCTCTATGATTACTGTTATTATAGCAGTTCCATTGATTCGTGCATTTTCCACAGATGGATCGGTGAGTAATGCAAGAGGGTATTTCTGGGCAGTGCTTATCACATGTCTGCTGGGAATTCCAACGATGATCGTGTGTTGCATGAAGACGAAGGAAGTTGTGACACCCCCTCCAACACAAGAGTCTATTCCACTCAAAGCACAGATGGAATCATTGACTAAGAACAAACCAGTTGCCATTTTGATTGTAGGTCAGCTGATTCTGGGCTGTGTCATCTATGGAAGAGCAGCAATGCTTGCATATTACTGGCAGTACAATGCTGGCGATGCGGGCTATGCCACAACTTATGGCTGGGTTAGTTTAATAGCCGCAATTTTCGGTACCGGCTGGCTGGGAAATAAACTGTTTTCGCATTTAAAACATAAAGGTAAAGTGTGTGCAATCCTTAATTTTATTACGGCGGTGGCATACTTCCTGATGTATTTTGTGACAGCACCATCGATTCTCTTCTGGATTCTGACGTTTATCGGAAGTATGAGCTTCTATGCATACATGGGAATTCATTTTGGTGCAATTGGTGATGCTGTGGATTATGGTGAATATGTATCCGGTGTAAGATGTGACGGCTTTTTGTCTGCAATCGTATCGGTTGCCAATAAAGCAGGTGGAGCAATCATGCCGGCAGTTGGAGCAGCGGTTCTTGCAGCGATGAATTATGTCGCAAATGGAGTACAGTCAACAGAAGTATTAAATGCGATTAACTGGTTCATTACATTGATTCCCGCAATTATTAGTGCCATCAATGGTATCTTCTACTTGATGTATCCCATTAGCACAGAGAAGCACAAAGAAATTATGAGTGAGTTGATTCGCAGAAGACAATAGTATTTGGATTACAGAAAATAGTTAGTACGAGGGTTATACGAAGAGATTGGAGCAAAAATCCAGTCTCTTTTTCTGGTGCTCCTGGCGACGCACGTTTCTAATGGGTGAAAGTCGTGTGTTCTGCAAGCTGTCAACAGCTTGCCAGTGAAAGTCTGGTCGGAGTAATCGCCAGTGAGCTCCGTAGCAAGCACCCAGTGCTTTTGGGTGACCAATTGTGCTGAAGCGGTGTATAACAAGATTAAACAGAAGTTTTTATGAAAAAGAATGCTATAAAGAAAAATGGGACGTAAGAACGCTAAAACGTCAGATGGACTTAGCGCTATTTCTTAGACTGGTAATAGTGTTCTTATGGGCAAAGAACAACAGGCTTGGATATACGTTGTTTCGAGAAATCGTCATTTCTATTGTTGTTACGAAGCAATGGTGCTATACTTAGAGTAATATATATTTGCGTAAACAGGGCTTTGTTGGAGGATAATTGAATGCGAAATGAGAAGCAAATTAGAATCAATTACAAACCATTATGGAAAATGCTGATTGACAGAGAAATGACCAAGGGAGACTTGCGAAAGATGACACAAATTGCAGCCAGCACATTTACTAAGATGACGAATAATGAAAATGTTTCATTGAATGTATTGGCTCGGATAAGCATAGCTTTAGAATGCGGTTTGGATGATATTGTGGAGATTGAAAGGTAATGAATACGAAGAAGTTTAATGAATGGAGGTGCTCATAATGGCGAGACCGGAACAATCAAACAGAACTTACAGTCTCTGAAATAAAACGAATGATTTCAGAACTCAAAATCAAACTTGAAAATGATGATTTGGGGAAGGTACAGAACTGCCATACGAAAATGGAGATGACAATTTCAGACCAGATATTGTTGTGTTGACAAACGGAATGTCACTTTCATTTATTGAAGTGAAAAGACAGAATAATCGTGAAGGGATTCTGATGGAAAGAGAACGAATGACTAGACGCTTTTCCAATCCGGTATTCAGAAAGTATGCGAATATTACGCAGTATACAGTGTTTTCAAATAATAATGGATATGATGACACAGATATTGAACCAATTCAGGGAGCATTCTATGCATCATGATATTTTATTAAGTGTAAGAGCACCTGTTGGCACAATGAATATTGCTTATGAAGATTGCTGCATTGGAAGGTGTTTGGCTTCAATTTCTGGTAAAGACAATACAATTTCATTTGTCAGAGATTTGTAAATGAGCAATAGTTGGTTTTTCAACAATGTAAATAATTCAGGGACTACATTTGGCTCAATTACAAAAGATACTTTATTCGATATGCCTGTAATAATACCAGAAACCAATATAATAAACAGTTTTCAATGTATTGCCGAACCTATTGAACTTCAAATACATAAAAACGAAAAACAAATACGTGCAATGAGTTCATTGCGTGACTGGCTTCTTCCGATGCTCATGAATGGTCAAGCTTCTATCAAAGATTGATTCCCACTACGCCGCCATGCTACGCTCACACCAGAACTGTTCGCTATCGGGCATTCGCCTGATGAAATGTCATCTATGCAGCCTTTTGTGAGCAAACTCCTAACGGCTGATAGTGACGCCGTTTCGCCTGGCTCATTGCATACGGTAAATTATCATTTATAAAATTCAAAGAAAGGATATTCGATGAAAGATAACAAAATTCAAATAAGAAATAGTACAACAGATTTCCTTGTCTTTACAAAACAATCAGGAGAAGAAGGAATAGAAGTGCGAGTGCATGATGAAAATGTCTGGCTTACACAGAAATCTATGGCGCAGCTGTTTGATTGTTCTACGGATAACATTGGTCTTCATTTGAAAAATATTTTTAAAGAAGGAGAACTTGATAATGAAGCAGTTACCGAGAAATCCTCGGCAACTGCTTCTGATGGAAAGAATTATCCCATGATGTTCTATAACCTTGATGCTATAATATCCGTAGGATATAGAGTAAATTCTGTTCGCGCAACGCAGTTTAGACAATGGGCTACTAAGGTTTTAAAGACATTTACTATTCAGGGATATGTTCTTGATAAAAAAAGATTAGAGAATGGACAGATTTTTGATGAAGAATATTTTGAGCATTTGCTTGATGAAATTAGGGAAATACGAGCAAGTGAGAGGAAATTCTATCAAAAGATTACAGATATTTATATGACAGCAGTTGATTATTCAATAGATGCATTTGTGACCAAAGATTTTTTTGCAAAGGTTCAGAATAAATTACATTATGCAATTCATAAGCACACAGCGGCAGAAGTTATTGTGGAAAGAGCCAATCACGAAATAGAGCATATGGGGTTAACAACGTGGAAAAATGCGCCAGAAGGAAAAATTGTAAAGGCAGATGTAAATATAGCTAAAAATTATCTATCAAAAGAAGAAATGCAAGATTTGAATCAGTTTGTTTCTATGTATTTGGATTATGCGGAGCGTCAGGCAAGAAGACGAATTCCAATGACAATGGAAGATTGGGCTAATAGATTGGATATTTTTCTGGAATTGAATGAAGAAGAAATACTTCAGGATAAAGGGAAAGTTACTGCAAAAATCGCGAAGAAATTTGCTGAAAGTGAATTTGAAAAATACCGTGTGATTCAGGATCAGTTGTATGAGAGTGATTTTGATAAATTATTGAATGATAGCTTGTAGTAAAAAGAACTCTACCGACGGCAGAGTAATAATTAAGGAACTGCCGTTGCATGTCGTTCTCTGTATAAGGAGAAATGACAATGAAAGAAGAATTAATAAATGAAATCATGCAGGATATGGCGAAGAGTTTGGATAATATCCAGTTGCAAAGGTTACAGCAAGTATTGGAACACACTTTGTTTCAATATATACAAAAAATCAGGTGAAACAAATCTGCTATTTGCACGTATTGAGAAAACAGACTCGTTTATATCCCAGTCGCGTGGTTCATCCAAAATTAAGTAGCAACGTCCAAGCGGAGCAATACTTGCGAACAGGATATCACCTATAGAGATATTTGTTCTATTGTTAACAACGCTTTTTGCTTGTTGCTCTAAATTATCGTTTAAAATAGAAATAATGGGAATTGAGATTTTTTGAGTAAGCAGGAAACTGGAGAGGTAGAAAGACAGAGCATACGAAAAGTATGCTGCTGGTAAAATCTCTAGTCAGAGGTATTGATTAGAAGCACAGGAGATTGCTGGGAAGGTATAGAAGCTTCGAGAGAAGACGGAATCCCTAAATAATCAGCGAAACCAGATGAAAGATGAATACTATTCGGAAGTTGATAGTATAAAGGCGTTGATTTAATATTCACATATTGCGGAATTTACCCAGGAAATAGCGAAGCGGATTGCGAGTGTCCGCTTTACTGGTATCTCATAGCAGGAAATTTGTAGCAATAGCTGTTTCGGAAATGATGCAAGAGTTGTAATTTCTGTTTTTACAGATAGTGGAGATGTTGAAAGATATAATGTCTTTCATACGGAAATGCTGATTCGTCACGCAAAAGATGATAATTTGTATCTATATGATATTGTAAACATAAAAAAAGAAACGAGCAACCCGCCTAAGCCATAAGCTATACGGTAACAAACCCATTTCTAAATTTACTCTACAAACATTATCCGTTGAAATTAAGGAAATAATCCGAAAAGCACATGAACTTTTGTAGAGTGTTTTGTATAGAAATTGTTAGTACATCCTTGACAGCAGCATATGGGGAGAAGGTGAAAGCGTATCTAAGACGCGGGGCACGGCATCTGCCGGGGTTTGATGTGTGGCCAAATCCAGAGATGGGGTATGGAGCGTTGTGTGTGGCGGATTCATTGCCTATGTGAATTGTTAATTATGCCTTGTACAACTGCAGAATACAACGGTATGATATGACTATTCCAGAATTACTAATTGACTTTTTAATAATTTGTAAAAGCGTTATGATTCTTCACAATTGTACCAAATTGCGGAAAGTTAACCAGTTCGTATATGGGGATAGTATCTTTTCTTTTTCCCTGAAAAATAGAGAAAGGCTGAATTTTTTATGAAGAATGTGGGTCAGATAATTAAGATAAGTACGGATATAGGTGCAGTAAGATTTCTTCGCATGGGCTTATAGGCATAAAAGCAGTTGATATTTTAAATATTGAAGATACCGATTTGCAATATAAAGCGATAGTAAACGATACGTAGAACTACTATTAGCAGTGATTTTGAGAGAAGTCAACGATGTGTCGGTTGATTTTGACGGTTGACGCATATAGAATTGCAACAGGAGGTGATAAGAATGGATGTAAATAAATTTGGTTGTTTTCTATCTGAAAGAAGAAAGGAATTGAAAATGACACAAAAGGATTTGGCTACAGAAATTCAAGTAACTGACAAAGCCGTTAGCAAATGGGAAAGGGGCTTAGGATTTCCTGATATAAACACAATAGAACCTTTAGCTGATGTTTTGAATGTATCCATAATAGAACTTATGAAATCAGAAAGGGCAAATGAAAATGTATCAATCGATGAAACTGTAGTTGAGGATGTTTTTGACATTGCAACAAAGGAAGTGGAAAGGAAACAGACGAAAATTCTGATAATCCTTGTGATAACTACATTCCTATGCACACTGGTTGAAATATTACAGAGTATTGACTGGAATGTAAAAGAATTGACAATGACAGCTGCAATACCTTATACAGCTTTAATTCCTGGATTTGTGACAATTATAGTCTCTATAATTTACAAGCTAAAGGGTGAGAAAACGGGTAATCTTATTGCAATTGGTGTTTGTATGATTATCATTCCAATTATTTTATTGTTAGGAGTATTTCTTGTTTTGGGTTTACTTACAGGCTAAATACTATAAACTTATTAAAAGGCAAGGATTGTAGCCATGTTGACAGACTTACAAGCAGTTTGTATATCAAGTGATAAATTCCAGTTCATCGAGGTGAGACTTTGTTGATTTTATAATAAATACAATTTAATAGTGCAATACATAACTGGATGATTTTCAAATTAGAAAATTATCCGGTTTTTGTTTTCAGTATGAAGCTGCGAGAAGGAATAATCAGAGTTATGGGATAAGGAGGTGATGCGAAAAACACGAGAGACAATATGGGTAGAGCAGGACAGAAAAAGAACTATAAACTGATTGCTTTATTGGGAGTTTATTGATAGAATACTTAACAGGAGTAACCGTGTACAGGGTGGTTTATTAGCCTTCTGGATTTTTGAGTTCCTTTGGGACGTACAAAAGAAGGGAGGTGGAGCGGATGGATACATACCAGGTATTAACATTATTGTTTCTAGGTGGTCCATTTCTCGTCGCTTTGCTTGCCTATTTAGATAATAGGAATAACAAGCCAAAAAAATAATGCCTACCCTGTCGGCCAACAGAGTAGGCGGCTCTCATTGAGAGCTAATTAACGTCTTATCCGGAAGCATCCACCTTGTGGGCGGTTGCTCTTTCTAAGTAGAATATATCATGTATTCTCCCAAATGTAAAGCAAAAAGACACAGCCAAACCGTGAAATAAGAGCGGAAGGGGCTGTTTTTTTATGCAAAGGAGGGAAACGCTTGGCAAGAACATATGATTTTATATCCCAAGTGGCAGAACAAATAGTCAAGGATATTGTAAAAAATGGAGAGGAATGGACACGGTATCTGACAACAACAGCCAGAATTTATAGGTACCCATTCCAGGAGCAGATGCTTATTTTTGCACAGCGGCCGGATGCACCTGCCAGGATTTGATGTGTGGCCGAATCCGCAGATGGGGTATGGGGCGTTATGTGTGCGGGATTCGATACCGGATTGAAAGAATTTTTTCAATGTACACATTGCGTAAGCGATGGGTTTGTGATACTATAATTACACAATGTGTAAATGATTGGAGTAATGACAATGGAAATAAAGGATGAAGTTAGAAAACTTAGAGAGAGTACAGGCATGAACCGTAAAGAATTTTGTGCATATTTGGGGATTCCATATCGGACTATGACCGAATGGGAATTAGGCAATCGAAAATTACCCGATTATGTTTTGAGAATGATGGCATATCAGGTGAAGACGGAAAAACTTGACAAGAGATAGAAACAATCGATAAAGCTGGAGAAAGGTTTTATGAATGGAGAAAAACGTAAATATAGTAACGGATTTGGATGGGAGTAAAATTGCAATAATAAATGACATAAGGTTTAAGTCACGTAGAGGTATTGATTGGGATGAAGTGGAAACTTGCTTGAAGGAATATATAGGTAAGTATTATGATATTGCTGAAACCGCTGAGAAAATATATATTGGTTCTGATTTTCCAGATGAATTTGCACATTCAAAGGATACGAAAGGACTTAGAGGTGCTAATGAAAAGGCGAAAGCCAATATAATGCCTGTGATTGGTGAAATGATTCAGATTGCAAAAGACCGAGTGCATTATCCAGATTATGCCAACAAACATGGATCAAAAGCCAGATATGGATGGTACCGGTATAATACACGATTTGGAATTCCTGTCTATGATGCCAAGGGACAACTAGAAAGATCTAACATTTTTTTAACAAGAATGCTTGTTAGATGTGATGAAGATGGAAAATTATATTTATATGATCTCGTAAGAACAAAAAAAGAAACGAGCGAGCCGTATGAGCAATAGCTTGACGGTTGTAAACTTCGTTTCTTCTCTTATAATATACACAGAAATATGTTGTCGGTCAAGAGTAAAATATATGAAATTTTGCAGAGGCTGAAAAAATTGTTATTACAACCTTGACAGCAGCATATGGCGAGAAAGTAAAGGCATATCTGAGGAGAGGGGCGAGGCAGCTGACAGGGATTTGATGTGTGGCCGAATCCTTAGCATAGATCAGAAAAAATACAATAGGAAAATGAAAAATGAGAGAAGAAGTCTTGTGAGTTTAATATAGGTTTTTCTTATCTTAAAGGAAAATCATGTAATATGCATTTTGAGACACGGAGGAGAAGGTATTGATGGCAAAGAATAGAATTATTACAGTACAAGATATTCCGATTACAGTTGCAAATGCGGATATTGATGAGTACATATGTATTACTGATATGGCAGCAGCAAAAGGGGGGAATTCCAGGGCGGCTGATGTTATTAGAAATTGGCTAAGAAATAGAATGACTCTTGAATTTCTAATTACCTGGGAAGAAATCTATAATCCGGATTTTAAAGTGTTCGAATCTGAACACTTTAAAAAACAAGCAGGATTGTTAACATTTACACCAAGTGTATCTGAGTGGATAGAAAAGACCAATGCAAAAGGTCTTTATGTGAAGAAAGGCCGTTATGGAGGGACATTCGCTCATAAAGATATTGCATTCGAATTTGCATCTGCAATTAGCCCAGTGTTTAAGCTGTATTTAATTAAAGAATTCCAAAGATTAAAAGAAAATGAGAATGACCAGAAGAAACTAGAATGGGATGCAAAAAGATTTCTGTCAAAAAGCAATTACCTAATTCAGACAGATGCTGTAAAGAATTATATTATTCCAAGTGGAAATTATCGATCAAGTTTGGAATGGTTAGCATACGCGGACGAAGCAGACATACTCAATGTTGTTTTATTTGGATTTACTGCAAGAGCATGGCGTGATTCTAATTCGGAGCTTGCAAAAAAGAGTAATGTCCGTGATTATGCGACGATTAATGAACTAACGGTATTGTCAAATTTGGAAACACATAATGCGCAAATGATTCGTGAAGGGAAGGGCAAGAAGGAAAGATTTCAGATATTGGAAGAAATAGCAAAATATCAATTAAATATTTTAAATGAGGCCGAGAAAGTGAAATTGCAAATTAAAGAGTAGGGATAAAAAGATAATAGACTTTGCAATTAGTCCATCCTTGACGGCAGCATATGGGGAAGAGGTGAAGGCATATCAGGTGAAGACGGAAAAACTGAATGTACATAGAGGAAATGGTGAAGTTGAATGAGTCATATTATCACAAATGAAAAAACGAGAGAAAAAGTCTTGTGATTTTATTACAGAACTTCTTTCTTATTTTATAGGGAAATTCTTGAGATGGTGTGAAAAATAAGGAAGAACATATATATTTTAGCTATCTATTTTGGTGATGATCTGAGATAATTAAGAAAGTACAAATGATAAGGAGCGGTGTGGATGAAAAAACTAATTTTACTCATAGCAATTTTAATGTGCACAGGATGTTCGAATAGTGAACAAAATGATTCCGCAGTTACAGACTATCAATCGGCAGACTACTGGATTCAAAAACTGGATAATCCTGCCCCAATTATAATGACAGAGGATAAAATCAAACATTTTAATGAGACTTGTTTTGATGAGTTGGGCGAGGATTATTTGATGGATTTATCACGATTTAATGATCATATTTCTGGTCAGGAAATTCGTACATGGATAGAAAGTTATCAAATACCTACAGATCCGATTTTTGATTTACAAGGTCAAGAGATGACAGAAGAGAATTGGAATGCTGTCAAAGCAAATATGAATATGGATGATATATCAGATACTCCAAGTATTCAGTGGGGTATTTGTACTGTACGAAGTAATATCAAATCATTTCCTATCGAAACCGTTTTAACCGATGATCCGGAATCCACCGATGATTTGTTTCAGGAAACAGCATTGCTTTTTAATGAACCTGTCGTAATTCTACATACTAGTACCGATAAGATATGGTCCTATATTGCCATGTATAACTATCGGGGGTGGGTGAAAACTGAGGATGTTGCCATCTGTAAGGATTATAAAGAGTGGACGCAGTTACAGGATATGCCGGAATCTCTATGATCCCATGGGAAAACAGGAAAGATATAACGGATATGTCTCTTTTGGAAAAATCAAATGTTTTGGATGCAACAGAAAGCGGAAGCATTGTTTCTTTCCCGGGTCATGCCATGATTTATTTAGGAAAAGACGATAAAACATACTATTGTATAAGTGCTGCCGGCAACTTTGCCCCTGTTCAATCATCATTAGGGGAGGTGGAAAATGTTTCCAGTGTTGTTGTGAATTCGTTAGATGTAAGACGTAGAAATGGTAAAACGTGGATGGAGTCTATGACTACCGTACTGGGTCTTTAACTAAAATTGAACAAATAAAAAATAAAGGTATTACAATTTTATATAATAACAGTTTGCAGAGTGCTTTTCTTTTGAACTAAGTTACACCGAAAATGGGGTGCTGCCGGTACTCAAAAAACTGGTGGAAGAACAGAAACAGAATGAATAGTTGATTGCCCAAATTATGCGTCACTGTATATAATATAGAAAACACTATATGGTGATTCTATGATATATGTAGTGAAACCTGGGGATACAGTAGACCGTATTGCTCAGGAATACAATGTAGCGGCGGCATCCATTGCCTATAACAATCAAATACCATATCCGTACAGGCTGGCCGTTGGCCAGTCTCTTTTTCTTCCAGGAGAAAAAGGGGAGACAGCGGCTGCCGTCAATGGATACGCCTATCCGTTTATAAGGGAATGGGTCCTGCGCCAGACGCTGCCGTACCTTACGGAACTGTCCGTATTTTCTTATGGATTTACGGCGGAAGGGACACTGATTGCGCCGGCACTGGATGACCAGTGGATGATAAATACGGCCTATGAATATGGTGTGAAGCCCATACTTACCCTGACGCCTTTTGGACTGGATGGGCAGTTTAATAATTATCTGATCAGCGCAGTGGTGAATAATGAAGCGGCAGGGAATCGGCTTATTTCACAACTGCAGGAAGTGCTATATGAGAAAGGCTTCGCCGGGGTCGATGTGGATTTTGAATTTGTATTGGCATCGGATCGGGATGCATTTACTGCTTTTGTTGAGAAACTGGCGAAGGCACTGCACGTGGATGGCTATCAGGTCTCGGTAGCGCTTGCGCCGAAGACATCGGCGGATCAACCGGGATTGCTTTATGCAGGCAAGGATTACAGGGGACTTGGGGCGGCTGCGGATCACGTGCTCTTGATGACTTATGAATGGGGGTATAAGTATGGGCCGCCCATGGCGATCGCGCCCATCGACAAGGTTCGTGAGGTGGTAGATTATGCCATAACGGAGATACCGCCAAGTAAAATCGACCTGGGCATTCCAAACTATGGATATGACTGGCCGCTTCCTTATTCCCAAGGAAAAACCAGAGCGAGGACCATAGGAAATGTGGAGGCAGTGCAGCTGGCCATTCGCTACGGCGCGGTTATCCAATTTGACCAGACGGCGCAGTCACCGTATTTCCGCTATACTGCCAGAGATGGGATTATGCATGAAGTATGGTTTGAGGACGTGCGCAGCCTGCAGGCAAAATTCGCTCTGGTAAAGGAATATGGACTGCGAGGTATGGGCTACTGGCAGATTATGCAGTTTTTCCGTGCAAACTGGCTGCTGCTGGAAAGCATGTTCAGAACTATCAGGGATTTGTAATAGGGAACTAATTTATTGAGTGAAAAGGAAATAAAACGATTGACTTTCCGTATGGTATTTACTACGATATGAGTATGGAATACGATACATGTGGAGTCGCATGATGAAGGAGACAGTGAAACTTACGGAAAGAGAGAATAAGATAACATGAGTGATATGGATTATATTTATACCGTAGACAATGAAGAAATTTTGATTGAGCCAATACAGCGCAGTACCCGGAACAATATCATCCGGCAGTACGTGTCATGCAGAAAAAAGAAAAAGATGACCCAGGAAGACTTATTTAAACGCACCGGCATATCCAGACCCAACATCGCCAGATTCGAGAGTGGTAAATACAACCCGTCTCTGGAAATGATGGTCCGGATAGCCGCGGGGCTGGATATGCAGCTGGATATAAATTTGCAGGCAATGCAGGAATAGTGTGATGGTATAGGTCTATTTCCTGCTGCGGTAGAACATGGCGAAAATCTCTTCTTTCCGAGGCAGAGCCAGGGAAGAGGACAGGTCCCTGCCGAAGATGGCGAAGGACTGCTGGGATAATTGTGCGGAAAGTTGTTCCACCACTTCGCGCAGAGTTTTGTGCCCATCCATGAGATTCTGGCTGGCATAGACGTAGAGGCGGGCCAGCGTGTTCAACTGCTCCGGATCTACCAACTGCTCCACGCAGCGAAGATCAATAGCATCATGGTTAATGGAAATCTCT
The DNA here is from genome assembly GCA_028692975.1 of Lachnospiraceae bacterium. GTDB lineage: Bacteria > Bacillota > Clostridia > Lachnospirales > Lachnospiraceae > JALENY01. The sequence continues at coordinate 53,048 of JAQUWF010000002.1, forward strand.
TCACAGCCAAGTGTATGGATTTTTATGCGGTCATTTTTTCCAAGACCCTTCTGTGGCTTTAGGATACGGTGACATTTTGGCTTGGAACCAGTGAGGGTATCTGTGCTTGCGGCGTTGGTATCAGGCGCAGAGTCGGCGGACATAACCCCGTGAATATCATGAAAATATTGCCTGGTTTCTTCTCTGGCGAATTCTGTAATATCCATAGGCTCATAATTTTTCATTTGCAAAATCACATCTGCCTTGGTGAAAAAGGAACCGGAACTGCCGGCAACCAATATAGTAGAAAGACCATATTTCTCATACAGAGGGCGGATCTGGTCAATGAACGGTGTGATAGGCTCCGCATTTTTATGCACGACCCGCTGCATCAGTTCGTCCCGGATCATAAAATTGGTGGCGCTGGTATCCTCGTCCATGAGCAGCACCTGACTTCCGGCTTCCATGCTCTCAATGACCGCGGCAGCCTGCGAAGTACTTCCGCTGGCATCTGGTGTGGAGAAAGAAGCCGTGTCCTTTCCGTTAGGCAGATTTCCGATAAACATGGAAATATCCACCTGAGTAACGCTGCGGCCATCTTCTGCCCGCAGCTTCATAGCGCTTTCATCAGTGAGCACGAATTCCCTGCCATCCCCGGAGATATGATTGTAAACGCCCGTTTCCAGCGCCTTTAAGAGCGTGGACTTGCCATGATAGCCGCCGCCGACAATGAGTGTAATGCCTTTGGGAATACCCATGCCGGTGAGTACCTTCCCATGAGGCAGTTCCAGAGTCAGAGCCAAAGATGCCGGAGAGACGAAGGGAAAAGCATCCTTCATAGGGCGGTTTGAGATACCGCTTTCTCGAGGGAGAATGGACCCGTCAGCCACGAAGGCAACGAGATCACGTTTTTTTAATTCGTCCCGGATAAACTGCTGCTGGTCCGCCAGATCTGCAATATCCTGAAGCTGTTTCCCATTCAGAGAGGCATAGAACAAGCCCTTTCGTATACAGTCAGGAAGCAGCTGGAACAATATCTTCTCTAAGCCAAAGGCCTGGATAGTACGTCCACTGGCTGGGAAACCGATCTCAAAACGGCAGGTGATCATGCCTGTTTTCGGATCCATCTGGCAGCCGCTGCGGTCTAAGATTTCCTGCCCTGGGCGGCTTACGGAGAGCAGACCGCTCTTGCCGGAACCCTTTACCTGAAAAGAGTAATGCTCCAGGTGCTTGCCGAACTGGCGGAGCAGTTCATCCTGCAGTGCGATCCGTTTCCAGGGAGTATCATACAATGCTTCCGGGAATCGTGCCTTTCGGCCATCAATCCGCACGCTCACAGAAGAAGGAGCCGCGAATGGGTCGCCCTGTACATGGTCGATGGACAGAATATAGTCGGGAAACTGATATTCCCCGCGGGTGTCTTTATATGCCGGATAACCTTTATGGTCAATTCGTTTTAACAATTCTCTCAATTCATTGGATTGCTTCATGTGAGCCTCCTTTTAAGTAAAATTTCCTGTATTTGTTCGGTATTAGTATAGCACATCCGGGGGAAATGGTCGGAAGAAATTTTAAAAAAGTATAGAAAGAAGCGCAGAAAAGACTGGTTTGACGGTCTTTTTTTATTGACAAAAAAATTCGAAGTGCTATATTGTTAGTTAAGACTAATTTAAAAGAGAAGAAACTAATTATAAGCAGAGACAACGAATCAATAATGAGGGAAAAGAGATGTTTTTGGAAATCAATAATATAAAGAAGTCGTTTGGCGAGGCAGAAAACAGGATCGAGGTTCTCAAAGGTATCGACCTGTCCATAGACAAAGGGGAATTTTGTGTGCTGTTGGGACCCTCCGGTTCAGGCAAATCCACGTTGCTGAATATTATCGGCGGCATCGACAGTTCGGATGAAGGCTATATCTCCATAGATGGAGAAAAAACAGGCGAGATGAAAGAAAAGAAACTGACATTATATCGGCGGAAACATCTGGGCTATATTTTCCAGATGTATAATCTGATCCCCAATCTGACCATACGGGAAAATATCGAGGTAGGGGCTTATCTCAGTGACAAGCCTCTGGATATTGATGACATGCTGCAGACGCTTGGCATCTACGAACATCAGCACAAACTGCCAAACCAGTTGTCTGGTGGGCAGCAGCAGCGTACTGCTATCGGTCGAGCATTGATCAAGAACCCAGATATCCTGCTCTGCGATGAGCCCACAGGCGCATTAGACTATAACACTTCCAAAGGAATTTTGAAACTGATTGAGACTGTGAATCAAAAGTATGGCAACACCGTCGTCATGGTCACCCACAACGATGCCATCAAATATATGGCAGATCAGGTAGTGCATTTGAAGGACGGAACGATTCGTAAGAGCTATCATAACGAGAACAAAATCCCGGCCGAAGAGCTGGACTGGTAGGGAGGTCGGATCATGAGAAATCCTTTGCAAAAAAGGCTTCTGAGAGAATTGCGGGATGAGGCAGGGAAGTATGCAGTTATTTTTATACTGCTGGTAGCTACCATCGGTTTTGTGTCTGGGTTCCTGGTCGCTGATAGCAGCATGCGCATTACATACGATGAAAGTTTTGAGAAATATAATATAGAAGACGGATATTTTGATGTAAAAAAAGAAATGACTCAAGAGCAGAAAGCAGTGCTGGAGAAAAACGAGATTACCATTTATGAGAATTATTTTATGGAAGAGGAGCTTACCAACGGCAGCACCCTTCGTATCTATGCGGACCGTGAGGATGTGGACCGGGGATGCCTCATGGAGGGGCACCTCCCGGAGCAGGCGGGAGAAATTGCCATTGATCGCATGTATGCGGAAAATAACAAGATCGCCGTGGGGGACACCATAGGCAGTGCAGACCGGGAATGGACAGTTAGCGGATATGTGGCCTTATCGGATTACAGCAGCCTTTTTTCAGATAATAATGACAGCATGTTTGACGCGGTCAAATTCGGCGTGGCTATTGTGCCGAAAGAGGATTTTGATACATTCAGCAAAAAGACCCTGCATTATCGCTATGCCTGGACCTATGGTACGGAACCGGTCAATGAAACAGCGGAAAACGACAGGGCAGAGGATCTTATGAAAGCCATGGGAAAAGCTGTGTCTTTGGAATCTTTTGTACCACGGTATCAGAATCAGGCCATCATATTCACCGGTAACGATATGGGAAGTGATAAGGGCATGATGACGGCACTTCTCTATATGATTATTGTAATCCTGGCTTTTGTGTTTGGCATCACTATCAGTAACACAATCACAAAAGAAGCAAACACCATAGGGACTCTGCGGGCCTCCGGCTATACCAGAGGAGAGTTGGTCCGCCACTATATTTCCATGCCCCTGCTGGTCACGCTCATAGGCGCAGTACTGGGGAATATCCTGGGATATACAGTGCTGGAAAAAGTCGTTTGCCAGATGTATTACGGCAGTTATAGCCTGACCAAATATGTGACTGCCTGGAGCGGTGAAGCTTTCTGGAAGACTACAGTTGTGCCCATTATCATGATGATGATCATTAATCTGCTGATTCTGAATCACAAGATGAAAGTGTCACCCCTGAAATTTATCCGTCGAGACCTGAGCAGGAGAAAACAAAAACGGGCTGTTCGCCTTGGGGTAATGGTTCCATTTTTTACAAGATTTCGTCTACGGATTATCTTTCAGAATATGAGTAATTATGCGATGCTTCTGGTTGGTATCATCTTTGCGAATCTGCTGCTGTTTTTTGGGCTGGCTCTGCCGGAGGTGCTGGATCATTACCAGGATGACATACAGCAAAACATGCTCAGTTCCTACCAGTATATGCTCAGTGTTCCAGTCAGCGTCATGAGTGAGGAGAGCAAGATCAAGAGCCTGATCTCCATGTTGGAATTTTCCAAAGCGGTGGAGACGGACAATGAATCTGCAGAAAAATTCACCGCCTATTCCCTCAATACCACAGACGACATCTGCGACGGTGAGGAAATCCTGCTCTATGGGATTCAAAAGGACAGCCAGTATGTGCCACTGGATGTAAGCGAGGGACAGGTATATATATCCAAAGGATATGCGGATAAGCATCTGCTGAAGGCGGGGCATACCATCACACTGAAAGAAAAATACAAGGATGATAGCTATGATTTTGTTGTGACAGGTATCTATGATTATATGGGTACGCTGTCGTTGTTTATAAATCAGGATCAGCTAAATGAAATGTTTGATCTGGATCAGGATTATTTCAGTGGATATTTCTCCGATACAGAGATTACGGATATTAATGATAAATATATTGGCTCCGTGGTGGATCTGGAGGCGCTGACCAAGATATCCCGCCAGTTGGATGTTTCCATGGGAAGCATGATGTATCTGGTGGATGGTTTCGCCATATTGATATTTATGGTTTTGATCTACCTGCTTTCCAAGATCGTTATAGAGAAAAACGGTCAGTCTATTTCTATGGTGAAGATTCTGGGCTATGGGAATGGTGAGATCAGCCGACTGTATATTTTTTCCACTTCCTTTATGGTGGTACTGTTTCTGCTGCTGAGCATGGTTATTGATTATTATTTCATGCTGGTGATTTTCCGGCAGATTATGCTGGAGAGTTTCAGTGGATGGATAGAATTCCATATTACGGCCGGGATATTTATAAAAATGTTTATTCTGGGAATTGTTACCTATGCCGTAGTAGCGGTGCTGGAGGTGCGGAAAATAAGAAAAGTACCAATGGATGAAGCTTTGAAGAATGTGGAATAAGGGAGGAGGGATAAGGATGAAAAACATGAAGACTACGATTGGAATTATAGGCGGTCTGATTCTTGTGGGGGCTGCGGCTTTTGGCATGATCCAAAGCAATGCCCAGAAAGCATCCGCTCAGGCTGCGACGGATATCCAGACTGTTTCGAAAAAGGAAACAGAGGAAGTGTTGGATCAGGTGGCCGTCGTGAAGGATGAATCCGACATGATCTATCTGCAGGCGAATGCAGAAGGGACACTGAAAGCGGAGGATGCCGGTACGAATCTGCCAGTTTCCGTAAAGGTCAGTTACTATCTGAACAATATAAAGATGACACCGGAGGAGATTGCCGGCAAGTCAGGGAAAGTAAGAATCAAATTTGAGTACGAAAACCTCACATCGGAAACAGTCGATGTGGAAGGGGAAACATTGACGGTAAATACTCCGTTTATGATGATATCGGCGGTTATGCTTTCATCGGATACCTTTACAAATGCTGAGGTGTCCAATGGTAAAGTCATGGAGCAGGATGATGGGTGCATCGCGGTAGGCATGGCCTTCCCCTCTCTTAAGGACAACCTGCAGCTGGATACGGTGGACATGACGAAAGATATGGATATTCCAGATTATGTGGAAATCACAGCGGACGCCACAGAGTTTGAACTGGATTTCACAGCGAATATCATAGCGCCGGTTGGATTTAGTGAGATCGATGAAAATGGATTTGACGATGTGGATGCTCTTATAGACAGCATGGACGAACTGGGGGAAGCATCGGAGGCACTGGTGGATGGCACAGGAACCTTGCTGGACGGCCTGAAGACTTTCCAGACGGCTGTGGGCTCTTATACGGACGGAGTGGATCAGCTGAGTACCGGAATTAAGGCGATTCATGAATCTTTGGCGGGGGTAACCATGCCTGATGCGGACAGCATGGATGCTGTAACGGCGGCAGCAGATACCCTGACACAGGATGCGGCTGCCTTAAGCGACGGAATGACGAAACTACAGACGACCTTTGCCAGCCTGCAGTCTTTTGCACAGAATGTAATGGCGTATAAGGCAGCCGTGGAAGGGGCCATTAGTACGGCGAGTATAGATCTGGCCAATGCCCAGACAGCGGTGGCGGGTGCAGATGAAACCGCCACAAGTCAGGCCCAAAGCCAAGCGCAGGGTATCCGGGATGCAATAGAGGCGGTTGTGAGCAATATGGAGAATCTGACGGAGGAAGACAAGGCGGCTATCCTGGCGGCAGCAGACTACAGCACTCTCAATATTAATGGAACTGCCGGGGATGCGGCCGGGGCTATCGCTGATGCACAGGCCCAGTTGACGTCGGTACCTGCCTTCGCTATGCCGGATATGTCTGTGGACGCATCTGGTATCATATCGACATTAGCCGATATGGAAAGGCAGATGAAGGTATTGGGAGCAGCTTCAGCAGGCATGTCAGGACTTACGGATGGTATAGACACGCTGACTGATGCGTTGGAGCAATTACAGTCCGGTGCGGATCAACTGTCCAATAATAACAGCCAGATCATGGAGGGTATCCAGGCACTTATTGATGGCGCCGACCAGCTGAAGGAAGGACAGCAGACCTTTGACGAAGAAGGCATCCAGGAACTGCAGGATATGGCAGGTGATGAACTGCAGAACTTAATCACAAGATTTAAGGCCGTAAGAAAAGCGGAGATAGCGTACAAAGAAACTATACCAGAGGATACTAATTACGTGGTGGAGACTGACAGTATTGAGATGAAGTGATAAAAGATAGATAAGGCTTCAACCGGTATTGAACAGCTATGGGGATAGAAAAATTGTCAGAGCATAAGCAAGGCAGCCATTTACGGCTGCCTTGCTTATGCTGGTGTATTTGCATATAGTTTGAAAATAACATAATTGATTTAATTTCATCATAGCATGTTCCTGAATAGTTCATATTTGGTAGTGCAGCAAGAAAAAAACAAAAGTTACCAAAAAACCAGTTATATTCCATGTAAAAGCATCTTGTTTTGGCAGCAGAGAGGAAAATGTATTCTTGCTACCAAAAAAAACGTGAATTCGCTGGATTTTTGGGTAGCAAATAAAAAATGAAGCAATGCTACCCAAAATCGGAGAAAAAAGATGTCATATATACGCATATTTGGCAGCAGAACAAAAAATAAAGAGATGCTGCCAAAAGGAAAGAAAAATTTGTTATATCTAAAACAAATTACAATCTTTGTGTGGGTTTTCCGGTGCATTGCGGCTTTTTTGCAGAACTTCGCAAACACGGCCACTGTCAGGCATTTTGCAATTTTAAGTATGTACAAAATACGGAAGTGTGTGCTATACTACTTCGCAAGTAGACAAGCGACTTTTAACGGTCCCAGATAGCGGCGAACTGCAACGTGAGCTGTCTGGGGTCGTTTGTAACTTTTGACATTACTGTTTAGGACTGCTTGCAGCAGATCGTTTGTAAAGAGAACGTGTCTGTGTTTTGCAGTCCTGAATAGTAACCTTCTAATCCTGTTTTGGGGAGAGAAAAATGAGATTAAACAGAACAAACAAATTTGTGATTTCGGCACTTATGCTGGCCCTTGGCCTGGTGCTGCCATTTGCGATCATGCAGATTCCGGCTATCGGAAATATGCTTTCGCCCATGCACCTGCCGGTCCTGATCTGCGGCTTCATCTGCGGCGGGCCATATGGCCTGATCGTTGGGTTTATCCTGCCGCTTCTGCGCAGCGTACTCTTTGGTATGCCAGCATTGATGCCCAATGCCGTTTCTATGGCTTTCGAACTGGCCACCTATGGCCTGGTATCCGGTATGCTTTATCAGAAGCTTGCGGGGAAAAAAGGTGCACTCTATCTTTCACTGATCAGTGCCATGCTTTCCGGAAGAATCGTCTGGGGGCTGGTTTCCTGGGCGGTATATACTATGATGGGCACTGTATTTACCTGGCAGATATTTGCCATGCAGGCTTTTGTCAATGCGATTCCGGCGATTGTCCTGCAACTGCTCCTGATCCCGGCGGTGGTGACGGCACTGCGCTATGCGGGCTTTAACCGCTTTGCGGCGGAGCATAAGGAACTGGATATGAAGGCTTCCTGTGCCAGACGTTTTGAACCGGTGACGGCGGCTATTGATAAAATGCTGGAGAATAGCGGCAAGCAGACACTGCTCGTTGCCATTGATGGTAAATGTGCCAGCGGCAAGACGACCCTTGGCAATTATCTGGAGAACCTGTATGACTGTAATGTGTTCCGTATGGATGATTTTTTCCTGCGCCCGAAACAGCGGACTCCGGAACGTATGCAGGAAGTCGGCGGCAATGTGGACTATGAGCGGTTCAAGACAGAAGTCCTGGACAAGATCATGGCGAATCAGTCCGTGGATTATCAGAAATTCGACTGCCAGACGATGCAGCTGGAGGACCAGACGGAGCAGATTGCGCCGAAACGGCTGAATATTATCGAGGGCTCCTACAGCCTGCATCCTTATTTTGGAAATGTATATGACTTGAAATTTTTTCTGGAAATTGATGAGGAGCAGCAGATTGCCAACATCCGAAAACGAAACGGCGAAGAAAAACTGGAACGATTCAGGAATGAATGGATTCCCAAGGAAAATGCATATTTTGACAAGTTCCAGGTGAAAAAAGACTGTATTCTGATCGCCTGGTAGAAGTTTACATAATATCAGAAAGAGGATAAGAAATGAATAAGACTTTATATTTGGAGTGCTGCTCTGGTATCAGTGGTGATATGACGGTGGCGGCGCTTCTGGATCTGGGCGCGGACCGGAATGTTCTGGAAGAAACTTTACAGAGTCTGCCCGTGCAGGGATTCAAGATAGCAGTGACCCGAGTGAAGAAATCTGGTATCGATGCCTGCGATTTTGATGTGATTCTGGATAAAGAACATGAGAATCATGACCATGATATGGAGTACCTGCATGGACATCGTATGGAGGACAAGAAATGTGACCATGATCACGTACACAACCATGAAGATGAGCACAGCCATGAACACAGCAGCCATGCGCATAATGATGCACATAGCCACGAAGGCGCGCACACCCATAATCGTCACCACCACGAACACCGTGGTATGAACGAGATCCGTGCTATCATCGATCAGGCTCATATGACAGACGGTGCCCGCGCCCTGACGCTGAAGATTTTTAATATTCTGGCAGAGGCGGAGTCCAAGGCCCATAATCTCCCCGTGGATCAGGTGCATTTTCATGAGGTGGGGGCAGTGGATTCCATCGTAGATATTATTTCGGCAGCTGTGTGCATGGATAATCTTGGCGTCATGGAGGTGATCATCCCGGAACTTTACGAGGGAAAAGGCACGATCCGCTGCCAGCATGGCATCCTTCCGGTGCCGGTACCGGCAGTGGCGAATATCGTGCAGGCTAATCACCTGAGCATACATCTGGTGGATATCCAGGGTGAACTGGTAACCCCCACAGGGGCGGCCATCGCAGCAGCGGTGCGTACTTCGGAGAAGTTACCAGACAAATTTAATATTGAAAAAATCGGTATTGGTGCCGGAAAGCGCGAGTACGGATTATCCGGGGTCCTTCGGGCGATGCTGATCAGCGATTCAGATAGCGCCACAAAGTAGTACGACTGATTCCCAGCTTTTTTGCAGCGGCAGATTGATTGCCGCTGCATTTTTTTAATACATACTGGATGATGTCATGGTTGATGACATCCAGCGGCTGCGTCAGATCCAGATGCAGTTCGCCTTCCACCTCAGAAGGCGTCGGAGTTTCTGCCTGCTGTGGGGCATGTGTATGTACATGCGACCGCAGAGGCTCCTGATCCAGAACGGCCTGGATCGTTTCGCCGGAAATATACGGCGTTGTGGTCTTCAAAATCGCCTCCTTCAGTATGCGCTTGAACTGGGCGCGGTTATAGGGGAAATCGTAGTCCATGAGAAGCTTTATGGCATCGTCATCCAGCCCTACCACCTGTTTCCCAAGGCTCTGATTCAGTGTATCAATATACAGACTGGCCGAGGTGGGGATATCTTCCCGCTGTTTTCGCAGGGGCATGACCGGAATGATGATACTGCCCAGGGCGTTGGCATATTCCATAGCCACATGGGGCAGGGAATTGCCGGACGGCTGGGAGCAGGAGAAGATCATTCGGTTGCGGATATGAATATTGGTATCCAGAATAATGGATAATAACTGTTTTTGTCTTGCGTGGCTCAACTGTTCCAGGTTGGAAATATAGATGGTGTTGCCGTTGTCCGTGAAGGGTGAGTTATAGTTATTGGTAATGAAATTCCAGCTCTTTTCACTGAGCAGGGCACAGTTGACCACGTACAACGGGTTGCTGCAATAACTGCTCTTTGCATAATAAATATGGGCAATGCGGTCTTTCCCGGTGCCGACTTCCCCGGTGATCATTAAACTGGCTGAAAGATTGCTGTACTGCTCCGTATCAGCGAGGATTTCCCGTGAGAGCTTGGTATTGCTGTAAAAACTGTCGATAAAACTCATCTCTGCGCCGCTTTTGTCCATGATGGTAATGCCATATTTGGAATGGGCAAGGGGTATCTCCGAGCGCATGACACGGAAAATAACATAGGCGGCGGGGCCATCCTCCACAAAATCAGAGAGAATAGAATACATCTGATTGTTCTGCGTGATGAAAAAGGAACGCTTCTTGTCCTGGCAGCAGCGGGGCAGTTCGTCTCGCAGACTCTCCTGAAAATTGAGGGTCTGAGTCTCATGCAGTGTAGAATAGAGGCTGTTCCCCTCTGTATCCAGGATCAGGTAGCGGGACAGACTGGTGGACAGAACACGGCGCATCATGGAGAGGGAATCAAACAGCGTAAGATTGGTCTTCCAGGTATAGACCGCATTATCCACGGCCTGTTCCAGACTTTCGATACTGGTAGTCAGAAGGATCGGCGTCAGACCGATGAGCTTGGCATACTTGTAAGCCACCGCATCACAGATAACGGTCTGGTAATTCATGCTTTTCATCGTATCCATGAGTGTCGATGTTTCCGAAGCCGTGCTGATGGGGAAAATATCCATCTTCATTTCCAACAGATCGCAGATGGTGCGGGCAATGGTGGTCAGAGACGGGAAGCCGATGAGGGCAAATTTAGTGTTGGTACGCTCTGCCATCTTGATGCAGCGCAGCACATCATAGTATCCGATACCGATATCGATAACGGTGAGCGGGACCGCCTTTGCAATACTGTTAGCGGTATTCGCCCTGGATATAATAATGTCGTAATCCTTATAGTTTTCTTCCGCGATATGGACACCGTCCTCCATATTTCCCAATACCGAAGTCAATGAGATATCCTCTCTCTGTCGTGCATACTGCTTCATGAGTGTGAGCAGGCCGGAATACGGCGCAATCCCCAATATTTTTACTTTTCGTTCCATACCAATCCCCTTTCTGCAAAAGAATTATTGTTTAATTAGAATAAATATATTCTTTCGTTATGTTTCAAAATTAAACAAATTATACAACATTTTACTTGAAATGAAAAGAGTGAATAGGTTAGAATGAGTCACAAGTTGCTTGTATACGAAATAATGTGTTTCAAAATGAAACATAAGGAAAGGGGCGATTATGTGAGCAGGCGGTATTTGGTCATTGCAGATGACTTTACCGGGGCAAACGATACTGGGGTGCAGTTGCGCAGAAGAGGGTATCCCACGGAGGTAGTCTTCGCTACAGAGCATATTCCAGAGGACAGATCGATTGTCATCGATACAGAATCCAGAACAGGGACACCCCAGTCGGCGTATGAGACTGTGAAATGTCTCGTGCAGGAGGTTGATTTCCAGCAGTATGAATATGTCATCAAGAAAGTGGATTCCACCATGCGTGGCAATATACCACAGGAAATCAAGGCACTGGATGAAGTGTATGAGCCGGAGCTGATTATCTTTGCACCGGCGCTGCCCAATCTGGGGCGCACGACGATCCAGGGCGTACAATGCCTGAACGGCGTGGAAATATGCAAAACAGAGCTGGCAAGAGACCCGAAGAATCCTGTGATGGAGGATAGTCTGGTGCGTCTGCTGGAACAGGTTTACCACGAACCGGTCCAGCTGAAAACGCTGGAGGAGATACGGGCAGAGCACCTGGAATTCTCCGGTGGACGTATTTTTGCATGTGATGCAGAAACCAACGAAAATCTCCAGGCAGTGGTCCGCGCAGTCAGAGCAGGCCAGAAAAAGGCCATGTACATAGGAACGGCAGGAATTGCAGATAATATCATGGAAATCGAGAATCCCACCAAACCGGTTTTCGGCGTGGTGGCGAGTATCAGCACGGTCACGAACAGGCAGATACAGTATTGCGAGGGCCAGGGGATTACCATGATCAAGGTACCGATCCATGACCTGCTTTCCGGAGAAAAACTGCCCCAGCCATACAGAGAAGAGGCGGTTGCAGCTCTAAAGCGGGGCGAAGATACCATTCTTCTTGCCAATACTTCTTACGACAGGGATGAGATGCAGCTTTCCAGAGAAGCCGGTGCGAAACGCGGCCTGGATATTATCCAGATCGGGGACTATGTGCAGGAGATCATCGGAAAGATTGCAGAACAGGTATTGGAACGGACAGAAGTCTCCGGTGTGTTCGTCACAGGAGGAGATACCGCACTGGGCATGCTGCGTAACATAGAGGCAGAAGGTGCAGATATCCTGACGGAACTTCTCGTAGGCATTCCTATGGTCCGTGTTACAGGCGGACGTTTTGACGGATTAAAAATGGTAACTAAGGCAGGGGCATTCGGATCTGAAGATGCGGTGTCATTTGCTTTTAGGAAAATAAAAGAAGCGAACTAGGAGGGAAATTTCATGAAAGAGTTTTTATTACCTTACGGAAAAGAAAAACTGACCGCACAAATCGAGGATGAGCATCTTGCAGGTGTGCTGTTATCAGAACTGAGCAGCTACAAAGCACCGAAAAGCGGGGCAGAACTGGTGCAGGAAGCACTGGAAAACCCCATCGGGACTCCCAGACTCTGCCATATGGCTGTTGGAAAAGATAAGATTGTTGTTATTTCGTCTGATCATACAAGACCAGTGCCGAGCCACATTATCATGCCATTGTTACTGGCAGAGATCAGAAAAGGCAATCCAAATGCCGATATTACGATCCTGGTATCTACCGGTCTTCACAGAACCACCACAAAGGACGAGCTGGCAAGCAAGTACGGCCCGGAAATCATGGAAAATGAAAAAATCGTTGTGCATGACTGTGACAAGGATGAGATGGTATCTCTGGGCAAGCTGCCTTCAGGCGGAAACCTGATTATAAACAAACTGGCCATAGATGCTGATCTGCTGGTGGCAGAAGGATTCATCGAGCCGCATTTCTTCGCAGGATTTTCCGGTGGAAGAAAGAGCGTGCTTCCGGGTGTTGCAAGTCGTGAGACTGTTATGTACAACCATAATTCAGGATTTATCGCAGATCCGAGTGCCAGAACAGGCGTTATTGATGGCAATCCGATTCACAACGATATGTTATATGCAGCAAGAGCAGCAAGACTTGACTTTATTGTAAATGTAGTCATCGACGCAGCCCATGATCCGATCTTTGCAGTTGCAGGTGACTGTGATCTGGCGCACAGAGTGGGCAGAGAGTTCCTTGCTTCCAAATGCCAGGTAGATGCAGTTCCGGCTGATATCGTTATCTCTACCAACGGCGGATATCCTCTGGATCAGAACATTTATCAGTCAGTAAAAGGTATGACTGCGGCAGAGGCTACGGTAAAAGAAGGCGGTGTCATTATCATGCTTTCCAAGGCAGCGGACGGACATGGCGGAAAATATTTCCATGAGACCTTCCGTGACGAGAAAGACCTGAACAGAATGATGAAGACATTCCTGGACAGAAAACCGGAAGAGACTATTATCGACCAGTGGCAGTCACAGATCTTTGCAAGATTACTGTTGAAAGCTACCGTAGTATTTGTATCTTCCAGCGATGACCAGTTAGTGGAAGACCTGCATATGGTTCCGGCCCACAGCATGGAAGAGGCTATGGAAAAAGCAAAAGCAATTGTGAAGAAGGATGACTATACAGTGACCGTTATTCCAGATGGTGTATCTGTAATCGTGAGAGAGTAAGGAAGGAGACGGAAGCATGAAATTTATATTGATTCCAGATTCATTTAAAGGAACTTTAAGTTCCACTCAGATTTGCGGCATCATCCATGAGAAAGTGCAGAAGCATTTCCCGGGCAGTGAGACCGTATCCGTTCCTGTAGCGGACGGCGGAGAGGGATCCGTGGATGCCTTTATCGCTGCAGTAGGAGGGGAGAAGGTAACTGTTACCGTAAAAAATCCATATTTCGAAGATATGGAAGCATACTACGGACTTATCGATGCGGGCGAGACAGCAGTGGTGGAGATGGCATGCTGCGCCGGTCTTCCATTGGTGGAAGACAGAAAAGACCCGAATCTTACCACAACCTATGGCGTGGGACAGTTGATCCTGGCGGCTGCAAAAAGCGGTGCAAAAAAGATCATCGTAGGCCTGGGCGGTTCTTCCACCAACGACGGCGGATGTGGTGCGGCTGCAGCCATCGGCGTGAAATTCTATGACAAAGACGGTAAGGAATTCGTTCCTACCGGCGGCACTACCATAGATATCGCAAAGATCGATCTGAGCGGCAGAGATGCTTCTCTGAAGGATATGGAGATCGTTACCATGTGTGATATCGATAATCCTATGTACGGCCCCACAGGCGCGGCGCATGTATTCGCACCGCAGAAGGGTGCAGACGAGACTACCGTACTGACCCTGGATGAAGGCATCAAAAATCTGAGCAGAGTGATCGCGGAGACGACCGGCAAGGATATCAGCGAGGTACCGGGAACGGGAGCTGCCGGAGCTATGGGCGCAGGGATGATCGCATTCTTTGATTCCAGACTGCAGATGGGTATCCAGACAGTATTGGATACAGTGAAATTCGACGAGATGATCAAGGACGCTGACTATATCTTTACCGGAGAAGGCAAGCTGGATTCCCAGAGCCTGAGAGGAAAGGTGGTCATAGGAATCGCTGAGCGAGCGAAAAAACAAAGTAAAAATGTCATTGCCGTTGTAGGTGGTGCAAACGATAAAGAAATCGATGCAGCATATGAGATGGGAGTAACCGCAGTATTTCCCATCAACAGACTTCCGGAAGATTTCTCTGTGAGCAGATATCACAGCGAGGAAAGTCTGGCTTACACAGTGGATAATATTTTGAGAATCATAAAATAAAACAAATGGGGGTAACAAAATGAAAATTTTACAGACAGTAAAGAAGATTCCAGGCGGACTTATGGTAGTGCCGCTGCTGTTAGGTGCAATTATCAACACATTCGCAGGCGGATATCTCTGGGAGACCTTTGACGGAACATTTACCACATACCTGTGGAAATCAGGCGCTATGCCGATCCTGGCCGTGTTCCTTTTTTGTAATGCGACGACTATCAATTTCAAACGTGCCGGCGTTACGGTCTACAAGGGTGTGACACTTACACTTGTTAAAGTTGTTTCCGGTATCGTGCTCGGTCTTATCTGCGGAGCAATCTTCGGAGACAAAGGATTTATCGGACTTTCCACTCTGGCTATCGTAGGTGCTATCGCAAACTCAAACGGTGGTCTGTACGCAGCTCTTGCAGGTGAGTACGGTGATGCTACTGACGTAGGTGCAGTATCCATCCTTTCTATCAATGATGGACCATTTTTCACCATGGTTGCTCTGGGAGCAGCAGGTGTTGCCAAAATCCCGATCTCTGTACTGATCGGCTGTATCCTTCCTGTTATCATCGGCTGTATCCTTGGTAATCTGGATGAAGACATCCGTAAATTCTGTGAGCCGGGTGCTACTATGCTGATTCCTTTCTTCGCATTCCCTCTGGGAGCTGGTCTGGATATCAAAAACCTGATCACTGCCGGTCTTCCGGGTATCGTGCTGGGTCTTGCCTGCACACTGATCACAGGTCTCCTTGGATACCTGGTATACAAACTGCTTCATATGGACCATGCAGAAGTTGGTGCAGCTATCGGTACGACCGCCGGTAATGCCGCCGCCACGCCCGCAGCCGTTGCTGCAGCAGATGCGACTCTTCTGGCTGTATCTCAGACTGCAACGGTTCAGATCACAGCAGCTATTATCGTTACGGCTATCTGCTGTCCGCTCCTCGTTTCCTGGCTACATAAGGTAGAGGCTAAGAAACGCGCAGCAAAGACAGCGTCTTAAGTAAGAAAGGGATGACGAACACAGCATGAGTGAATTAAAGATCATAGGTATTACCATGGGAGATCCGGCCAGTATTGGGCCGGAGATCACCGTGAAAGCATTTGCGGATAAAGCGTTATTCGACCTGTGCAGACCACTGGTGGTGGGCGATGCAGGTGTCATGGAAGCGGCCCGCACCATCGTTGGACATGAAGAGTTACAGATCCATGCCATAAAGGATGTGAAGGATGCGGCATTCACATACGGTACCATTGACGTACTTGACATGGGACTCATTGAGATGGACCAGCTCAAGCGGGGCGAAGTATCTGCCGTGTGCGGCGGTGCGGCTTTCCAATATGTAAAAAAGGTAATCGAACTGGCTATGAACCATGAGGTGGATGCCACGGTTACCAATGCATTTAATAAGGAAGCAGTCAATCTGGCAGGGCATCATTATTCCGGTCACACGGAAGTATATGCAGAATTTACCGGAACGAAGAATTATACCATGATGCTGGCTCATGAGAATCTGAGAGTCGTTCATGTATCCACCCATGTGTCCCTGCGTGAAGCCTGTGACCGTGTGAAGAAGCAGAGAGTCCTGGACGTGATCCGTACTGCGGATAAGGCATGCAGAGAGATTGGTATCGCAGAGCCCAAGGTGGGTGTAGCAGGTTTAAATCCACACAGCGGAGAAAATGGACTGTTCGGCAGGGAAGAATTGGATGAGATCATCCCGGCTATCGAAGCGGCGAAGGCAGAAGGTATCCAGGCAGATGGTCCTGTACCGCCGGATACGATTTTTTCCAAAGCCCGTGGCGGTTGGTATGATATAGTCGTGGCTATGTATCATGATCAGGGACATATTCCGCTGAAGGTGGTAGGCTTCGTCTACAATCAAGAGAAACAGGCGTGGGATGCAGTAGCAGGCGTAAACATTACGCTGGGGCTTCCTATTATCCGCGTATCGGTGGACCACGGAACCGCCTTTGACCAGGCCGGAACCGGAACTGCCAGTGAACTGAGCCTGTGCAACTCCATTGAGTACGCAGTGATGTTTGCAAAGAATAAAGAGCAATAATACAAATCCTAAAAGTGTTAAAATAAAATTCGTCTCAGCCATTGACAAATCACTCGATTTATCTTAATAATAGACATAGCGGTGATTTTGACACATCGTACAAGGTAAAGGAGAGTGCATAGAATGGAAAAAACGATTATTTTAAAAGAAGTCAGCAAGATCCAGGCTTTTAATGCCACCTGTTCCCATTGTGATTATGATGTGGATCTGAAACAGGGAAAATATCTGGTGGATGCCAAGTCTATTATGGGTATTTTCAGCCTGAACGTGGAACAGCCCATGACGCTGATCCTTGGTACGGAAGATGCGGCGGAACTGGAAAAATTCAGTAAATATTTCGCAGAGTAAAAAATATTATTTGTTTTGTAAAAACCTTGGGCTCTGGCCTGAGGTTTTTTTACGTGGTTCTTACGAAGGTTTAACTTCACCACGGTGGCTTGGATTTTACAAAAGAAATACAATAGCATTAACAAAGAAAAGGGTATGGTACTTAGATGAAAAAAACTTATGTGATTGATACGAATGTTCTGATTCAGGCACCTTATGCGGTTGATTGTTTTGAGGATAATAACCTGGTCATTCCACTGGTTGTGGTGGAAGAACTGGACGGACTTAAGAAAGCGGACGGCGAGAAAGGGGCGAATGCCCGGGCTGCGGTACGCATATTAGAAGGCCATCGCACGGAAGGAAACCTGCTGCAGGGAGTAAC
Organism: Lachnospiraceae bacterium; assembly: GCA_028692975.1. Lineage (GTDB taxonomy): Bacteria > Bacillota > Clostridia > Lachnospirales > Lachnospiraceae > JALENY01. Next base: position 70,772 of record JAQUWF010000002.1, read on the forward strand.
CTTAGCCAACGGCGGGACGCTTCGCATTGAGAAAAATTTTGTCAGTGTGGAGCTGCCGGAAGATCTGCCGGAGGACAAGGCGGATAATCGGATCCTGAAGGTCTGCAAGGGACTGGATGGACAGAAAAAAGAAGGGGAACAGATCATTCTGGTCACAAAAGATCTGGTGCTGCGTCTGAAAGCACAGATTATGGGGATCGCTGCGGAGGATTTCACCACGGAGCAGATCTCGGAGGATGATGCCCAGTATACGGGACGGTGTGAGGTATTCATGCCGGAGGAAATGGTAAAAGATTTCAAGAAAAAAGGTGTGCCGGTGACGGACGTTTATCAGGCGGACGAGAATGGAAATCAGACGATTCCGGAGCTGGTGGAAAATGAATTCGTGATCTTAAAGGCAGACCAGTCCACGAAAAAAACGCTGCTGGGGCGTGTGGAAGGCAAAAAAATAGTGCCGTTGACTTATAAAAAAAGCAAGCCATACGGAATAAATCCGAAAAATGTGGGACAATATTTTATGCAGGAAGCACTTATGACCAGTGCGGAGGACGCGCCGCTTGTTATTATCAAGGGTATGGCAGGGACGGCAAAGACTTTTTATTCTCTGGCGGTAGGCATGGAGAAGGTCTACAACAATCCAAATGGTGAATATAGAAGAATCGTTGTATGCCGGCCAAATGCGCAGTTTGACGATGACATCGGATTCCTGCCCGGAGATGAGCAGGAAAAGATCGCACCACTCATGCGGCCAATCATTGATAACCTGGAGCAGATACTGGATTCTGACGATAAGAGCAGATACGATGACGAGTCCATGTTAAGCGATAAGATACAGGAAGTGTTCGAGCGTGACATTATCCAGACCGAAGCACTGAATTTTATCCGTGGCCGTTCTATTGCAAAGACCTATCTGATCATTGATGAGGCACAGAATATGACGCCCAATCAGGTCAAAGGAATCATCACCAGAGCTGGCAAGGATACGAAGATCATTCTTTTGGGAGATCCAAACCAGATCGACAAGCCGTTCCTGGATGAGCGCACCAACGGACTCAGTTATGCAGCAAAATATATGAAGGGCAGCCCGTACTGCTGGCAGGTAACACTTTCTGCCGAGGAATGTGAACGTTCTGCACTGGCTATGGACGCTGTGAAGAGATTATAGACAGGGGATAAATACTTGAATTATAAAGAAATAAGAAAAAATGAAGAGATCCGGGCATTGCTGGAGAAGGGAAATGCCAATCTGGGAACTCTTGGGTATACCGATCATTCGGAAAAGCACTGTATATTGGTAGCAGAGCGGGCGGCCATGTTGTTGGAGAAGTTTGATTATTCAGCCCATGATGTGGAATTGGCACGTATTGCAGGCTATATGCATGATATTGGAAATGCGGTGAATCGCAGTCATCACGGGGAATACGGGGCGTTGCTGGCCAATGATATCCTGAAGCGGACCGATATGGGGATAGCGGATCGTATCACGATCATGTCCGCCATAGGTAATCATGATGAGAGTACGGGAGGTGCGGTGGATATTGTCTCTGCGGCACTCATCATTGCAGATAAGACAGACGTGCGCAGGAACCGCGTGCGGAACAAGGAACAGGCCAGCTTCGATATTCATGACCGGGTCAATTATGCGGTGACTGAATCAAGGCTGAAGGTCAATCCGGAGAAGGCGACTATTTCTTTGAATCTTCAGGTGGATGAAAGCATCTGTACCATGTATGAGTATTTTGATATTTTTCTGGGACGCATGATGATGTGCCGCCGGGCCGCAGAGTTTTTGGAAGCCAAATTCAAACTGACGGCCAACGGCAGTAAGATATTGTGAATTACCGGGGGCCGATGATCTCTTTGATATATGCAGACTGCCGTGCAGCGGCCTTTTCGATCCTCATTACTTTTGGGGAGTTCAGGCTGCCTTCGTGGACAGCCACCCGGTAGAAGTCACATTTATAATTAACCAGATCGAGGGAGTTCTGGAGCATGGTCATCTGATGCTCCAGTTCTTTTTTTCTGTCCAGAAACATCTGGTAACGCTTTTCCAGGGAAGCGTCGCCCTCTTCGCACCAGTCGAAATAGGTGCGGATATCTTTTAACTGCATACCGGTATTTTTCAGACATTCAATCATGTGTAACCGTTGAATGTCTTTTTCTTTGAATACGCGGATGCCGCCCGGCGTGCGCTCTACGTCGTCTAAGAGACCCTCTTTGTCGTAATAACGCAGGGTGGATATGGATATGTTCAATGTTTTGGCGACTTCGCCGATGGAATATGTCTGCATTGGGGTACCTCCGTGGATGGTGGATTAATCTAAAGTTACGTTTAGGATGATATGGGTATTTTACGGCAAAATGAGGGGATGGTCAAGGGGCGCGGGTGGGGATATGAAATTGATCCTGGTTGGTGAACATTGTATGCATTTTTGTACTTGACACTCTTGTAGTCTGGGTATATACTTTGAAAGTCAAAATGTTTTAGATTAAAATATTTTGAATACAAGTATAAGTAGTTTTTAAAACTATGAGATATGGAGATAATTATGATAGGAAAGATTGTTGGAACGGGGGCTTTTGTGCCGGAGCAGGTTTGGGACAATCATGAACTGGAAAAGTTTGTGGAGACCAGTGATGCCTGGATACAGGAGCGGACCGGAGTGGTTAGGCGGCATATAATAAAGGATGAAACCACAGTGAGTATGGCGGCGGAGGCGGCCAGGCGGGCTATGGAAAATGGAGGGGTAGCACCGGAAGAGATCGATATGATCCTGGTGTCCACCATATCCTCCAATGTGATACTGCCATGTGCAGCCTGTGAAGTACAGAAAGAAATCGGCGCGGTAAACGCAGCCTGTTTTGACCTGAACGCGGCATGTACTGGATTTTTATTTGCCTATGAGACAGCACAGGGATACATAACAATGGGACTGGCAAAGACAGTACTGATCATCGGATCTGAGACCTTATCGAATCTGGTGGACTGGAAGGACCGGGGGACGTGCATTCTGTTTGGGGATGGAGCCGGTGCTGCGGTGGTCAGAGCCGGAGAAGGCGGGGGACTGAAAGCGGTCATGCATTCGGACGGAGCCAAAGGCGGGGCATTGACCTGCGAGAATATGCATGGCGAGACCGGGCGTGGACCGGTGGAAAAGGCTTACATGTTTATGGACGGTCAGGCGGTTTTCAAATTTGCAGTGAAGAAAGTGCCGGAAGTGATCAATGAACTCATGGAGCAGATGAATACTAATATAGAAGAAATTGATTATTTTATTCTCCATCAGGCGAATAAGCGCATTGTGGAATCCGTAGCAAAACGATTGAAAACGGATGTGGAGAAATTCCCCATGAACCTGCAGGAATATGGCAATACATCATCTGCCAGCATCGCCATTTTGCTGGATGAATTAAACCGGGCAGGAAAATTACAGCCGGGTATGAAACTGGTTATGGCTGGTTTTGGGGCAGGATTATCCTGGGGAGCATGTTATATAGAATGGTGATAACTGGTCAGGTACTGAACAGTTACGAATGGTAATTCCCGGAAATATCCGGATTACATACAGGAAATAAACAGCGCGACGCAAACAAAAGATACAATAAAAACAAAAAAATAAAAGGGAAGAGGTAAAAAGATATGTTAGAGAGAGTAAAAGAGATGGTAGCAGAAGGTTTAGGAGCAGAAGTGGATACAATCACAGAAGAAACTTCTTTTAAAGAAGACCTGGGGGCAGATTCTTTAGACTTATTTGAATTAGTAATGTCTTTCGAGGAGGAATTTGATATCGAGATCCCTACCGAAGATCTGGAGCAGATGACAACAGTTGGAGAAGTCGTAAAATATATCGAAGCTCATAAGTAATCGTTCCGGTACGGAACAGTTACGCGCATAAATAAGAAAAGAGGTTACATACATGAAAACAAAGATTACCGAATTATTAGGTATTGAATATCCGATTATACAGGGTGGTATGGCATGGGTTGCGGAATATCATCTGGCAGCAGGCGTTTCTGAGGCAGGCGGACTGGGACTCATCGGTGCAGCAAGCGCACCGGCGGAATGGGTCAGAGAGCAGATCCGTGAGGCAAAGAAACTGACCGACAAACCTTTTGGCGTGAATATCATGCTCCTGTCGCCTTATGTGGATGAGGTGGCAAAGGTAGTGGCAGAAGAGGGCGTTAAGGTCGTTACCACAGGTGCCGGAAACCCGGAGAAATATATGGAAATGTGGAAAGCGGCAGGCATTAAGGTAATCCCCGTTGTAGCTTCTGTAGCATTGGCAAAGCGTATGGAACGCTGCGGCGCAGACGCAGTGGTAGCAGAGGGCTGTGAGGCTGGCGGACATATCGGAGAGACTACCACCATGGCGCTGGTGCCACAGGTAGTGGACGGTGTGAATATCCCTGTGATCGCTGCAGGCGGTATGGCAGACGGCAGAGGGATCGCAGCAGCATTCATGCTGGGCGCAGAGGGTGTACAGCTGGGCACCGCATTCCTGGTAACTGAGGAATGTCAGATCCATGAAAATTATAAGGACTTCGTTATCAAAGCGAAGGATATCGATACGAGAGTGACAGGAAGAAGCACCGGACATCCGGTACGCTGCCTGCGCAACAACCAGACCAGAACGTATCTGCAGAAAGAGGCAGAGGGCGCTGGATTTGAAGAACTGGAGCATCTGACCCTGGGTGGTCTGCGCAGAGCCGTTATAGACGGCGATGTAAAAGATGGAAGCGTTATGTCCGGACAGATCGCAGGTATGGTAAAAGAGAAAACGAACTGTAAGGCATTGATCGCAAGATTATTTGAGGAAACAAAACAGGTATTCAAAGGAGTTTCTATTTATGAGTAAAATCGCATTTGTATATCCCGGCCAGGGCGCACAGAAAGCCGGCATGGGAAAAGATTTTTATGAGCAGTGTCCAAAAGCGAAAGAATTGTTCGATAATGCCAGTAAATGGCTGGATCTGGACATGAAAGCACTTTGTTTTGAAGAAAATGACCGGTTGGACGTGACCGAATATACACAGGCTGCACTGGTGACCACCTGTCTTGCTATGACCCGAGTCGTAGAAGAAGCAGGCCTTACACCGGATGTGACCGCTGGATTAAGCCTTGGTGAGTACGCAGCAATCGCTGCGGCAGGCGGTATGTCCGAAGAGGACGCCATCCGTCTGGTGCGCAAGCGCGGTATCCTTATGCAGGAAGCATACCCGGCGGGCGTTGGTGCTATGGCAGCAGTCCTTAGTATGGACGCAGAGACTATCGAAAAGACCATTGAGCCTATCGCTGATGTGACCATCGCCAACTACAACTGTCCGGGACAGATTGTGATTACTGGTCTGAAAGAGGCGGTAGAACAAGGGGCAGAAGCCTTAAAAGCAGCGGGAGCAAAACGCGTCCTTATGCTGAATGTAAGCGGACCGTTCCACTCACCGCTCTTGAAAGAGGCGGGTGCAGAACTGGGCAAGGTACTGGCAGAGACAGAAGTTTCTGCTTTGCAGATCCCATATGTGACCAATGTGACGGCTCAGGAAGTGACCGATATCCAGCAGACAAAGGCTCTTCTGGAGCAGCAGGTGGCAAGTCCGGTACGCTGGGAGCAGAGTATGCGTTATCTCATAGACCAGGGTGTGGACACCTTCGTGGAGATCGGACCAGGCAAGACACTGGCAGGTTTCATGCGCAAAATCAGTAAAGATGTGAACATGTATAATATTGCGGCTGTGGAAGACGTAGCGAAAGTAATCAGTGCAATACAAGGAGAATAATCATGTTAAAAGATAAAGTAGCAGTTGTGACAGGAGCATCCAGAGGCATCGGCCGTGCAATCGCACTGGAGATGGCGAAAAACGGTGCAAAAGTCGTGATCAATTATAATGGTTCTGTGGAAAAAGCAGAAGAAGTAAAAAAAGAAATCGAAGCAAACGGCGGCGAGGCCATGATCTATCAGTGTAATGTATCTGATTTCGCAGCTTGTGAGCAGTTCATCAAAGATGTGGTAACAGCTTACGGACGCATCGATATCCTTGTCAATAATGCAGGCATCACAAGAGATGGCCTGATCATGAAAATGAAAGAAGAAGACTTCGACCAGGTGCTGGATATCAATCTGAAAGGAACCTTCAACACCATCCGTTTCGTTTCCAGAATCATGATGAAACAGAGACAGGGAAGCATCATCAATATGTCTTCTGTATCCGGCGTGCTGGGGAACATCGGACAGGCCAATTACGCGGCATCCAAAGCAGGCGTTATCGGGCTGACCAAATCCATGGCAAGAGAACTGGCAGCAAGAAATATTACTGTAAATGCTATTGCACCGGGATTTATCGATACGGATATGACAAGTGTCTTATCCGATGCGGTAAAAGAAGCGTCTGTAGCACAGATCCCTCTGGGACACTTCGGAAAGCCGGAAGACATTGCCAATGTGGCAGCGTTTTTGGCATCTGAGAAAGGCGCATACATTACAGGACAGGTGATTCACGTAGATGGAGGAATGGCAATATGATGAAAAGACGAGTAGTAGTAACTGGCCTTGGAGCCATTACACCGATTGGAAATAACGTAGAAGAATTCTGGAATGCCGTACAGGCAGGTACAGTGGGTATCGGCGAGATTACAAAATTCGATACCAGTGAATATAAGGTACACATTGCAGCGGAAGTAAAGAACTTTGTTGCAAAAGAACATATGGACTTTAAGGCTGCAAAGCGTATGGAACCATTTTCCCAGTATGCTGTTGTGGCAGCACAGGAAGCTTTTGACGATGCAGGACTGGATATGGAGAAGGAAGATCCTTACCGCGTGGGCGTGATCATCGGTTCCGGTATCGGCGGACTTGGCGCTATGGAGCGCGAGCATACGAAGATTCTGGAAAAGGGACCGGCTCGTGTGAATCCGCTGCTGATTCCTATGATGATCTCCAATATGGCGGCAGGAAACGTGGCGATCCATCTGGGCTGCAAGGGTAAATGTACCAATGTGGTGACTGCATGTGCTACGGGAACACATTCCATCGGTGATGCATTCCGCGCTATCGCTTATAACGATGCAGACGTGATGCTGGCAGGCGGAACAGAAAGCTCCATCACCCCTATCGGTATCTCCGGATTCACCAATCTGACTGCACTGAACACCAACCCGGAGATTGCCAAGGCGTCCATTCCTTTTGACAAGGACCGCAATGGCTTCGTCATCGGCGAAGGCGCAGGCGTGGTTGTTCTGGAAGAACTGGAACATGCCAAAGCCCGTGGGGCTGAGATCTATGCGGAACTGGTGGGCTACGGCGCGACCTGTGATGCATTCCATATTACTTCACCGGCAGAAGACGGAAGCGGTGCAGCCAAATCCATGGAACTTGCCATGGAGGAAGCAGGCGTGAAACCGGAGCAGGTAGAGTATATCAATGCCCACGGCACCAGCACCCACCACAATGACCTGTTTGAGACCAGAGCCATCAAGACAGCTTTTGGCGATGCCGCTTACAAGGTAAAGGTAAACTCCACCAAGTCCATGATCGGACATCTGCTGGGCGCAGCAGGCGGCGTGGAATTCGTTACCTGTGTCAAGACGATTCAGGATGGTTACGTACATCAGACCGTGGGAACTACAGAACCTGGTGAAGAATGTGATCTGGATTATGTACTGGGTGCAGGCGTGCACATGGATGTGAACTATGCCCTGACCAACTCCCTTGGATTTGGCGGACATAATGCAACGCTGCTTGTGAAGAAGTATGAAGCGTAGCCCTGAACCGGTTACTATGAAAAAAGAGAAGAGGTAATATCCATGAATTTTGAAAATCTGTTGAAATTAATCAAAACAGTATCAGATTCTGATCTGACTACATTTAAATATGAAGAGGGCGATACCAAGATCCTCATGCGCACCAATGAAACCACCGTAGTGTCGGGTGTATCCATGCCAGTCGATATGACTATGACAGCACCTGCAGCCACTCCGATAAATGCAGCAGCAGAGGCAGCGCCACAGCCAGCAAAGGAAGAAGCGGCCGGCAATGTTCTGGCGTGCCCTCTGGTGGGAACCTTCTACCGGGCAGCATCGGAAGATGAGGCACCTTTCGTGGAAGTGGGCGACACTGTGAAGAAGGGCCAGACTCTTGCTATCGTGGAAGCCATGAAACTCATGAACGAGATCGAGAGCGAGATGGACGGAACCGTAGTGGAAATCCTTGCCGGAAACGGTGAGAACGTAGAGTACGGACAGCCACTGTTCCGTATCGCATAACTATTTAGCAGGTATGTGCATTTACTGCGTATCGCATAAGGAGGAACTGACATGCGTTTAGGTATAAAAGAAATCGAGGAAATCCTTCCTCACAGACATCCGTTTTTACTGATTGATTATATTGAGGATTACGAGCCGGGCGTCAGCGCCGTTGGCTATAAATGTGTTTCCTTCCGGGAAGAATTCTTTCAGGGACATTTTCCACAGGAACCGGTCATGCCGGGTGTCCTGACTATCGAAGCACTGGCACAGGTAGGTGCTGTGGCGATTCTCAGTCTGGAAGAAAACAAAGGCAAGATCGCTTTCTTTGGCGGCATTAACAAATGCAAGTTCCGCGGGAAAGTCATTCCGGGCGATAAGGTACGTCTGGAAACCAAAATCATCAAGCGCAAAGGTCCGGTGGGCGTTGGTGAAGCAACAGCCAGCGTGGACGGCAAGGTAGTAGCATCTGCCGAGCTTACCTTTATGATCGGTTAAGGGATTGGAGATAATATGATTAATAAAGTATTGATTGCCAACCGTGGTGAGATCGCAGTGCGCATCATCCGCGCCTGTCGGGAAATGGGTATCGAGACCGTTGCCGTATATTCGGAAGCGGATCGGGATGCCCTGCACACCCAGCTGGCAGATGAAGCAATATGTATCGGGCCTGCAGAGTCGACCCAGAGTTATCTGAACATGGAACGCATCATCAGTGCCACCATCATTTCCGGTGCAGATGCCGTCCATCCGGGCTTTGGATTTTTGTCAGAGAATGCACAGTTTGTGCGACTCTGTGAGAAATGCAACATTACCTTTATCGGCCCAACAGCGGAAGTAATGGAGAAACTGGGCAACAAATCCGTAGCCAGAAATACCATGGTAGAAGCGGGCGTTCCGGTTATTCCAGGCAGCGCAGAGTCCATTTATGACGTGGAGACAGGTGCTCCTATCGCAGACCAGATCGGATATCCGGTCATTATCAAAGCGGCTCTTGGCGGCGGCGGCAAAGGGATGCGTGTGGCGGAGACTCCCGAAGAGTTCGCATCTGCATTCCAGATGGCACAGAAGGAAACCCAGATGGCATTCGGTGACAACACCATGTACATCGAGCATTTCGTGCAGCACCCGCGCCACATCGAATTCCAGATCCTGGCGGACGAGCATGGACATGTGATCCATCTGGGTGAGCGTGACTGTTCTATCCAGAGAAATCATCAGAAAATGGTGGAGGAATCACCAAGCATGGCACTTAGCGATGCACTGAGAAAGTCCATGGGCGAGGCAGCTGTAAAAGCAGCCAAGGCAGCCAATTATACCAATGCCGGAACCATCGAGTTCCTGCTGGAAAAGAACAATAATTATTATTTCATGGAAATGAATACCCGTATCCAGGTGGAGCATCCCGTAACCGAGTGGGTGACGGGCATCGACCTGATCAAAGAACAGATCCGTATTGCGGATGGCCAGGAATTGCGCCATACCCAGGAAGAGGTACAGATCACCGGTCATGCCATCGAGTGTCGTATCAATGCGGAGAATCCGGCAAAGAATTTCCGCCCTTCACCGGGGACGATCACGGAGCTGTACATGCCGGGAGGCAAGGGCGTTCGTATTGATTCGGCTATCTACAGCGGCTATACGGTACCGCCTTACTATGATTCCATGCTGGCAAAGATCATCGTGTATGCCAGAACCAGAAGCGAGGCCATCAAAAAGATGCGCAGTGTGCTGGGCGAGGTGATTATCGGCGGTATTGATACCAACATTGACTACCAGTATGAAATCATGAATCATCCGGATTACATATCGGGAAATATCGATATTGAATTCATCGAGAAGATGCAGGGGTAAATAAATGGAATTAAGAAATCGTTTTAAAAAGGTTGTAAATAGAAGCAAAACAGAGACTGTGAATACGGAGGTGCCTACGGGCTTACTGCGCAAATGCAACAAATGTAAGGCAGCCATCCTCACGGAGGAAGTCAAGGCGAACTACTATACCTGTCCCAAATGCGGCGGATATTTCCGTATGCATGCATACCGCCGGATCGAGATGATCACGGAGCATGGCAGCTTCCACTGCTGGGATATGGGACTTACCACTCACAATCCCCTGGAGTATAAGGGGTACGAGGAAAAGGTGAAAATGCTTCAGGAAAAGACCGGTCTGGACGAGGCTGTGATCACAGGATCTGCCCTGATCGGGGAACAGAAGGTGGCACTTGCCGTTATGGATGGCCGTTTTATGATGGCCAGCATGGGCGAGGTGGTAGGTGAGAAGATTACCAGGGCCATCGAGCGCGCCACTACAGAAAAGCTGCCGCTGATTATCTTCTGCTGCTCCGGCGGTGCCCGTATGCAGGAGGGCATCGTTTCCCTTATGCAGATGGCAAAGACCAGCGCGGCATTAAAACGCCACAGCGATGCGGGGCAGCTCTATATTTCGGTTCTCACAGAGCCCACCACAGGCGGCGTGACCGCAAGCTTCGGCATGCTGGGTGATATTATCCTGGCAGAGCCAAAGGCTTTGATCGGCTTTGCGGGACCGCGCGTCATCGAGCAGACCATCGGACAGAAGCTGCCCAAAGGGTTCCAGAGAGCAGAGTATCTGCTGGAGCATGGCTTTGTGGATGCTATCGTGGAACGAAAAGACATGAAGGCAACACTTGCGCATATTCTGCAGCTGCATGTAAAACAGGCAGAGGAAAACGCTCAGAATAAGAATGTGATGTCTGAGACAGAAAACAGTGACACGGACAGTGAGACAGGGGATATGGACACATCCATAAACAGTGATCTGACAGCCTGGGAGCGGGTGGAGAAATCCCGCAGAAATGACCGTCCCGTGGCAGAAGATTATATAGAAGCCATGTTCCCGGACTTCATGGAATTCCATGGGGACCGCTATGCCAAGGACGATACCGCCATCATCGGCGGTGTGGCAACCTTTCACGGGATGCCGGTAACGGTAATCGCACAGGCAAAGGGACGCAATACCAAAGAAAATATTGCACATAATTTCGCTATGCCGTCTCCGGACGGATACCGCAAGGCACTGCGCCTTATGAAACAGGCGGAGAAGTTCGACCGTCCGGTGCTTTGTTTCGTGGATACGCCAGGTGCGTTCTGCGGACTGGAAGCGGAAGAGCGTGGACAGGGCGAGGCGATTGCCCGCAATATTTATGAAATGTCAGGACTTCGTGTGCCCGTTCTTTCTATTTTTATAGGGGAGGGCGGCAGCGGCGGAGCGTTGGCTATGGCTACGGCAGATGAGGTGTGGATGCTGGAGAATTCTATTTATTCCATCCTCTCACCGGAGGGCTATGCCACGATCCTGTGGAAAGACAGCAAGCGTGCAAAAGAGGCGGCAAAAGTCATGAAGCTTACGGCAAAGGATCTGAAGGAGGCAGGGGTCGTGGAAGAAATCATTCCGGAACCTGCGACCTATATTAAGGAGACCTTGCAGGAAGTAACGGACTGCCTGGATACAAAAATAACAGCATATCTGGAACGATATGCCAATATGAATAAGGAAGAACTGGTGGAGAAGCGTTATAGCCGGTTCCGTGGAGTAGGTAAATGGTAAAATACGAACCATTGCATATAGGCAATAAAATAGCAGCAGTTCCCCTTATACAGGGCGGCATGGGCGTAGGCATAAGCCTCGGCGGCTTGGCGGGTGCTGTGGCAAAAGAGGGCGGCGTTGGGATTATCTCCTCCGCCCAGATCGGATTCAAAAATCCGTTATTTGATAAAAATGTACTGCAGGCCAATCTGGAAGGCATGGAGCAGGAATACAACAAAGCTCGCGCCATAGCACCGGAGGGCGTCATCGGATTTAATATCATGGTGGCACTGCAGCATTACGATGACTATGTGAAAAAGGCAGTGGAGCTGGGCGCGGATATTATTATTTCCGGCGCGGGACTGCCCATCGAACTTCCGCAGTATGCGAAAGAAAGTGACACCTGCCTGGCACCTATCGTTTCCACAGAGAAGTCCGCAAGGGTTCTTCTGAAAATGTGGGACCGGAAACACAAGCGCATGCCGGATCTTCTGGTCATCGAAGGACCACTGGCGGGCGGTCATCTGGGCTTCCACCGGGAGCAGTTAGACCAGTTCGCAGGGGATGCCTACGAGGCAGAGATCCGGAAAATCATGGATATTGTGCGGGAGTATGGTATAAAATATAACAAAGAGATACCTGTAGTGCTGGCGGGCGGCATAGATGATCACGAAAAAGTGGCACATGCCATGAGTCTTGGGGTCCAGGGTGTGCAGGTTGCTACCCGCTTCGTGACCACAGTGGAATGTGATGCGGATGAGCGTTACAAGCAGTCCTACATTCAGGCAAAGCAGGAAGATATCATTATCGTCAAGAGTCCGGTAGGTATGCCGGGTCGGGCCATACGCAACACCTTCATGAAAAAGGTGGAGGAAGAAGGCCGCATTCCCGTAAAGACCTGTCATCAGTGTCTGGTAAAATGCGACCGTGCCGCCATTCCTTACTGTATCACCGATGCCATGATCAACGCAGCACTGGGGAATCTGGACAAGGCGTTGTTGTTCTGCGGAGCCAATGCCTACAAGGCAGAGCGTATTGAGACGGTAAAAGAAGTGATGGATTCGCTTATGAAAGACGGGTCCGCATGTTAGCAGAAAACTTGAATATCTGCAGTACAAAGGAGATAAGTATGTCAGACGACTTTGCAACGATTAATGAATGGCTGGTGCATCTGATCAATGAGATCTGGGAATTGGAGACAAAAGCCATCATTACCGATGAATTCAAAGATATCAGTAATAATGATATGCATGTGATCGAGGCCATCGGCCTGGGTAACGGAAACAATATGTCTACCATTGCGAAAAAACTGAATATTACCGTGGGTTCCCTGACCACGGCTATGAATTCGCTGGTGCGCAAAGAGTACGCGACACGCCGCCGGGGAGAGGATGACCGCCGGGTAGTATTCATCTGCCTTACCGAAAAGGGGAGACAGGCATACCGCCATCATGAAGATTTCCACCGTCTGCTGACGGAGGGCGTCATGAAGCAGTTGAATGAGGAAGAAATGCCAGTTCTGATCCGTGCCCTGGAAGGTCTTACCGAATTTTTCCATACGTACAGCGAGCAGAATCAAAAGTAAAAAATTCTTCATGGACTTCCTTAAGGTTTCATTAATTCTTCGTAAAAATACTTGCCAATTTGAAAAAATGTATTATAATAGGCAAAGAAGAGGGGTAAAGAAGCAGTTAATAAATCAGGTGGAGAATAATTTTGAGAGAAAAATGGAAGAACTTTAATCAGGGAAAATTTAAATATTGGTGGACCGTACTGTACTTTCCGCTGTATCTTATGGCTTTCGCTTATCTGGAGGCCAGGGGAAGCGGATACGAATACAGCGCGACCATGCTGATCGACTATAAGATACCTTTTGTGGAATGGTTCATTTTCCCATACCTTATGTGGTTTCCATACATAGCGGTGGCGTTTATCCTGTTTTTCTTTAAGGATAAAGAGGAATTCCTCAAACTGATCAGGTTTCTATATGTGGGAATGTCGGCGTTTATCGTTACCAGCTTCATTTTCCCAAATGGACTAAATCTGAGACCATATGTACTGGAGGATCACAATATCGCTACCTGGCTGGTGGCGAAACTGTACGCCTGTGATACGGCGACGAATGTATTCCCAAGTATCCATGTATATAATTCTATAGCGGTGGCCGTGGCATTCTGCAAGAGCCGCCGGGTGGTGACCAGAAATTATGTGAAGGTGGGAAGCGTTGTCCTGAGCACGGCGATCGTTTTGTCCACCATGTTCCTGAAACAGCATTCCGTGGTAGATGTGGCAGGTGCCTTTATCCTGGCAGTACCCGTATATCATGCTGTATATGGCGTGGCTTCCGGTGAGCATTTCGAGATGTTCAACCACAGAAAGAAAAAATGGAGCAGTGCAAATACATAAAGAGATCCCCGCAAAAGGGAAACAAGGGAGCTGCACACTGGCTGATTTTTCATCAGCTGGTGTGGCAGTTTTTTTTGCATACCCATGAATAATTATGCGAAAATATTGCCTTGCATAGTAAAATAGTGTATACTCAAAAAAGAAATTTCATGCAAAAAAAACAAAAAAAGTAGAACGAGGACGAACTATGAGGAAAAGAAGTGAGTGGAAAAAGAGCGCCAAACATGTCCTGAAAGGGCATTATGCGCTATTGGTGTTGATCTGTGTGGTTGTTTCCCTGCTGGGCAGCGGGGTGGACAATTCAACAAACTTCCTTACGACAAGTATCACACCGGAAACAGAGACAGGCGGCACGGTGGATGAGAGTGGTACGACCACGTCTCTGTCGCTGGATTCCAGCCAGGTTATCCGGGAAGCTTTATATGGCAATATGGATGAGAGCAAGGCCAATGCTGAGGCATTGAAAGAGGCGGCACAGGAGAAATCCCAGGATCCGAATGCCTCCAAAGTATTGGGACGCACTCGCGGTGTGCTGGCTGGTGCTGTAAACGCAGTCACATCGGGATCCGTATATATTACCATACTTTCTGCCATTAATTCAGTCAGCCATTCCCACAACATCGCCATGATGATTTTTATCATATGCAGTTGTATTTTGATGGTGCTGGTATGGATGTTCTTTTCAAATATCCTGGTTGTCTTAGAAAACAGGGTTTTTCTGGAAAGCCGTATTTATAAAAAAATACCGCCGTCCAAACTGCTTTTCCTGGTTAAAGTAAAAAAGTGGACACAGGTAGCCTGGGATATGCTGGTGATGATCATTTTCCAGTCTTTGTGGACGCTGACTATCGTAGGCGGTGTGATCAAGAGTTATTCCTATGCCATGGTTCCCTATATTCTGGCGGAAAATCCGTCTCTGAAGGCGAGGGAAGCCATCAATCTTTCCCGAAAACTCATGAATGGACATAAATGGGAGTGTTTCGTGCTGGATGTAACGTTCGTGGGGTGGAATATTCTGGGTGTGGTTACCCTTGGTATTTCTAACCTGTTTTTCGCAAAACCATACAAGACGGCTGTCTACGCAGAATATTACCATGATCTGCGCCAGCAGGGGATTGAAAATCGTATCGCAGGTTTTGAAGGTCTTAATGATACATACTTGTATGAGAAGGCTTCAGAGGAACTGCTGCGTGAGAAATATCAGGATGTATATGACTTGATGCAGGAGGAACAGGTTCCTGTTGAGAAGAGAAAAGGTATCATGGGATTTATCGCCAATGTATTTGGCGTGGTTATTTTTAATGACGCTATGGAACAGGCTTATGAGAAGGAACAGGTCGATGAGTTGAAGATCCGGTCCTTCAAGTCCTACATAGATGGTTCCAGCTATCCAAGCAGACTCTTTACGGTTCCGGAAAAGGAAAAACGGAAGAAGGCAGAGACCTCCCATTACCTGCGCCATTATTCTGTGTGGTCGCTGATTCTGTTGTTTTTCACCTTTGCATTGATCGGATGGCTCTGGGAAGTCAGCCTGCATCTGGTATCGGATGGTGTATTTGTAAACAGAGGCGTGCTCCACGGCCCGTGGCTTCCTATATACGGAACCGGCGGTATACTGATCCTGGTAGCATTGAACAAATTCCGTAAATATCCGCTGGTAGAGTTTATTGCAGCGATTATTGTCTGCGGATGCGTGGAATATTTCACAGCATATTATCTGGAGATAGCCCACGATGGAAAGAAATGGTGGGATTACAGCGGTTACTTCCTGAATCTGGACGGACGTATCTGCGCGGAGGGCTTGCTGGTATTCGGTGTGGGCGGCATGGCTATCGTTTATGTGCTGGCACCGTTTCTGGACAATTTTTATAAAAAGATCAAACTGCAGATCATCATCCCGCTTTCTGTGGCGTTGTTGCTGATCTTCACAGTGGATCAGATATATTCCAAGAAACACCCCAATATGGGAGCAGGCATCACAGATTATGCTTCCATATCCGTACAACCGGATGCAGGGGCGCTTACCATGGAGCAGATACTATAAAGAAAGAAGTAAAAGCTTCGAGGCAGGCAGTTAGTAACTTAGAAACCAGACAAAGAAAATTTTAGGAGGAAATTAGTATGGGTGATGTAGGAGCATTTGATGTTATTGCGATTATTTTAGTGGTTGAAGGAGTTTTGAATTTGCTTGGGTTTATGTTTCCGTATTCGGCTTCTATGACGGGGAAATACACACCGGAGTCCATGAAAAGATGGATCCGTCCCACGGGATTCTCTTCTATCTTATTGGGAGTAGGATGTGAACTGTTAGACCTGGGATTCTGGTCCAGTGCGGCATCAACTTATCCGGGATGGTTTGCACCGCTGGGTATTGGACTTATTGTGGTAGGTGTTATATTATCCCTTATTTTCATCAAGGTCTTTTTGAGAAAAATAAAATAATAGCAGAGCAGGAGCGTACATGATAGAATTAAATAACCTGACAAAATCATATGCAGGCGGCCAGAAAAAAGCCGTGGATAATCTTTCATGGACCATCAATGACGGTGAGATTGCTGGATTTATCGGACCAAATGGTGCCGGTAAATCCACCACCATCAAAATGATGACCGGTCTTGTTTCGCCGGACAGCGGCAGTGTTGCATTAAACGGGTTCGATATTACGAAGGATGCACTGCGGGCAAAACAGCAGTTTGCCTATGTGTCGGATACCCCGGACAATTTCCTGCGGCTGAAAGTGATTGAATATTTGAATTTTATTGCTGATATTTATCAAGTATCAGAAGAAGACCGCAACAGCCGGATCACGGATATGGCGGAAAAGTTTGATCTCATGGAGGTACTGGAACGCCCCATTATGGAGTTTTCCCATGGTATGCGCCAGAAGGTCATGATCATGGGGGCCCTGGTACATAACCCTTCTATCTGGATTCTGGATGAACCCATGGTGGGCCTTGATCCCAACGCGGCATTTACCCTAAAGGAACTCATGCGGGAACATGCGGCAGCAGGGAATTCAGTACTTTTTTCTACCCATGTATTAGAGGTGGCAGAAAAACTTTGTGACCATATCGGTCTGATTGTATCCGGCCAGATGGTGTTTAAAGGGACTATGGAAGAACTGAAGGGCCGCTACCCGGAGGGAACATCTCTGGAGACGATATTCATGGAGATTACGAAAAATGCATAGATTACTTTTATTGGAACGAACTATGCGGAAATGCAGCGGCAGCATGTTTGCCAGCCTGGGCATGGGATCTATCTCTGTGGATACGGATCTGCCAAAAGTCCAGAGAATCCTGCAATACGCAGGGCTTACAGTGCTTGCGGGCGTTGTGATGTTTTTCATCGGCCGTTTCAGCATGGGTATATTTGAAGAATTTGCGGCAGATGGACTTGAGACGCTAGCCTATGAGGGGATCTGTGTGGCGCTCATGCTCCTCTGCCTTTTTTTGGCCGCCCAGAAGTCCCTGTCCCTGTTTTTCTTAAGCGGTGACAATGAAACGCTGATCCATATGCCTATCCGTCCGGGTATGATCGCCTTTGCCAAAGCAGTGGTGATATATAGAAGCTGCGTTATGGCTACGGCGATTATCGGCATACCGATCCTGGCTGCGGCACAGATTGCTTCCGGGGGAACGGTCATATCTTTTGTGGCTGCCGTGCTGGTTCCGCTTTTGCTGCCGATTCCACCGGTCTTTTATGTGGTGCTGCTTTCTATTATTATGATGCGGTATATCCAGATTGGGAAAAGTAAAGAAGCCAGAGCGTCTACGATCACCGTCATATTTATGCTGATCATGTTTCTGGCTCCTCAGCTGTTTAACTTTATGCAGAAGGGCGTAAGCGCGGGCGGCGGAATAGAAGCCACCGTGGAAAGCCTCAGCAATATCATACGCATGTTTGAGTACATTTTCCCAACCACTTTTCTGGCGGTGGGAAGTCTGCAGGAAGGCGGAATATTTGCCCTGCTGCTTCTGGTCGCGGCGATGCTGCTGATCGTGGCAGTGTATGCATGGATTGCGGAAAAACTTTATTTGAAGGCAATCCTTCGAACAGGCCACCATGGTTCAAAACAGAAAGTGGCGGATGAAAAGACGATTCAGCGCTATGGGCGTACAAAGCGTTCCGTGAAAAAAGCCTATGCCAGAAAAGAACGGCAGCTGTTGTTTCGCACGCCTGTGTTCTTTTTGCAGTCCGTGCTGCTCTCACTGGTCGTGACTGTTATGTTCGCAGGCCTATGTGTTTTCCTGTTGGTGGAAATGATGTCGGAAATCACAGAGATCGGGAACATGGAGCTTGGAAGCTACGAAGCCTATATCTGGTACGGTGCGTTGGGTGTGGTGCTTCTTATCTCGGCGCTGGCGGTGGCCTTTACCCATGTGACATCCACCTGCATTTCCAGGGAGGGCAAAAATTTCCCGTATATGAAGACCATGCCGGTCCCTATGGAGACACAGCTGGCGGTGAAGTCACGGATCGGGCTGTATATGGCCATAGCCGGTGCGCTTCCGTTTCTTGTGATCATGAATTATGCGTGTCTGCTGTTATCGGTGAGCCCGCTGTTTGTTCCGGTGAGCCTGATCTTATCCATGTCGGTTCTGATAATGGGAAATGATGTGCAGACGTATCTGGACTGCTCATCTCCCATACTGAACTGGGAGAATGAATATGCCGCCGCAGTCAACAACCATTTGCTTGGCTCCGCGGTGGGACCGCTTTTGTTCGTGGCTGCGCTGCTTGGAATCGGTGCCGGATTATACCTGATCTTTAAGACCATGTGGCTTCCGGTAATCGGCATTGTGCTGGTGGCGGCCGTGGCAGGAAGCTGGGTGCTCCATAGATGGCTGTATGCCAAAGCAGTGAAATGTATGGAGGATCTGTAGGGTATACAGTTATAAAAACAGAAGTTTTTCAAGAGAGAATCATGGTTTTTATGCCATGGTTCTTTTTTATATAGGAGAGTGTTCAGCTATAAAAATATACCCCTAAAGAATGAAAATGTTTCGAAACGAAACATAAAGTTGCGGAATGAAAGCATGTATGATATACTAAAAACAACAAACAAAACAAATGTTCCGAGGAGGCAGTTTTATGGAGAAGACAGAATTTCACGAAAGACTGGCGGCGTACCGGATGGCAAGGGGACTGACACAGACACAGATGGCAGGGATGCTGGGGATTTCCAGATCTACCTATGCCAACTATGAAGTGGGAAAGCGTACCCCGGATTTGTGGATGCTGATCAAGATTGTCGATGTGTTTCACTGTTCGATGGATGAATTTGTAGGAAGAGATATCACGATGTCGAATACGGAATCTGCCTATCCGGTTGTAATTCGTGAAACGGCATCTGGTTATTGTCCGTCAAAGGGGTGTGAATCAATGTCCGGTTCTCCATCCGGGAATTTGGAATCCAAGTCTTTTCACGAAGCAGAACTGAAGACAGATAAGCTGAGACGTCCGAATTCCGTAGAAAGGCGCAGGTGCCGCAGGGAGAAAAAGGGTCTGGGGAAAGGTCTGGCGATCGGCGAACAGAATTTCCGCAGATTACGTGAGATGGGCGGCTACTATGTGGACAAGACCATGCTGGCGGAACAGTTTTTGGATTCTTATGAAAATGTTGTCTTGATTACCCGTCCGAGAAGGTTCGGAAAAACACTCAACATGTCTATGATGGCTGAATTCCTGGATTGCACGAAGGACGCGGAAAAGATTTTTGAAGGAACGGCAATTGCGCAGACGGAGACCTGGGAAGACAGGAATCAATATCCAGTGGTGTATTTATCCTTTTTGAATGTAAAAGGGGATGTGGAAAAAGGCTTTTGGGGATGGCTCGTAAATGTGCTGATGGCAGAGTACGAAAGGTACCGGTTTGCGTGGGAAAATGAGCGGGTTTCCGCAGCGTGCCGGAAAAGTGTGAAACAACTGCTGGAGGACCTGTGGGAGATAAAGAGTGGAGATATGCAGAAAAAGTATGATATCACCGGAGCAATCCAGCTACTTTGTCAGGTGTTGGAAGAGTACTTTGAGCAGAAGGTATTCCTGCTGATTGACGAGTATGATACTCCGTTTATAGCAGCAAATGTGGGTGGTTATTATGAAGAAGTAAGAGGGATTCTGGCTCAGTTATTGTCTTCTGCACTGAAGGGAAATTCATCTCTTGACAAAGCATTTTTAACAGGGATCCAGCGTGTGGCAAAAGAAAATATTTTTTCGGGACTTAACAACCTGCTGGTCAGCACCGTCAATGATGCAGAGTACGCTCAATATTTTGGATTCACAGAGGCAGAGACAGCGGAACTTCTGGATTATTATAATCTGGAATTGACAGAAGACGTTAGGCGGATGTACGATGGCTACCACATTGGCCATGTGGATCTGTATAATCCCTGGTCAATCTGTATGTATGCATTTCGGAAGCACCTGGATCTCTATTGGATAAATACCAGCGAAAACAGCATGATCTGCAATGCTATGGATCGGTGCGGAGACGACTTTCGAGAAGACTATGAGCAGTTGATTAGGATGGGAACTGTGACAACGAAGGTGGAGTTGGAAAGTTCATTTTACGAACAGGCAAGTACAGCATCACTGTGGGGCTTATTGATTAATGCCGGGATGGTGACGGTGACAGAAAAAACGGATAGAGGGTTGTGTAAAATTCGAATTCCGAATCTTGAGGTTGGGAGGGCATTCGAAGATCTGACGGCACATCATCTGGGAGTATCAGGCGGCAAATTGTCGCAACTGGGCGATACGCTTTGTTTGGAAAAACTGGAAGGATTTGCAGATGCATACCGCCGTATTCTGCTGGAACTGCCGTCCTATCATGATTTGAAGGATAAGAACAGCTATCATATGATGGTGTTGGGAATGTGTTCCTGCCTGTATGGGGAGTATGAGATTAAGAGTAACCGGGAGAGCGGCAGGGGAAGAAGTGATCTTATACTGAAGAATCTGACCGGAAAATATCCTCATTTCATACTGGAATTTAAATATACAAAAGATGAGTCACGGAATCTGACCGAACTTGCGGAGGAAGCAATCCGGCAGGTGAAAGATAAAAAGTATGATGCGGGTATGCAGGGGAAGACGTTCTACATCGGCCTGGCACATCGGGGAAAAGAGGCGGAAGTTGTATGGGAAGAATATGAATTTCCTATATAATAAAACCTGCTGGGGAATTTTACCATTTGCAGGCAAGTGTCGTACTAAAATGTTAAAACGGTTGATTTAAATCATAAAAAAGTATATACTCAAGAAGAGTAATTTGATATGAAATCATCTGATTACAATCATTGAAAGGGACAGGGGGAGGACTTATGAACAGTGCAGCACAAAACTCGGGGTTTGCATCTTATCGTATGACAAATCCAGTGATTCGAAAACTGGGCAAGGTACAGGAGCGGGCAGAAGGCGGAGCGAAGGCGGCGTCCTATGCCGGAATAGCAAAAAAGACAGCGTTCTTTTTGCTTATGACCATAGTTGGTGTGGCCGCATTTTTTGTGGTAAAAGGAAAGTATCCATATACGAATATCAATGATATGGGACCGATCATGTTGCTTGCGGTGCTTGGTACAGGATTACTGACTTTGATTACGCCCATGTTGGCGTGGCTGATCCGGCCTACCATACCGGTGACGGGAACTCTGTATTGCCTGAGTCAGGGCTTTATCCTGTCGTTTGTCTGCGATTACACAGGCGCGCAGTACACGAAACTGGCATGGATGGCACTTTTGATTACCATCGTTATTGTGGCGGTCATGCTTTTTCTTTATTGTAAACGTATTATCCGCATTACAAAAAAATTCAATGCGGTGCTCAAAACATTGTTCTTCACCAGCATATTTTCCAGTATAGGTATTGCTGTTTTGGGATTCATCCCGGCTACAGCGGGGCTGGCGCAGTACATAATGGGCAATCCGGCCATCAGCATCGTCAGCGGAGTTGTGTTTGTTATTATCGCAGCTTTGTTCTTACTCAGTGACTTTGATGCGATCGAAGTCACAGTTGAAAAGAGTCTGCCAAAGAAATACGAATGGGCAGCAGCCTACGGACTTGTATTTACAGTCATCTGGCTTTATTTAAAGGTTCTTTCACTTTTATCAAGTGCATCGAATAAAGACTAAGAAAAATCACAGGAGGATTTAAAATGGAAGTAAAAGGAGCAGGAAAGTTAAAGGTAGTAGGTATTTTATTTATCGTTTTTGGCGCGATTGGTGCCGTTATTTATGCACTGGCACTGGCAGGGGGCGGACTTCTTATGAGCGCGGGCGGTTCTCTGGATATCACTGCTGAGGAAGCAGATATGGTTGCAAAGGGCAGCACCATCCTTATGGTAGGCAGCGCGATTGCCCTGATCTGGGCTATTATACAGTTAGTGACTGGTATTCTGGGTGTGAAAAACTGCAAAGTTCCGGAAAAAGCAAAAACATTGTTTATTTTAGGCGTTGTTTTGATTGTCTTTTCGCTTGTTTCTAACATCATAAGCATCGTATCAGCGGGTATCACCATTTCAAATGTTATCGGCATTGTGGGCGGATGTATTCTGCCAATCATCTTTATGTTTGGTGCAAAAGAGAATATGAACGCGTAGCAGTAATGGTATTTGTTGTGTGAACAATGGAGCAGCCTGTCTGAATGGAAAACAGATGGAAACGCAGGAAGATTATTCTTGAGTAATTGCTCAAAAAGTGTTATTATAGTCTTAGTGATTATATTACTTACATAATGAGGGAGGAATTGACATGAAGAAATACGTAGCAGAATTTATTGGTACACTTGTTTTGACACTGTTTGGCTGTGGATCCGCTGCCATCTCAGGAGGTATCGGAGGGGAACTGGGTATCCTTGGTATCGCAATGGCTTTCGGACTTTCCATCGTAGCTATGGCATATGCCATCGGTGATGTATCCGGCTGTCATATCAATCCAGCCGTTTCACTGGGAGTTTTCCTGAACGGCGGCATCAGTGCAAAGGATTTCGTTGGTTACATTGTATCACAGCTGCTTGGCGGTATCGCGGGTGCAGCGATCCTGTTGTGCTTTATCAGTTCATCTGCAGGCCTTGATGTTGCAACGACAGGTCTTGGAGCAAATGGATTCGGAGAGGCATCTTTCGCTAGATTGAACATGGGCGGTGCTGTATTGGTTGAAGTTGTACTTACTTTTGTATTTGTACTTACGATCCTTGGCGTTACTGCAAAAGCAAAAACAGCAACGGTTGCAGGTCTTGTGATTGGTCTGACACTTGCTTTTGTACATATCCTTGGTATTCCGCTTACCGGAACATCTGTAAACCCGGCAAGAAGTATCGGACCAGCTATCATGCTTGCATTCACAGGCAATACCACACCATTATCTCAGGTATGGGTATTTATCGTAGCTCCGTTAGTTGGCGCTGCACTGGCTGCCTTCGTTTACAAGATGGTTTGCAAAACCGAAGAGGCATAAAAAGATTTTATGTAGAGGGAATCATGGCTTGTGCCGTGGTTCCCTTCTTTACAACAAGCGAGTTACATTTGTTTGACACTCGATTTGGCTTGGGGTATACTGGAAGGAATAAAAGGAGGAATGGTTATGAAAAAGAAATGGTTTGGAATTACATGCAGCGTTGTTCTGGCGGTAAGTATGCTGGCAGGATGTGGAAGCAGTAAGACGGAAAATGCTGATACAACGGCAGAAGCAACCGGGGAGACGACGCCTGAGACTCCGGAAGTGACCGAAGAAGCAACTAAGGCACCGGCGGAAAAGTCAGAGGTTACCCTGTTTGCAGCGAAGAGTCTGAATACGGTTATGGAAAAACTGATCGCAAAATTCAACGAGACGAATCCAGATGTGACCATCGTAGGCAGTTATGACAGCTCCGGGACTTTGATGGAGCAGATCCAGGCGGGTGCGGCTTGTGACGTATTTTTCTCCGCGGCACAAAAACAGATGAACACTCTGGAGGAGGCAGGTTTCGTTGTAGACGGGACCAGAAAGAATGTAGTGAATAATCAGGTGTGTGTGGTGACCTCCAAGGGCAGCGGCACAGAGGTGACCGGTCTGGCAGACATGGGACATGCAAAGAGCCTTGCTATCGCAGACGGCAGTGTCCCCGTCGGCAAATACACGAGACAGGCACTGGTAAATAAGGGGATTTTACCGGAAGTGGAAGATGTATCCGCGATTACAACCCAGGAGATTTCGGATGGTTTTAACGGCATAGAAATCAATGAATGTGCCAACGTAGGCGCTGTGGCAGCAGCTATCTCCGAGGGCTCCAATGAGGTGGGAACGATTTATTATTCTGACTGGTATGCATACCAGGACAGTATCGATATCCTGGAGACTGTAAGCTATGATCTGACCGGAGATATCATCTATCCGGTAGCACAGATTAATAACGAAGAGGCAAGCAACGCAGAAAAAGATGCAGCGAAAACGTTTATTACCTTCCTGAAATCAAACGATGCGAAAGCAATCTTCGACGAATACAAATTTGATACCAATGTAGAGTAAAAAATGGTATACTATGAGTACTTAGTGAGGTATTTGCGAACTTAGTACGAATGCATACCTGGACACTTAGCGAGGTGATTTCGAGCTTAGTGACCATGGTATACTATGAATACAGGCTACTGCCATAATTTATTATGTGGCGGCAGCCTGTTTTGGAATGGAGGGTGCATATGGAAGATGTGATGACTTTTCTGGAGGGACTGGACTGGAGTCCGCTGCTGATTTCTCTAAAAACAGGTGTGGTGGCCACGATTTTCTCCTTTTTTCTGGGGATCTGGGCGGCGCGGCGGGTGGTCAAGGCAGGACCACGCATGAAGGCAGTGGTGGACGGTATTCTGACACTGCCCATGGTGCTGCCTCCCACAGTGGCCGGATTTTTCCTGCTGCTTTTGTTCAGCACGAAACGGCCCTTCGGAGCCTTTCTTTATGATTCCTTTGGCATCAAGGCGGTGCAGACCTGGTTTGGCTGTATCCTTGCGGCTACGGTGATCGCCTTCCCGCTCATGTACCGCAATGCCAGGGCAGCTTTCGAACAGGTAGATGTGAATCTGATCTACGCGGGCCGGACACTGGGGCTTTCCGAGACGAAGATATTCTGGAAGGTGGTCATGCCGGCGGCAGGTCCGGGCGTGGTGTCAGGGACGATCCTCACCTTTGCCAGAGCCATGGGTGAGTATGGGGCGACCTCTATGCTGGCGGGCAATATACCCGGCAAAACGGGGACTATTTCCCAGCGCATTGCCATGGTCATCCAGAATGGGGATTATGGAACGGCGGGATTCTGGGTGGTGGTGATCATGCTCATCGCCTTTGTGATTATTTTTATCATGAATCTGGTCAGTGGAAAGAAAATGAAACAGGTACACCGCTGGTAATCTGAGTCAGAAAGGTATAGGTAACTGGTCAGGTACTGAACAGCTACAGGTATAGAATATGTCTATAGAAGTTGATATCACAAAAAGAATAAAGGATTTTTCCCTGCGGGTGCAATTCTCCGGTGACCATATGCGCATGGGGCTTCTGGGGGCTTCCGGCTGCGGAAAGAGTATGACGCTCAAATGCATCGCCGGGGTGGAGAGGCCGGATAAAGGGCGCATCGTTTTGGATGACCAGGTGCTTTTTGATTCGGAAAAGAAGATCAACCTGCCGCCCCAGCAGAGAAAGATCGGGTACCTTTTCCAGAATTACGCCCTGTTTCCCACTATGACTGTGGAGCAGAATCTGGCCTGTGTGTTATCAGGAAAGAAAGCGGAGAAGGAACAAAGGGTCCGGGAGCAAATTGTCCAGTATCAGCTGCAGGGGCTGGAGAAACATTTACCGGGAGAACTCTCCGGCGGCCAGCAGCAGCGTGTAGCGTTGGCCCGCATGATGCTTGCCCAGCCGAAGATGATCATGCTGGATGAACCATTTTCTGCCATGGACGGCTATTTGAAGGATACGCTCCAGCGGGAATTGCTGGTGTGGCTGGCGGATTTCCCGGGTGAGGTGGTCATGGTGTCGCATAGCCGGGACGAGATCTACAAATTTTGTCCGGTGCTGACGGTGATCCAGGAGGGGCATTCTATTTACTCGGGAAAGACGAAGGAAGTCTTTGAGAACCCGGTCTACCGGGAAGTGGCGAAATTGACCGGCTGCAAGAATATAGCGGAAGTCCAGCGCATGGATGCACATACGGTCTTTGTGAAAGACTGGAATATGCAGCTGCATTTTACCAGAGAAATCGAGGAGCATGTGCGCTATGTGGGTGTTCGCGCGCACCGCCTTCTGGCAGGAGGCGGGGACTGCCCCAATCAGAGCGAAATGACCATAACAGGCTACGTGGACACGCCCTTTGAACATCAATACCTGCTGCAGAAGCAGGGCGCAGAGGGACAGATCTGGTGGCTGGTGGCAAAAAACATAGAAAAAGACAGCAGACCCATAGGTGCTCAGGAGATCTTCGGATTCCCGGAATCGGACCTGATGCTTTTGCAGGAATAGGAGGCATATCATGAAAACCATACGAACAGAGGACGCAGTAGGACATGTGCTGTGTCATGATATTACACAGATTATCAAAGGGGTGACCAAGGATGCGGTCTTTCGCAAGGGACATGTGGTGACGGAGGAGGATATTCCCGTGCTGCTGTCCGTGGGGAAGGAGAATCTTTTCGTCTGGGAGAAGACAGAAGGTATGCTCCATGAGAATGAAGGCGCTCAGGTGCTGCGGCAGATCTGTCAGGGCAGTCACATGCAGGCATCCGAACCGAAAGAGGGCAAGGTAGAACTGTCGGCGGAATGTGACGGTCTTTTGAAAATCCGGTCGGATGCACTGCAAAAGGTCAACAGTCTGGGCGAGATCGTTATCGCTACCCGGCATGGGAATACGGTGGTGCATAAGGGAGACAAGCTGGCAGGCATGCGGGTGATCCCCCTGGTGATCCAGGAGGAGAAGATGCATGCGGCGAAGGCGGCAGCCGGAAGTGAGCCGATCCTTACTATTTTGCCCTTCCACAGGAAAAAAGTGGCGATCCTGGCTACGGGCAGTGAAATCTTTCATGGACGTATCCAGGATACCTTTACCCCGGTTATCGTGGATAAATTACATGAATTTGAGGTGGAAATACTGGATAAGAAGATTCTGGATGATAAACCGGAGGAGACCACGAAAGAGATCCTGCGCCAGATCGAATCCGGTGCCCAGATGGTGTTCTGCACAGGCGGCATGAGCGTGGATCCAGACGATCAGACACCGCTGGCTATTAAAAATACGGGAGCGGAGATCGTTTCCTATGGTGCGCCGGTGCTGCCGGGTGCCATGTTTCTGCTGGCTTATTACAAGGGTGAGATCCCGATTATCGGCCTGCCGGGCTGTGTGATGTATGCCAAGCGGACTATTTTTGATCTGGTGCTGCCGCGGCTCATGGCGGAGGATAAGGTGACGTTGGAGGAATTATCGGCTATGGGCGAGGGAGGACTGTGCCTGAACTGTCCGGTCTGTACTTACCCAAACTGTGGATTTGGCAAATAGCATAAGTGAGGTTTGACTATGGAGAATAAATTGACACATTTCGATGGGAATGGAAATGCAATCATGGTGGATGTGACAAAAAAGCAGGTGACCGCCAGGGAGGCCACAGCGGAGGGCACCATCCGGGTGAACCGTGCGGTGCTGGAGGCGGTCCGGTCCGGCACCGTCAAAAAAGGCGATGTGCTGGGCGTGGCAAGAGTGGCAGGGATCATGGCGGTGAAGCGGACTGCGGATCTGATCCCCATGTGCCATCCCCTGCCTATCGGCAAATGCAGCGTAGACTTTGAGGTGCTGGAGGAAGCCTGCGCCATACGAGCCTTCTGTACCGTACGTATAGACGGAAAGACAGGCGTGGAGATGGAGGCGTTGACTGGTGTTCATATTACTTTATTGACCATATACGATATGTGCAAAGCCATAGACAAGAGCATGGTCATGACGGATATTCATCTGGTAAAAAAATCTGGTGGAAAGAGCGGTGATTTTCATTGGCAGAAAAAGTAAAGAGTACGGTAAAAGTAAAGGTGACCATCCACAAAGAGGAGTCCTTTTTCGGACCTGGTATTGCCCAACTGATGGAACTGCTGGTGCAGACAGGGTCTATGAAAAAAGCCTGCGGGAAGATGGGGTTGTCCTACACCAAGGGCTGGTTTATCATGAACCGGGCGGAGGAGCAGATGGGGTGCAAGCTGCTGAATCGGCAGCATGGAGGAGTAGACGGCGGCAGCAGTGCACTGACCCAGGAGGGCCAGAAACTTTTGGATACCTATGAACAGCTGCAGGAGCGGGTATCCCGGTATGCGGCGGAAACATTTGAAGAATTATTTCCAGATGGCTTATAATTGCTGATAGATGGGAGGCTTGGATGGTAACATTTGAAGAATTTGAGGACATGCTCATAGAACTGGCCGAGGCTGTGCCGGAGAAATATTATGTGGAACTAAACGGCGGCGTTATGGCCAGGGAGGATGCCAGACTTCATCCCCAAAGCAGGGATAACGATCTCTTTATTATGGGAGAATATCATAGACAGTACGGACTTGGACGCTATGTAGTGTTGTACTACGGTTCTTTCATGGCAGTCTACGGCGGTGCAGGTCAGAAATTTTTGCAAAAAAAGATGCGGGAGACCCTGCTTCACGAACTGACCCATCACCTGGAATCTCTGGCGGGCGAAAAAGATCTGGAAATAGAAGATGCCATACAGATGGCACATTATGCGCGGAAGAATGCTTCCAGTCAGGAAGAATGAAAAACCCCGGCTATATTTGAAATAATCGGTTTCGCATCCGTTATTTCAAATATAGCCGGGGTTTGGATATAGGAAAATCAGATGTCTTCGGAACATCTTTTTGCAACGTGACTGTTTGCACTCTCGAACTCGAATTCTTCAATGAGAGAATCCAGCGTGTACTCACCCTGTGATTTCCCTTTGGTGTCTACCAGTGTAAGTGTGTCGTCCTTTTTGTAAACTGTGATACTTGCTTCTTCATACCAGCGGTCCATACGTTTTCCCAGACTGGGATCGGTTACCAAATCAGATAATTTCACGATAGTTCCCATGTTGTCGCCCATAACAAATACCTCCGTCACTTTTTCTTTTATTTTAGTCCTTTTCCGGCCAAACCGCAAGACTTACATTGCATTTTGGCGGTAATTATACTATAATTTTTTAAGTACCAGGGTCGCAGCGTGACAAGTAATCCGTGGGTACGCAAAGAGTATGAGGAGAGATACATGCGAAAGTTATTGATCTATTTGAAGGACTATACAAAAGAAAGTATTTTGGCCCCTCTTTTTAAGATGCTGGAGGCTATTTTGGAGTTGTTCGTACCGCTGGTGGTAGCGTATATGATCGACTGGGGCATCGGCTATGAGAACAAAACACTGGTCATGCAGCTGGTGCTGGCACTGGTGGGACTGGCGGCGGTGGGGCTGATTTGTTCTATTACGGCCCAGTACTTTGCGGCCAAGGCAGCGGTAGGCTTTGCCACCAATCTGCGGCAGGCCCTGTTCCATCATATCCAGAATCTGTCCTTTACGGAAATGGACACGGCGGGGACGTCCACACTGATCACCCGCATGACTAGTGATATGAATCAGGTGCAGTCCGGCGTGAATATGACGCTTCGCCTGTTCCTGCGTTCGCCCTTTATCGTTTTTGGTGCCATGATCATGGCTTTTACGGTGGATGTAAAAGCGGCTATGATCTTCGTGGTGACCATACCGGTACTGTTCGTGGTGGTTTTTGCGATTATACTCATCAGCATTCCCCTGTATAAAAAGGTACAGGCCAGCCTGGACGCGGTGCTTGGCGCCACGAGAGAAAATCTTACCGGGGCGAGAGTCATCCGTGCCTTTAATAAAGAAGAGGAGGAGCAGGAGAATTTCCGTGCTAAGAATGATGTCCTGACCCGTATCCAGAAATTCGTCGGCAAATTCTCCGGGCTGATGAATCCGGTGACTTATATTATTATCAATGGCGCAACAGTGATCCTGATCTGGACCGGAGCACTGCGCGTGGAGTCTGGGGCGCTGACCCAGGGTGCCGTGGTGGCACTGGTCAACTATATGGCACAGATCCTGGTGGAGCTGATCAAGTTCGCCAATCTGGTGGTGACCATGACCAAGGCACTGGCCTGTGCCAACCGTATCGAGAGTGTCTTTGAGATTGAGCCGACCAAGGTGCTGACCAGACAGCAGACGGCAGCTGCGGCGAAAGATACAGCAGCAAAAATGGCAGAACAGAATGAACATGCGCCTGTTGTTGAATTCCGTGATGTGTGCCTGACCTATAAAAATGCAGGGGCAGAATCCCTGACGAATCTGAATTTCCGCGTGAATCGCGGGCAGACCGTAGGTATCATTGGCGGAACAGGCTCCGGCAAATCCTCACTGGTGAATCTCATACCAAGATTTTACCGCGCCACAAAGGGGCAGGTGCTCTTAGAGGGCGTGGATATCGATGATTATCCGCTGGATACCCTGCGGGATATGGTGGGTGTGGTCTTACAGAAAGCCATTTTGTTCAAGGGGACGATCCGTGAGAACCTGCAGTGGGGCAGAGAAAATGCCACCGACGAGGAACTTATGGAGGCGCTCACCATCGCTCAGGCGAAAGAATTTGTAGATAAAAAAGAAGAGGGGCTGGATGCTTTTGTGGATCAGGGCGGTAAGAATCTGTCCGGCGGTCAGAAGCAGCGTCTGACCATCGCCCGGGCGGTAATCAAAAAGCCCGAGATATTGATTTTGGATGACAGTGCTTCGGCGCTGGATTTTGCCACGGATGCAAGGCTGCGCCGGGCGATCCGGGATATGGAGGATGCACCCACGGTGTTTATCGTATCCCAGCGTGCCGCTACGGTACAGTTCGCGGATCTGATCCTGGTTCTGGACGATGGCTGTATCGCCGGATCTGGCACTCATGAAGAGCTTATGGCATCCTGTGAGGTGTATCGGGAGATTTATAATTCCCAGATCCATGCAGCAAAGGGGGTGGCCGCTCATGCCTAATACAAAGAAAGCGAAAAACCGTGCGGACCGGAAGGACACCCTGAAAAAAGTCCTGCAGAGAATCAAACCATACTGGCCGCTGGTGACACTGTCCATATTGGCTGCGCTGGTGACTGTGGCGGCCACCTTATACGTGCCAGTACTTATCGGCAATGCGGTGGACCGGATACTGGAGCCGGGCAAGGTGGACTTTACAGCGATCTGGCGCATACTGACCCAGATCGGGGTGGTGGTTTTGATCACTGCATTTTTCCAGTGGGTCATGAATATCAGCAACAATCGCATCACCTATCATGTGGTGCGGGATATGCGGCAGGAAGCCTTTGACAAGATCGAGATCCTTCCGCTGAAATTTATTGACGCCCATTCTTATGGGGAGATCGTCAGCCGCGTCATCGCGGATGTGGATATATTTGCGGACGGTCTGCTCATGGGATTTACCCAGTTATTTACGGGACTGATCACCATTGCAGGAACGCTGGTGATCATGCTCACGGTGAATGTGACCATTACCCTTGTGGTGGTATGCATTACGCCCCTGTCACTGTTTGTGGCAAGCTTTATTGCCAAGCGGACTTTTTCCATGTTCAAGGTACAGTCCGAGACCCGTGGGGAGCAGACGGCTTTTATCGATGAAATGATCGGGAATCAGAAGGTGGTGCAGGCGTTTGGACAGGAGGAGAAGGTGGAGGAACGCTTCTGTGAAATTAACGACCGCTTGCAGGAATGCTCGCTCCAGGCAGTCTTTTATTCCTCTCTGGTGAATCCGTCCACCCGGTTCGTGAATTCGGTAGTATATGCGGGCGTTGGTCTTGCTGGAGCACTGGCAGCTATAGGCGGGACATTGAGCGTCGGTCAGCTGACCTGTCTGCTCAGTTATGCCACCCAGTATACAAAGCCTTTCAACGAGATATCCGGCGTGGTCACGGAACTGCAGAATGCGCTGGCCTGCGCGAACCGTATCTTCGAACTTATCGAGGAGGAGCCGCAGATACCGGACGCACCGGATGCCGTACATGATCTTCAGGCGGACGGCAGCGTGGAACTGGAACATGTGTATTTCTCTTATGTGCCGGACCGTAAATTGATTGAAGACTTTAATCTGGAGGTCAAACCGGGCCAGAGGATCGCTATCGTAGGTCCCACAGGCTGCGGCAAGACCACCATTATCAATCTGCTTATGCGTTTTTATGATGTGAATAAGGGCACCATCGCAGTCAATGACACAGATATTCGCCATATGACCCGCCATAATCTCCGGGAGAATTACGGTATGGTACTCCAGGAAACCTGGTTAAAAGCGGGGACTATCCGGGATAATATTACTATGGGCAAGCCGGGAGCCACCGACGAAGAAGTACTTGAGGCGGCGAAGGCGACCCATGCACACAGTTTTATCAAGCGTCTGCCCCAGGGGTATGACACGTTTATCGCAGAGGATGGAGGCAGTCTGTCCCAGGGACAAAAGCAGCTGCTGTGTATTACCAGAGTCATGCTGTGCAAGCCGCCTATGCTGATTTTGGATGAGGCGACTTCATCCATTGATACGCGAACCGAACTGCATATACAGAATGCATTCGCCAGACTTATGGAGGGACGGACCAGCTTTATCGTGGCCCATCGTTTATCCACCATACAGGAGGCGGACAAGATCCTGGTCATGCGGGATGGCAATATAATGGAACAGGGCAATCATGAAGAATTGCTGCAGGCAAATGGATTTTATGCAGAACTGTATAATAGTCAGTTTGCAATCTAATAAGAGGAGGATAAGGAAATGCAGTGTACAAGAAATATTACAGAGGATCTGGTGTGGGTCGGTGGAAATGACCGAAGAAAGGCACTTTTTGAGAATATTTTTCCGATTCCAAGAGGGGTATCTTATAATTCGTATGTGCTGTTAGATGAGAAGACCGTGCTGCTGGACACAGTAGACGATGCCGTGCGTGGACAGTTCCTGGAAAATGTAGCGGGCGTGCTGGACGGACGGAAACTGGATTATCTGGTGGTGAATCATATGGAGCCGGATCATTGTGCCGTGATCGGCGATATCCTGCTGCGCTACCCGGAAGTACAGATAGTGGGCAATGCCAAGACTTTCCAGATGATCGGACAGTTTTTTGAATATGACCTTTCCGGGAATTCTGTTGTGGTAAAAGAGATGGATACCTTAAAGACAGGAAAGCATGAACTTACCTTCGTGATGGCACCTATGGTGCATTGGCCGGAGGCTATGGTGGCTTATGATGCGTCCACGAAAACATTGTTTTCCGCGGATGCCTTTGGTACCTTCGGCGCATTAAACGGCAATCTGTTCAATGATGAGATCGATTTTGACCGTGACTGGCTGGATGACGCCCGCAGATATTATACCAATATCGTAGGCAAATATGGTGTGCAGACCCAGAATCTGCTGAAAAAGGCGGCCACCTTGGATATCCAGATGATCTGCCCGCTCCATGGTCCAATCTGGAGAAGTGACCTGGGCTATATATTGGATAAATATACCAAATGGAGCACCTACGAACCGGAAGACAAGGCAGTCATGATCGCTTACGCATCCATGTACGGCAACACAGAGGCAGCCGCCAATCAACTGGCGAACCTGCTGGCACAAAAGGGCGTACAGAACATCGCTATGTATGACGTGTCCAACACCCATGTGTCTACACTGATCGCTGAGTGCTTCCGCTGCAGCCATATTGTGCTGGCAGCACCCACATACAACGGCGGTATTTACCCGGTTATGGAGAATTTCCTGACGGATATGAAGGCACTGAACGTACAGAAGCGTACCGTAGCCATCCTGGAAAACGGCACCTGGGCGGTGACCGCAGGCAAACAGATGCGTGCTATGTTGGAAGAGATGAAGGAAATGGAGATTATGGATACCGTTACCATCAAGTCTGCCCTGCATGATGATACACCGCTGGAGAAACTGGCGGAAACCATTGCAACACAGCTGGCATAAAGACAAGCATTGTTATAGAAAAAAGTTACTGCGCATGATATCAATAGGAATGAATAAAATGGAAAATGTAGTACATACTATGCAAAAAAGGAGGAATCTTTTATGAAAGCATTAGATTGTACTGCATTAACCTTAACCATTATCGGCGCTATCAATTGGGGTCTCATCGCTTTATTCCGTTGGGATCTGGTGGCATTTTTCTTCGGAAATATGTCTGCACTGTCCAGAATCATTTATGGACTGGTAGGCTTAGCCGGATTATATCTGATCAGTTTTTACATGAAAACCGGAGATCAGAGTAATTCTTAAGGTTGCGGAAAAGAAAGCACCCGTCGTGACAGCTGATAGAGGCTGGCGGCGGGTGTTTTTGTTTTGACGAATGTTTATCACTCTAGGATAAAACGTTTGACAAAATCATGCGACCATAATAGTATTAGAGTAATAATTGATACGGAAATGATGCGATGAGGTGAAAGCATTGTCGGTCATAAAGGGAGGAATGAATATGGATTTAATTGGATTAGGAGAATTATTAATTGACTTTATCCCGGGCAGTGAGCCCTACAGCTATATCCGCAAAGCGGGCGGCGCACCTATGAATTCGACTATTGCTGTAGCCAGAAATGGTCTGGATACGGCATTTTACGGCAAGGTGGGCGATGACGCCTTCGGCGAATTCCTTATGGACACATTAAAAGAAAATAATGTGGAGCCCCTGTGTAAGGAGCCGACCAAGGAGGCCGTGACCACCATGGCGATCGTTACGTTATATGAGGACGGAGAGCGTACCTTTACGTTCGTGCGCAAGCCGGGTGCGGATATGTTCCTATACAAAGAGGACATTACAGAAGAGGTTATGAGCCAGACCAAGTTCCTGCATGTGGCAGGTTCCCTGTCTTTCGGCGGCGGCCCCATTGCGGAAACTGCTGGATACACTATGAAGATGGCTCATGATCTGGGCAAGGTGGTCAGCTTTGATATTAATTACCGTGACTTTATCTGGGACGGTGACGAGGCAGCAGCCATGGTCAAATACAAAGAAGTGCTTCCTTACGTGGATCTTCTGAAGATTTCTGAGGAAGAGGCGGAACTTCTGGGCGGTGAGGACAATCTGTTCAACGTCATGAAGGAGTACGGTATTGCAACGATTATTGAGACATTGGGTTCCAAAGGGGCAAGATGTTATTATAATGGAGAAACCAGAGAAGTAGCAGGCCGCAAGGCTGAGGCGGTGGACGCTACCGGAGCGGGCGATGCATTCTGGGGCGGCTTCATGGCAAGCCTGCTGCTGCAGGGTGTCGTGACCAGGGATGACCTGTCTATGGATATTCTGGAGAAGGCTATGAACTATGGCAATATCGCAGGTTGGTTCTGCGTACAGAGAAAGGGTGCTATCGATGCCCTGCCCACCAGAGAACAGGTTGAGTCTTATCTGTAGATGAGAAGTAAGTGAAGAGGGAGAATATTATGAAAACGAAGCTGAGGGATCTGGCTACTTATTATAAGCCATATCTTGGGCTGTTCCTCTCAGACATGTTTTTCGCCATTGTAGGAGCGGGTATCACGCTGGTGATACCCCTCCTTGTGCGTTATATCACAAATCATGTGATCAACATGCCTGGGGAAGAAGCCTTTACATTAATTATGAAACTGGGTGTGGCCATGATCGGCCTGGTGCTTTTGGAGGCGTTCTGTAATTTTTATATTGCGTATTACGGACATATTATGGGTGCCAAGATCGAGCATGACATGCGAAATGAGATTTTCGGGCATTTCCAGAAATTATCGTTTGCATTTTATGACAATCAGAAGGTGGGGCATCTGTTGTCCCGTATTACCAGCGACCTGTTTGATATCAGTGAACTGCTGCATCACGGTCCGGAGGATCTGAGCATTTCTGTGATCAAATTCGTCGGGGCATTTTCTATCCTGGCGGTGGTGAACTGGAAACTGGCTCTGGTGGCACTGATTTTCGTGCCGTTTTTGATTGTGTATGCGATTTATTTTAACCGCAAGATGAAGCAGGCTTTTGTGAACAACCGTGCAAGGATCGCGGATATTAACAGTCAGATCGAGGACAGTCTCTCTGGCATCCGTGTGGTCAAGTCTTTTGGTAATGAAGAGACGGAGATGAAGAAGTTCAAGGCGGGGAATGCGCGCTTTGTGGATGCCAAGAAGAAAAGTTATCAGTATATGGGTGCTTATAATTCGGGCATGAATGCACTTACGACCATGATCACTGTTGCAGTTATGGTGGCTGGTGCGCTTTTGATTACCGGCGGCGAGATGCCGGTGGGGGATCTGGTGACGTTCCTTTTGTATATTAATAATCTGACGGAGCCTGTGAAGAAACTGGTGAATTTTACCGAGCAGTTCCAGAATGGCTACAGTGGTTATGTGCGTTTTCAG
This sequence comes from Lachnospiraceae bacterium, assembly GCA_028692975.1. Lineage (GTDB taxonomy): Bacteria > Bacillota > Clostridia > Lachnospirales > Lachnospiraceae > JALENY01. The sequence goes on from JAQUWF010000002.1 coordinate 107,390, forward strand.
GAAATGATGTCGATTGCGCCGGATATTCAGGACAGACCGGGTGCTATCTGTCAGGAGCAGGTGAAGGGGGATATTGTGTTCCGTGATGTCTCTTTCCGCTACGAGGAGCACGAGGAGCAGGTGTTGAGCCATGTGGATCTGGATGTGAAGGCTGGGGAATATATTGCTCTGGTGGGAAGCTCCGGTGCGGGCAAGACTACGCTGTGCAGTCTGATCCCAAGGTTTTATGATGTGAGTGATGGGGCTATTACGCTGGATGGTGTGGATATCCGGGATATTTGTCTGGATGATCTGCGTAAGCATGTGGGTATCGTGCAGCAGGATGTGTATCTGTTCGCAGGGACTATTATGGAGAATATCCGGTATGGCAGGCCGGGGGCTACGGATGAGGAAGTGCTTCGCGCTGCGAAGCTTGCCAATGCCCATGAGTTTATTATGAATATGGAAGAGGACTATGACACGGATATCGGGCAGCGGGGCGTGAAATTGTCTGGCGGACAGAAGCAGAGGCTATCCATTGCCCGGGTATTTTTGAAGAATCCGCCGGTATTGATTTTTGATGAGGCGACTTCGGCGCTGGATAATGAGAGTGAGAAGGTGGTGCAGGATTCTTTGGAGAAACTGGCGAAGAACCGGACTACGTTTGTGATCGCCCATCGGTTGTCTACGATTCGCAATGCGCAGAGGATTCTGGTGCTTACGGAAGATGGCATTGCGGAGCAGGGGACGCATGAGGAGTTGTTGGCGGCGGGTGGTGTTTACGCCGGGTTGTATCAGATGCAGTTTAAGTAGAGGAATGGGGACGCCGCGGCATGGGTGCTGCCCTGTGATTTTCGAACCGCTACGGGGGTTAAGCAAGTCTAAATAAAATAGCGTCGGTTCTTGATGAACCAACCACATTCGCACCGTTTGCTGATGCAAACGCTGCTCAGGTGGTTTTGAAATCGGGTCTTGTGGACCCGATTTCATCATCAAGTACCGGCGCTATTTTATTAAGTCTTGCTAAAACCCCCTGCGCTGATGTTCGAAAACCACAGGGCAGCCCCCATGCCGCGGCTGTGCGTTGAGGGCGGGAAAGAGGTGAGGGCGCGAAAGGGGTGGGGGTTGTGGGGGACACCCGCCGTTCCGGGGGTGAGGGGGTATGCGGGCCGTAACATTCGGTGAAGTGACAACACCGCTTGAGGTTGCTTTACTTTTAGAGGTACAAAACAATTTCAATCCATACAGAAATGCGCAAAAAAGGGCAATCGCATAAAAATGTGGTTGCCTAATTTTTTGACAATTCTTGTTTTAAGGTTATGATTGTATGGAAAGTACCGGATTCGTTATCATAATACATTTGCAAATTTCCATGATATTGTTTCACGACTTTTTTTATGCTTTTGATTCCGAAGCCATGTATGCCTTTGGTTGCTTTATGGGAGACAGGAAATCTATCCTGGCCGTACACAGGGGCGTTTTGGCAGGAATTTATGACTATAATAATGATAAAAGGTGAATTTTCTTTTTTTTGTACTGTAAGTTCAATAAAAGAGTCAGGGATGTTTTCGGCGGATTCCACTGCGTTATCCAGTAAATTGCAGAACAATGATGTTAGGTCGTGCTGATAAATATTTTCGACAGTATTGCTTCTGATGTCTGAGAGAAAAGCGATATGCTTATCATTGCACTGCCGTTGATAGCGGCAGAGAATTGCGTTGAGCATTTCGTTATCGCAGATTCGTGAAGTCTCTTTTAAGGCAGAAGATTCCATAAGCTGTTGTATATAAGTATTGATTTTATCAGGAGCTTTTTTTTCGTTAAGTAGTTGGATAGACTGCAAATGCTTTTTTATATCGTGAATTAAAATGCTCTGATTTTCATTTTGTGAAACAAGCATTTCGTAGTATTCAACTGAATCGGATTCCCTCTGAAGCAGTAGCTGCATATCGGTGAACTCCCGGCTCTTTTTTTGATTATGTTGATTGATTCCAAAGACAAGAAGGTTGAGCAGAAGCAGAAAAACTGCACAGGCTGTTACCATATAATTAATGGGCGACGTAAAAGACGCTGTTTCACCTATGGCAATGAATGTAAACATAATAAAGATCGATGAAATCGGAATCAGCATCAAAAAAATTTCAGAATGGTCATATGGCTCCGTATTTGAAAATTTTTCCTTGCACACTTGTAACAAGATATAAATGGTAGCAAAAAAGAAAATTTTGCTAAATA